>CAZYQK010000088.1:0-13668 GCA_964650245.1 uncultured bacterium | reverse complement strand
TTGCTCTGCCAATTGAGCTAGCGGCGCGCACCGTCGCGCGCTCGATCGCGCGCGGGAGAATAGCGGCGGCTAATCTACGGGCCGTGCCGCGCAGCGTCAAGCTGCACTCTGAGGCGCGGCTCGCTCTCGTGAGGGCTACGAGCGTGTTTCGCAGTCACGAGCGGGTGCTTCGAGGCGAGGCCGCGACGATAGCGGAACGCGCGGAGCGCGTGCTATGGTGCGCTCCATTTTTCCCCGCTGGCCCGCTCGGCGGCGAGTCGAGCGCGCGGCTCCCGAGGGACGTGCCCGGCACGCGATCCACCATGGAGGACGACGGAGTGCGGCGACCCCCGGAGCGGCGGTTCTTCTTCCTGTTCCTGGCCAACTGGCTTCCGGTGCTGGCGTACGTCACCGTCATCATCACCTTGAGCGCGCAGCCCTACCTGGAGGTGCCGCTGCTCCAGTTCCAGAACGCCGACAAGGTCTACCACGTACTCGAGTACTTCGGACTGGGCGTGCTGGTCGCGCGCGCGATCCGCGCCACGATGCGGCTGCCGCTGCCGCTGTTCGCCGCGCTCATCGCGCTCTCGTTCGGAATCATCGTGGGAACCGGCGACGAATTCTTCCAGTCGTTCATCCCGGGCCGCCAGTCGAGCGCGCTCGACCTGCTGGCCGACACCGTGGGTCTGACGGTGGCGCAGCTGGTCTACCTGGTGTTCGCCCGCGAGTAGGAGAGCGGGGGGTCATGGGTCTCAAGTTCCAGGCGCCGCGCGGCACGCGCGATCTGCTGCCGGAGGAGCTTTCGCGCTGGCAATGGGCGGAGTCGCGCGCGCGCGGCGTGCTCGAACGCTACGGCTATCGCGAGATCCGCACCCCGCTGTTCGAGGAGTACGAGTTGTTCGCGCGCACTTCGGGCGAGTCGAGCGAGATGGTGCAGAAGGAGATGTACCGCTTCAAGGATCTTGGGGACCGCGACCTGGCGCTGCGCCCCGAGGGCACGGCGGGCGTGTGCCGCGCCTATCTCGAGCACGGGCTCGCGTCGCAGGGCCGCATTCACCGGCTGTGGTACATGGGCCCGATGTTCCGCTACGGCCGGCCGCAGAAGGGGCGCTTCCGCCAGTTCTGGCAGATCGGGGCCGAGGTGATCGGCACCGATGCGCCCGGGGCCGACGTCGAGATCATCGCCCTGTTCGTGGACCTGTTCGAGGCGTGGGGATTCACGAACCTCACGGTCGCGGTGAACAGCGTCGGCACACCGGAGACGCGGCACTCCTATGGGGAAGCGCTACGCGCGTGGCTCGCGCCGGTGCGCTCGCGGCTGGGTCCGGACTCACAGCGCCGGCTCGACGAGAACCCGCTGCGCGTGCTCGACAGCAAGGACGAGGGCGACCTGGCGCTGCTGCGCGGCGAGTGGGGAGCCCCGGCACACGCACCGCCCATGCCGCGCATGCTCGAGGTGCTGGACGCGGAGAGCCGGGGGCATTGGGACGCCGTGCTGGTGGGGCTCGCCACGCTCGGCATCGCGCACGAGATCGACCACGGGCTGGTGCGCGGGCTCGACTACTACACGCGCACCGCGTTCGAGGTGCACGACCGCTCGCTCGGGGCCCAGAGCGCGCTGGGCGGCGGCGGCCGCTACGACGGGCTGATCGAATCGCTGGGCGGCCCGCCGACCCCGGGCGTGGGTTTCTCGATCGGCCTCGACCGCACGCTGCTGGTGGTGGAGGAGCGCGGGCTCACTCCCGCCGCGGCGGGAGGCGGGGTCTACATCGTGGCCATGGAGGGCACGCGAGCGGCGGCGCTCGGGCTCGCGCGCGACCTGCGCCGCGAGTTCAAAGTGGACTGCGACCTCGAGGCGCGCGGGCTCAACGCGCAGATGAAGAGCGCGGGAAAGAGCGGGGCGCGCATCGCGGTGCTGCTCGGCGAGGACGAATGGAAACGCGGCGAGGTCGTGGTCCGCGACCTCGAGCGCGGCGATCAGACCGCGATCCCGCGCGACGCGCTGGCCGGCACGCTGCGCGAGCGGCTCGCGGAGCGCCGCACCCGGAGCACGGCCCCATGACGGAGGCGACGGGATTGAGCCTGGAAGACCTGGGCGATTGGCGCCGCACGCACACCTGCGGCGAGCTCAAACGCTTCGACGCCTCGCAACACGCCATCCTGATGGGCTGGGTGCACCGGATGCGCGACCACGGCGGCGTGCTGTTCGTGGATCTGCGCGACCGCTACGGGATCACCCAGGTGGTGTTCCGCCCCGACGTCGCGGGCGGAGAGCTGCTGGAGCGCGCCGCGCGGCTCGGCAACGAGTGGGTGATCGCGGTGCGCGGCGCGGTGGCGATTCGCCCGGCCGAATCCGTGAACCCGGAGCTTCCGACCGGCGAGGTCGAGCTCGAGGTGCGCGAGCTCAAGGTGCTCTCGTCCGCCGACCCGCTGCCGTTCCAGGTGAACGAGGAGCTCCGGCTCGCCAACGAGGACCTGCGACTGCGCTACCGCTACCTGGACCTCAGGCGCCCCGAGCTGGCCGGCGTGCTGGCGCTGCGCCACCGCGCGATGCAGGCGGCGCGCGCCTACCTCTCGAGCCAGAGCTTCCTCGAGGTCGAGACTCCGATCCTGGTCAAGCCCACGCCGGAGGGCGCGCGCGATTACATCGTGCCGAGCCGGGTGCATCCCGGGAAGTTCTACGCGCTGCCGCAGTCGCCGCAGCTCTACAAGCAGACCCTCATGATCGCGGGGGTGGACCGCTACTTCCAGGTCGCGCGGTGCCTGCGCGACGAGGACCTGCGCGCCGACCGCCAGCCCGAGCACACTCAGATCGATCTCGAAATGAGCTTCGTCACAGAGGAGGAGGTGTTCACCGCGGTCGAGGGCCTGTTCCAGGCGCTGTGGAAGGAATGCCTGGGGGTGGAGATCAAGACCCCCTTCCCGCGCATGACCTTTCGCGACGCGATGAGCCGCTTCGGCTCGGACAAGCCCGATCTCCGCTTCGGCCTCGAGTTTACCGACACCACCGCGATCCACGCGCGCTCGCCGCGCAACGTGATCGCGAACGGGGCGAAGGCGGAAGGCGGTATCGGCGTCGCCATCACCATCCCCGGCGGGGCCGAGATCTCGGGCACCCAGCTCAGGAAATACGAGGACGTGGTGAAGGCGGCGGGTGGGGGCGGCCTCACGTTCTTCAAGGTGCTCGAGAGCGAGCGCGAGAAGCAGCAGGTGATCTTCCCCGGCGAGCTGCTGGATGAATTTCTGAAATCGGTGAAGGCGCAGGCGGGCGACGCCGTGGTGTTCACCTCCGGCCCGTGGGAGGCGACGCTCAAGGCGCTGGGCGTGCTGCGCTCGCAGCTCGGCGAGCCGCTCTTGAAGGGCAAGGAGCGGGAGTGGGCATTCCTCTGGGTGCGCGAGTTCCCGATGTTCGAGTGGGACGAAGAGCGCAAGGGCTGGGCGCCGCGCCATCACATGTTCACCATGCCCAACCCCGCGCACGTCGAGATGCTCGAGAGCGACCCGGGCCGAGTCTACGCCCAGCTCTACGACCTGGTGCTGTCGGGAAACGAGCTGGGCTCGGGCTCGATCCGCATCCACCGGCCCGACATCCAGGAGCGCGTGATGAAAGTCGTAGGCTTCACGCGCGAGGAGGCCCACGAGAAGTTCGGCTTCCTGATCGACGCCTACCGCTTCGCCTCGCCACCGCACGGCGGCATCGGGCTCGGGCTCGACCGCATCGTCATGCTGCTGGCCGGCCGCGACAACATCCGCGACACCATCGCGTTCCCCAAGAGCGCGAGTGCTGCGAACCTGATGGACGGCAGCCCGGCGCCGGTGGACGAGCGGACGCTGAAGGAGCTGGGGATACGATTGGTGTGAAGCCATGTCGGCGCATGGGCGCGAGGCCGCTGCCCCAACGATGAGGTGACCGATGGGCCAGATGCGGGTTGACCTGCTGCACCTGCTCGAGGATCTGCGCGACGCGTATCCGGGGTCGCTCGAGGAGACGATCCTCACCGAGGTCATCGCCAACTCGCTCGATTCGGGGGCGAGCCGCATCGCGTTCACGGCCGACTCTGCGGCGGCGACGCTCGCCGTGGTGGACGACGGCTCCGGCATGATGCGCCGCGAGCTGGCGCGCTATCACGACCTGGCGGCCAGCACCAAGATCCGCGGCGAGGGCATCGGCTTCGCGGGGGTCGGCATCAAGCTCGGCCTGCTGGTGTGCGAGGAGGTGCTCACCGAGACGCGGCGGGCCTCCTCGCACGTCGCGTCGCTCTGGCATCTGTCGTCACGCCACAAGGCCCCGTGGAGGTGGGTGCCGCCCCCCGGCCTGGTCGCAGCGCGCGGCACGGCGGTGCGGCTCAAGCTCCGCAACGCGCTCTCCCCGCTGCTCGACGCGGGCTTCGTCGAGGCCACGCTGCGGCGCCACTACGAGCCTCTGCTCGACCCCGAGTTCGACGCCATCCTCGCCCCGCACTACCGGCATGCAATCCTTTTCGAAGTGAACGGGCGCGCGGTCGAGCGGCGTTCGGTGGACGGCGGCGAGCGTGCGCCGCTCGCTGTCCGCCTCGCGCGCAAGCGCAAGCCTTCCGCGATCGGTGTCATGCTCCGCGATGCAGCGGTGCTCCCCGAAGATCGCCGCGGGATCGCGATCAGCACTCTCGGCAAGGTCATCAAGCGCGGGTGGGATTGGCTGGGCGTCACCCCAGCGACGCCGGATCTCATCGCCGGCACCATCGAGGTGCCGGCGCTCGCCGGGTGCCTCACGCTCAACAAGGGCGACTTCATCCGCACCGGCCCGCGCGGGGCGACTTACCTCGCGTATCGGAAGGCGATCCAGGAGGCGGTCTCGCGGCAGCTCGCGGCGTGGGGCGACTCGCGCGATCAGGCGGAGCGGGCCCGTCGTCGAGTGGCCCGGCCGCTCGAGCGCGACCTCGAAAATGTGCTGGTGGAGCTGGCCGACGACTTCCCGCTCCTCGCATCGCTGGTCGAGCACCGCATGGGCGGACAACGGAGGCTGCCGATCGGGGGGCCGGGCGCGGCGGCGGACGCGCGGGCCCTGCTGGCGTCGTCGGTAGCGAGCGGCGGCGGCGACGCCGAGGCCGCTGCGAGCGCGTCGGGTGAGGCGCCGGCGACCGCCGTCGCGGAGTCGCCGGCGCTCGAACCGGAGGCCGCCACGGCCTCCACCGCCGAGCCGCACAGCGCCGCTGCCACGCTCCCGGCATCGCCGGGACCGAAGCGTCCGGGGCGTTACGGGCTCAGCATCCAGTTCGAGGCGCGGCCCGACGATCCCGAGCTCGGCCGGCTCGTGGAATCGACGGTCTGGGTGAACGACGCGCACCCGGCTTTTCGCCGCGCGGCGACCTCACACTCGGAGGGCTATCACACCGCACTCGCGGTCGCGATGGCGCTCGCGCCGCTCGCGGTCGAGGCCGCTCACGAGCACGGCTTCGTGACCGCGTTCCTGGATCACTGGGGCCGTGCGCTGGAGCGCGGCGCGCCGCGACGGAAGCGCGCGCGCTGAGTCGCCCGAGCGCCGGCCGCGACAGCCGGCCCGGCGCCAAGTCAGCCCCGTGGGGCTGGCAGGCGCGCCCCGCTCACATCTGCCACAGGTAGCTCAGCTTCACGAACCCGTTGCTGGTGTGCGGGATCATGCCGCGCTTCTCGGCGCCTTCGAGACGCACGCCGTAGCCGAGATAGACCACGGTTCCCGGCCGCACGAAGTAGCTCCCCAGCAGGTCGAGCGACAGCCCGCGCGCGCCCTCGGTCCCGGCGCCCGCCGGGTCGTAGTCGCGCTCCGAGCGGTACTCGGTGATCCAGCGCAGCGACAGCTCCTTGTTGAAGAGGTAGGTCGCGCGCAGCCGCGAGATGGCGACGTCCGCGAAGCGCGTGCCGGTTACCGAGCGCTCCACGATGCTGCCGTTGAAGTTCAGGCCGGCGTCGAAGCGCTGGCTGAAGCGCAGGTTGAGCCACGCGAAGAGCCCGCGCTCGCGGCCGGGCACGGTCTCGTCGAACACGACGCCGTCCCCGGCGTTCGCCCCGAGCCCGCCCTGCATCGCCTGGTAGCGCCGCGAGCCCGCCTCGAAGCCGAGCTTGCGCTGGTCGGGGAACTCGCGCCCATCGAACCAGGTGAACGTGCGTTCGACCCAGGCGTTGGCCCAGGTGTTGAGCGGCAGGTCCGCGTTCACGTGCAGGTTCAGGGTTTCGTCGGTGAGCCGGCCCGCCCAGCGGTCGCCACCGTGCTCGAACGTTCGCTCATAGAAGACGCCGGGCGTGATCTCGGTGAACCACGAGCGGCTCTTCGCGTAGAGGCTCGGGTTGAGCCAGCCCCCGTAGTTGATCTGATCCGTGCGCTGGATGAATCCCATGTCGGCCGCGAAGTGGGGCGAGATGTCCCTCAGGAACGCGCCGGTGTCGAGCGCCTTCGAGCCGCGCGACAGCTCGAGCTTCGAGGCGTTGCCCCGGCGGATCCGGCCCTCGAGGTCGAGCAGGTCCTCGTCCAGATCGGCGAGCTGCCCGGCGTCGAGCTGCGCGACGGCGCCGCGCAGGTCGCGCTCGCGCGACCAGCTCCGCACGTGCTGCAGCGCGAGATTGTATTTGCCGCCGAAGGCGAAGCGCCCGTCCGCCCCGATTCCGCGGTTGTAGGTCTCCCGCTGCTCGCGGTCTCCCATGAGCAGCCCGACCTGCGAGTTCTGCAGCAGGTCGTGGCGCACGCGCAGCAGGTCGTAGATCGCGTCGTGGTCCATGTAGGGATTCACGGCGTCCGGCAGGGTCTCGACGCCGTCGCCGGCGCTGCGGTCCGAGGCGTGCAGCACGCCGATCGCGTCGCGGCCGACCTTGCCGGTGAGCTTGGCGCCGTACAGCGGGTCGGCGATGCGCCGGGTGTAGACCAGGTTGAGCGGAGTGTTGAAGATCTCGCCGTTCTCGAGGAAGAACGGGCGCTTCTCGGGGAAATAGATGGCGAAGCGCTGATTGATGTCCACCACGCCGGCGTCGGCCTCGACCTGGCTGAAGTCGGGCGTCACGGCGGCGTCGGCCGTGAGATTGCTCGTGAGTCCGAGCTTGAGGCTCCCGCCGGCGCGAGACTTGCCCTCGCGCTGGAAAGCGCCGGCGTCGTCGCGCTCGCCGAGCCGGGAACCGGTCCAGGTGGGCGTGAGCTGGAGATTGCGGCCCGGCCGCACCCCCGCGATGCCTTCCAGCGCGCCGTACTGCGCGTGGATGCTGTTGATGTTGGCCGTGAGCGGCGCCCAGAACATGAGCACGCCGTTCCGCGCGATGTGGCGCCACGCCTGCACGCCGAAGGTGAGCGGATCGTGGGGCGGGAATCGCAGCGACCGGAACGGGACCGCGATCTCGGCTTCGTAGCCGGTCGCGGTGCGGCGGGCCTTCGAGGCGTACAGGTAGTCGGGGTTGAAGTCCGGATCCCCGGAGTCCTCCTGGTACACCCCGTCGAGCTGGATGCCGTTGGGATCGCAGCCGAAGACGAACGACCTTCGCCGGTCGTCGTAGGTGTCGAGATCCACGCCCACGTAGTCGTCGCCCACGTTGTCGCGGGTCGCGAGCGGCGCGCGCACCTGTTGCGGGTCGTCGGTGCAGCGGAATCCGAAATAGAGATTCTGCTCGTCGTAGAGCACCAGACATTCGGTGCCGGCGGTGTCGCGAACGCCTTCGAGCGGATTCCAGTGCGTGAACGAGTCGAGCATCGCGGCTTCGCTCCACACCGCGTCGTCGAGAGCGCCGTCCACGACCGGCCCGCGCTCGACGCGCGGCGGCGTGACCCGAAGCTGTCGCGCCGTGCCGTGGTAGACGCGCGGCGCGGCTGCGGACGGCACGACCGTGACGCCGAGCAGTGCGGCGGCCAGCAACAGGACGAGGCTCAAGGGTGGGGGGCTCCCTCGGGTCGGGTGATGGATGGAACGGAGCGCGCGAGGATAGCCCGAAATCCGTGCCTCTGTCTCGTGCGATGGACACGGCACGCGGGCGGTGCTCAAATGGCCACCCCGCGCGGGCCGGCGTCTTCCGCCTCCGCGACCCGCCGCGGAATCCCGACCGAGGGCAACACGCGATGACCGGCGCCGAACTCACCCGCCTCGCCGAGGACGCGCGGCGCGAGCAGAACTGGAAGCGCTGGGGCCCCTATCTGTCCGAGCGCCAGTGGGGCACGGTGCGCGAGGACTACTCGGCGGACGGCAACTGCTGGGCCTACCTGCCGCACGATCACGCGCGCAGCCGCGCCTACCGCTGGGGCGAGGACGGACTGCTGGGGATCTGCGACCGCGAGTGCCGGCTGTGCTTCGCGCTCGCGCTGTGGAACGGGCGCGACCCGATCCTGAAGGAGCGCCTGTTCGGGCTGGCCGGGCCCGAGGGCAACCACGGCGAGGACGTGAAGGAGTGCTACTACTACCTGGACTCCACGCCGACCCACTCCTACATGAAGGCGCTCTACAAGTATCCGCAGGCGGAGTTTCCGTACGCGCGGCTGGTGGAGGAGAACGCGCGTCGGGGCCTGGGCGCACCCGAGTACGAGCTGGCCGACACCGGCGTGTTCGACGAAAACCGCTACTTCGACGTGACGGCCGAGTACGCCAAGTCGGCGCCCGACGACGTCCTGATCCGGATCACGGTGGAGAATCGCGGGCCCGAGGCTGCGTCCCTTCACCTGCTGCCCACCCTGTGGTTCCGCAACACCTGGAGCTGGGGCCGCAGCGGGGAGGGCTACTGGCAGCGCCCGCGCATCGCGCGCGGGCCGGATTCCTCCCTGATCGTCGAGCACGCCACGCTCGGCAGCATGAAGCTCGCAGTGGGGCTCGGGCCGTTCGGGCGCCCGGCCGCCCTGCTCTTCACCGAGAACGAGACCAACACCGGGCGGCTGTTCGGCGACCCGAACGGCCCGGCCTTCGCCAAGGACGCGTTCCACGACTACGTGGTGCGCGGGCGCTCGGGGGCGGTGAACCCGGCACGAGTCGGGACGAAAGCCGCGGCCTATTACCGGGTCGAGGTGCCGGCCGGCGACCGCTTCACGGTGCGACTGCGCCTCGCCGCCGCGGGCGAAGCGGCCGCGTCGCTGCTGGGCCGCGAGTTCGACGCGATCTTCGAGCAGCGCAAGGCCGAGGCCGACGAGTTCTACGACACGAGGCTGCCCGACGCCGCGACCGAGGAGGAGCGCCGCGTGGCGCGTCAGGGCTATGCCGGTCTGCTGTGGTCGAAGCAGTTCTACCACTACGTCGTGCGCCACTGGGCCGAGGGCGATCCGGCCCAGCCGCCGCCGCCGCGCGAACGGCTCACGGGCCGCAACCACGACTGGATGCACCTGCACAACCGCGACGTGATCTCGATGCCGGACAAGTGGGAGTACCCGTGGTACGCGGCCTGGGATCTCGCCTTCCACATGGTCGCGTTCGCGGCCATCGACCCCACCTTCGCCAGGCAGCAGCTCGTGCTGTTCCTGCGCGAGTGGTACATGCACCCGAACGGCCAGCTGCCGGCCTACGAGTTCGCGCTGGACGACGTCAACCCGCCGGTGCACGCCTGGGCGTGCTGGCGCGTGTACAAGATGAGCGGCCCGCGCGGGAAGCGCGACCGCGTGTTCCTCGAGCGCGTGTTCCAGAAGCTGCTTATCAACTTCACCTGGTGGGTGAACCGCAAGGACCTGGAGGGCAACCACCTGTTCGCGGGCGGGTTCCTGGGGCTCGACAACATCGGCGTGTTCGACCGCTCGAAGCCGCTCCCCACCGGGGGTCACCTCGAGCAGGCCGACGGCACGGCGTGGATGGCGTTCTACTGCTCGACCATGCTGGCGATGGCGCTCGAGCTGGCGAGCGAGGATCCGGCCTACGAGGACGTGGCGAGCAAGTTCTTCGAGCACTTCGTCGCGATCACCGACGCCATGAACGCGCTGGGCGGCAGCGGGCTGTGGGATGAGGCCGACGGCTTCTACTACGACCAGCTGCACGTGGACGGCCGCATGCTGCCGCTCAAGCTGCGCTCGATGGTGGGAATCATTCCGCTGTTCGCGGTCGAGAACCTGGAGGAGGAAGTCATCGGACGCCTCGCCGGGTTCTCGAAGCGCACCCGATGGTTCCTGGAGAACCGCCCCGACCTGGCGCGCCACATCAGCTACATGGACAGCCCGGCCGACGACGCGCACGCGCACCGGCTGCTGGCGATCCCATCGCGCGAGCGGCTCGAGCGCGTGCTGCGCTACGTGCTCGACGAGGCCGAGTTCCTCTCGCCTCACGGCGTGCGATCGCTTTCGCGCGTCCATCGCGATCGGCCGTTCGTGCTGCAATCGGACGGCGCCGAATACCGGGTCGAGTACCAGCCGGCGGAGTCCTCCACCGGCCTGTTCGGCGGGAATTCGAACTGGCGCGGCCCGGTGTGGCTGCCGCTCAACTTCCTGCTGATCGAGTCGCTCGAGCGCTACCACCATTTCTACGGCGACCGCTTCCAGATCGAGTGCCCGACCGGATCGGGGAAGCGCATGAACCTGTCCGAGGTCGCGCGCGAGCTCAAGCTCCGGGTGTCACGCCTGTTCCTCCCCGACGAGATGGGGCGCCGCCCGTGTCACGGCGGTGATGCCCGCTACGCCGAGGATCCCGCGTGGCGCGACCTGCTGCTGTTCCACGAGTACTTCGACGGCGACACCGGGCGCGGCGTGGGAGCCTCGCACCAGACTGGATGGACCGCGCTCGCGGTGCGCCTGATCGAGGACCTGGCCCGGGACCGGGCGGGCGCGTGCGAGGTCGTGCGTGATCCCGAGGCGCCGCACGCCGCCGGCGTGCCGCGATCCGGCGAGGCCTAGTGGCAATGGAGCGCGAGCCGCAGCGGGTCACGGCCGAGGAGTACGTGCGCCGCATTCGCGCGCTGCTCTCGCGGGGCGGGCTCAACCACGCGCTCCCGCGGCGGCAGCGCGACCTGTGGATCGTGCTGCACGCCATCGCGCGGCGCTTCTCCGAGACCGAGCGGCTCACCGAGATCGAGGCCAACGCCCGGATCGCGGATTTCCTGCTGGGGCCGGGGCGCTTTCTCGAGCTCGATCGCGCGACGCTGCGGCGGGCGATGGTGGACGAGGGATTCCTCGACCGCGATCCCGCCGGTCACAGCTATCGGGCTTCGCCGCGCCACGAGCGCCGCGTCGTGTTCGAGGATCCGCCCGCGGTCGAGGGGATTCCCGGCATTGAGCCGCGCCCGATCGAGGGCTGACCGCGGGGGCTCCCGGCCGCCGTGCTCACGGTCCGAGCAGGCGGATGCTGCCCGATCCGGTCTCTAGCGCGATCCGGCCGCGTCCGTCGCCGATGACACCTTCCAACGTATCGCCGTCGCGGCGAAGCAGCCGCAGCGGCACGTCGGTCCGCACCCCGCCGCTTCCGGTCTCGACCCTGAGCGTCGCGCCGAGCGCGGGCGGGATCCGCAGCGTGATGTCGCCGGAGCCGGTGTCCACGTTCACCTCGCTCACGTCGTCGGTGAGTGACAGCAGCACCGAGCCGCTCCCGGTGTCGAGATTCACCCGGGACGTGCTCACCGAGCTCAGCTCGATGTCGCCGGAGCCGGTATCGGCGCTCAGACGCTCGAGTGAGAGCCGCGAGCCGACGATGCTGCCGGAACCGGTGTCCATCGCGAGCTCGCCGCCGATCCCCGACACGCGGATGTCGCCCGAGCCGGTATCGAGCACGATCCGGCCCTGGGCCCCCGTGACCTCGATCCCACCCGAGCCGGTATCGATCGAAAGCTCGCCGCGGCTGCCGCTCGCCGCCACGTCGGCGCAGGCGGCCACCACTGCGATCCTGCCGTCCACGTTGGTGATCTGCGCCCGCCCCACCGCGAGGTGCAGCGTGAGATGGCGGCCGCGCGGGACCTGGATCGCAAGGTCGGCGTGCGCTTCGACGCCGGGCCCCCGGCCCGCGATGGTGACGCGGCGCCCCGGCCCGAACCACTCCCGCAAGCCTTCGTCGCCGAACGTGCCGTCGTCGCGCACGCGGAGGTTGCTCGAGCCGCCGTGCGCGCCGTAGACGACGCGGTTGCCGGGATAGGTGACACGCAGGGTCTGGATGTTGGCGATGCGGCCGGTCGCGACCCGGAGGCGCCCGGCATCGCGGCCGCCGCGCGTGACGGTGACGATGACCTCGGGCCCGGAACCGGGCTCGAGGCGCGCTTCGCCCGCCAGGTCGTAGATCGCGATCTCCTCGCCGGCCAGCCGGTGAAGCTCGGCCGGCGGCGGAGGCACCTCGGCCGCGGTCGCCACCATGGCGAGCAGCATGGCGTCGGCCGCGAGTGCGAGGGCTAGGAGCCCGATGAGCAGCGCGAGCAGCAGGGCGCCGGCCGCGAGCCGGCTGCCGAATGGAGAACCGGAGGGCAGGAGCTTCTTCATGACGGGGGCTCCTCGGAAAATCGGTGGGTTCCCGGACGAAACTGAGGTCCACTACGCCCGCCGGGGGAGATGGGTTTCCGCCCGGCACGTTTATCAGACACGGCGCGCCCCCGGATGGTTGGGCCGGGGCGACGGGTTCGGACGGCCGAACCGGAGGTCGCGCGAGCCCGGGAACCGCGCCAGGATCCCTCCCGAGCTTGCGGCGCCACGACCCGGCGGCGGCCCCCGCCCGCCCTTCGCGGCCGGCCCCCGCGGGCGGCGGATGGACAGCGCCACCGTCGGGCGCTATGAATCCCGCCCTCAAGGCTGCTCGATCTCAACCATTTGCCGCGCCGCGCTGTCTCACCCGGCGCATGGAGCACTCGGGCCCCGGGGTGACGAGTCCAGGCAGCGATCCTGCTTCGCCTCCGGCGGGCACGGATGCGGGCGACGTCTCACTCGCCGTCGCCGGGGACCGGCTTGCCTTCGAGCGGCTCTATCGCCGGAACGTGGGCCGGGTGCATGCCCTGGCCTGGCGGCTCACGGGGCGCGACGAGGCGGTCGAGATCACTCAGGACGTGTTCGTCCGGGCGTGGGAAAAGCTCGGGACTTTTCAGGGGAAAGCGGCGTTCAGCACATGGCTCCACCGCCTCGCGGTCAACGTCATCCTGAGTCGCAGGGCCTGGCATGCGGTGCGGCGGCGCCGTCTAGCCGACGACCCGGTCGCGCTCGAGCTCGCGCCGGCACCCCCGGCCTCCTCCGTTCTGGGGATGGACTTCGAATCGGCCATCCGGCGGCTTCCGGAAGGAGCGCGCGCGGTGTTCGTTCTGCACGACGTCGAGGGCTACAGGCACAGGGAGATCGCCGCCGTCATGCGGGTGACGGCGGGGACCTCGAAGGCCCAGCTCCATCGGGCGCGCATGTTGCTGCGCCGGCACCTGGGCGCGGAGGCGGAGTGACGCGATGACCGACCGCTGGACCGAACGACTGTCGGAATTTCTGGACGCGGAGCTGGAGCCCGCGACGCGTCGCAAGCTCGAAGTCCACATCGCGCGGTGCCCCGAGTGCGCGCGCACGCTGGAGGAACTGCGTGCGGTCGAGGCGCGCGCGCGGTCGCTCGAGTCGCCGGCCCCCGAGCGGGATCTGTGGCCCGCGATCGAGGCGCGGCTGGGGCCGCGGTCCGCCCAGACCCGCCCGCGCCGCGCGCAGCTCGAATGGCGACTCTCGCTCTCGCTGCCGCAGCTTGCAGCCGCCGGGCTCGCCCTCATGCTGGTGTCGGCGGGAGCGGTGTGGACGCTGCTCCGGCCCGGGCTCGTGACCGCGCCCGCGCCGGCGGCGCGCCTCGCGCCCCGCGCCGC
>CAZYQK010000087.1:0-13745 GCA_964650245.1 uncultured bacterium | reverse complement strand
CGCGCACCGGCGCGAAGATCGCGGCCCCGCGCGCGCGCCGCACGCGGCGCATCGGCATCACCTGCTACTCGCACTTCGGCGGGAGCGGGGTGGACGCGACCGAGCTGGGCCTGGCGCTCGCGCGGCGTGGCTTCGAGGTGCACTTCATCGCGAGCCGCCTGCCGTTCCGGCTCCGCACCTTCGAGTCCAACGTGTTCTTCCACGAGGCGGCCTCTGCCACCTACCCGGTGTTCGAGCAGACGCCCTACAACCTGGCGCTCACCACCAAGATGGTGGAGGTGGCGGAGAACTACGACCTGGAGGTGCTGCACGTCCACTACGCGATGCCGTTCGCGGCCAGCGCCTACCTGGCGCGCCAGCTCCTGCTGCCGCGCCAGCTCGGCGTGGTGACCACGCTGCACGGCACCGACATCACGGTGGTCGGGATCGAGCCCGCCTACTTCCGGGTGACCCAGTTCAGCATCCAGTCGAGCGACCGGGTGACAGCGGTGAGCCGGTTCCTGCGCGACCGGGCCGAGGAGTCGTTCGGCATCACGCGGCCGATCGAGGTGGTCTACAACTTCGTGGACCCGGCGGTGTTCGCGCCGCGCAAGAAGTCCGGCCTGCGGCTGGCCCCGCCCGAGACCAAGATCCTGATGCATGCCTCCAACTTCCGGCCGGTCAAGAACATCCCGGCCGTAATTCAAGTCTTCGCCGAAGTGCGGAAGCGGCTCCCGGCCAAGCTGGTGATGATCGGCGACGGGCCCGAGAAGGCCGGGGCCGAGCATCTGGCCCGCGAGCTGCGCGTGGAGCGCGACGTGCTGTTCCTCGGCAATCAGGATTGCATGGAGGAACTCCTCCCGCTGGCCGATGTTTTCATACTGCCGAGCTCCACGGAGAGCTTCGGCCTGGTGGCGCTCGAGGCCATGAGCGCCGAGGTCCCGGTGGTCGCGTCCAACGCGGGCGGGCTGCCCGAGGTGGTCGAGCACGGCGTCACGGGATACCTTCACGACTCGGGCCACGTGGACGGCTTCGTGGATTCCGTCCTGAGACTGCTCACCCACGAGTCGCAGCGCCGCGCGATGGGCCGCCGCGCCCGGAAGGTGGCGCGCGAGCGCTTCAACGTGGACGAGATGGTGGGGCGCTACATCAAGATCTACGACTCGCTCCGGTAGGTCATGCTCGGGAAGAAGCGTCGTCTCGCACTGCTGGCGGAAGGACACTTCACCGCGCTCGACGCGAAGACCGCGGTCGGGGTGCTGCGCTATCGCCCCGAGGAAGTGGCGGCGGTCATCGACTCGACCCGCGCCGGGAAGCGCGCGCGCGACTGCGTCGGGTTCGGCGGCGAGGTGCCCGTCGTACTCGACGTCGCGGCGGCGGCGGCGTGCGGCGCGGACGGGCTGCTGATCGGCATCGCGCCCCAGGGCGGCACGCTCTCCGATTCCTGGCGTCCCGCGCTTCGGGACGCCCTCGCGCGCGGCTGGGACGTGCTGTCCGGGCTCCACGTCTTCCTCTCCGACGATCCCGAGCTCGCGGCACTCGCCACGCGTCACGGCGCGCGGCTCTTCGACGTGCGCCGGCCGCCCGCCGAACGCATCGTGGCCTCGGCCCGCGCGGCGCGGGTGGACGCGCTGGTGGCGCTCACGGTCGGCAGCGACTGCAACGTGGGCAAGATGACGGCGGCGCTCGAGATCGCGCGCGAACTGTCGCGGCGCGGCGCGCGCGCGGCGTTCGTGGCGACCGGCCAGACCGGGATCTTCATCGCCGACTCGGGGGTCGCGGTGGACGCGATCCCCTCGGACTTCGTAGCCGGGGCGGTCGAGGCGCTGGTGCTGGACGCTGCGCGCGAGGCCGAGGTGGTGGTGGTCGAGGGGCAGGGGGCGCTCCACCATCCGGGCTACTCGGGGGTCACGCTCTCGCTGCTGCACGGCGCCTGCCCGCGGGCGCTGGTGCTGTGCCACTCCGCCGCGCGCGACCGCATCCGGGTGGCGGGCGGCGCCGGGGGCGAATTTCCGATCCCCTCGCTCGGTGAGCTCAAGCGCGCATACGAGTCGGCCGCCGGCTGGGTCCAGCCCGCGAAGGTGGTGGGGCTCGCGCTCAACACCCTGGGGCTCGACCCGGCCGCGGCGCGCATCGCCTGCGAAGCTGCGGAGCAGGAGCTGTCGCTGCCCGCCACCGATCCGGTGCGCTTCGGCGCGGCGCCGCTCGCCGACGCGCTGCTCTCGCTCGCGCGGAGGTCCCATGCGCCTCACGCATGAGCCGCTCGATCTCACCACCAGCTTCGAGTTCAGGATTGCGGTGGGGGCGTCGAAGGGCCACGCCAACACGCTGGTCCGGATCGAGCACGACGGGCTGACCGGGCTGGGCGAGGCCTCGCCCTCGCACTACTACGGCGAGAATCGGGCGCTGGTGGAGTTGGCACTCGATTCCTGGGCGCCGCACCTGGGCGAGGATCCCTTCGCGCTGGAGGCGATCGAGCGCCGGCTGTGGGACGTGCTGCGGGGCCAGCGCGCGGCGCACGCCGCGATCGAGATGGCGCTCCACGACTGGATCGGCAAGCGCCTCGGACTTCCGGTGTGGAAGCTCTTCGGCCTCGACCCCGCGACGACGCCGCTCTCGTGCGTGACGCTTGGCATGGCGGAGCCGGAGGAGATGGAGCGCAAGCTCGAGACGGTGCTGGATTTCCCCATGATCAAGGTCAAGCTCGGCGCGCCGGGCGACGTCGAGAACCTGAAGCGCATCCGTGCCCGCTACCCGGGCAAGCTCCAGGTGGACGCCAATACCGCCTGGAGCCCGCACGACGCGGTGCGCGTGCTGCGGCAGATCGAGCCGCTCGGGATCGAGCTGGTCGAGCAGCCGGTGCCGCGCGAGGACCTGGACGGGCTGCGATGGGTGCGCGAGCGCAGCGGCATCCCGGTGTTCGCCGACGAGAGCTGCCACCGCCACGCCGACCTCGCGAATCTCGCGGGGCGCGTGGACGGCGTAAATCTCAAAATCATGAAGACCGGGGGCCTAAGAGAGATGCTGCGCCTGATCCACGGCGCGCGCGCGCTCGGCATGAAGGTGATGCTGGGCTCGATGGTGGAATCGAGCCTGGCGCTCTCGGCCGCCGCGCAGCTCGCCCCGCTCGCCGATTACCTGGACCTGGACGGTCACTGGCTGCTGGCTCGCGATCCGTTCGACGGGGCGCCGCGCGACCGCGGGCGCATCGTGCTCTCGGAGCGTCCCGGCCTGGGAGTGGTCGCGGCCGAAGGCGGGCCGGCGTGAGCGACCGGCTCCGGATCTACGTCACGGCGGTGATCGTCGCCGCGGTCGCGCTGCTGCTGCTCCACGCCCCGCGCGATCTCGAGGCGCGCTGGGGCCACTACACGGTGTGGGCGCTGCTCTGCGTGTTCTCCGAGACCATGTGGCTGTCCACGCTCTCCGGGGCCGGCACGCTGAGCATGGCCTCCACCGCGAACCTGGCGACCGCGATGCTGTGGGGACAGGGGCCCGCGATGTGGATCACCGCGATCTCGAGCCTGCTCGCCGAGCTGTTCGTCCAGCGCAAGCCCTGGGTGCGGGCGGCATTCAACGCGGCGCAGATCGCGATCACGCTCTGGGTCTCGTGCGCCGTGTGGGCGCTGCTGGGCGGTCCGCTCGGCGGCCTGGAGTCGCTGGACGGGATTCCGAACGGCGTGGGCACCGCGGTGCGGCTGGTGGTACCCATGTTCGGGCTCTTCGCCGGCTACCTGGCGGTGAACCGCGCCCTGGTCGCGGCGGCGGTGGCGTGGTCGACCGAGCGACCCTACCTCAAGGTGCTGCGCGAGGACTGGTTCTACGCCGAGCGCCTGTTGGACGACATGGCGTCGTTCTTCCTGAGCCCGCTCATGGTGCTCTCGTTCAAGTCCATCGACTACATCGGAGTCGTGCTGTTTTACGCGCCGCTGCGCATGATCAAGGAGTCCACCCGGCGCCAGATCGAGATCCGCAACGCCCAGCAGCAGCTCATCCACAGCGAGCGCATGGCGGCCAAGGGCGAGATGGCGGCCGAGATCGGCCACGAGCTGCGCAACCAGCTGGTCGCGATCAGCGGTCGCGCCCAGATGCTGCTCAAGGACGCGGAGCAGCAGCACTACGAGAACGTCCAGCGTCACGCCCAGATCGTGCTCGAGCAGTCGAACCGGATGGAGGCGCTCTCCAAGGGCCTGATGGAGTTCTCGCGCGCCGAGCTCAACATCGAGCGCGTGGAGATCAACGCGCTGATCCAGCGCTCGGTCGAGCTGGTTCGCCCGCAGAACCGCTTCGACGGCGTGGAGTGGGAGCTGCGCCTGGTCGAGCCGCCGCCCGAGCTGCGCGCCGACCCCGGACAGCTCCAGCAGGTGCTGCTCAACCTGTTCCTGAACTCGGTCGACGCCATGAACGAGAAGGGTGACGCGCGCAGGATCATCAGCGTCACCAGCTCGCTCGACGACCGCGCGCGCCTGGTGCGGATCACCGTCAGCGACAGCGGGACCGGGATCGTGGCCTCGAACCTGTCGCGGGTTTTCGAGCCGCACTTCACCACCAAGCCGCAGGGCCACGGCTTCGGGCTCGCGACCTCGTACCGGATCATCACCAACCACGGCGGCAAGATCGTCGCCGAGAGCCCGGCCGGCCAGGGCGCCACCTTCACCATCACGCTGCCCCTGAACCGGGCGGGGAGCTGGAACTGACGCGCGACCCGGGTGCCGCTCCCGCGACCGCGACCCGCGACGCGGTGGTGGCGCGGGTCGATTTCGGTGGCTGCCTGCTCCGCACCGCGGGCGGCGAGCTGCTCGAGGCCACGGTGCGCCCCAGCCTGATGGGCCCCCGGAGGGCGCTCGGCAACACGGTGGTGGTGGGCGACGCGGTGCGGTTCGAGATCGATTCGGAGCGCGTCGTCGTCACCGACGTGGAGCCGCGCCGCAACGTCTTCAGCCGGCGGGCCTCGGGGACGCGCCCGGCGGAGCAGGTGGTGGCGGCCAACCTCGACCAGCTGGCGCTGATCGCCTCGATGGCGAGTCCGCCATTTCGCGCCGGGCTCGCCGATCGCGTGCTGTGCCAGGCCGAGCACGCCGGCATTCCCGCGCGGCTCGTGATCAACAAGTGCGACGTGGGCGACCCGGCGGAGGCGCGCTTGATCGTCGAGGCCTACGAGCGAGCGGGCTATCCCGGGCACGTCGTGAGCGCGCTCACCGGCGAGGGCGTGGACGGACTGCGCCACGCGTGCCGCGCCTGCCGCACCCTGTTCGTGGGGCACTCGGGCGTGGGGAAGAGCACGCTCCTGAACGCGATGGTTCCGGGCATCGACCTGCTCGCGGGCGAGGTCAATCGCCGGACCGGCCGGGGCCGCCACACCACGAGCGCGGCATGGCTGCTTGCGCCCGAGCCCGGGGTCGAGCTGATCGACACGCCGGGGGTGCGCGCCTTCGGCCTGTGGGGGATCGGCGCGCGCGACCTGGAGCAGTCGTATCCCGAATTCCGCCGCTTCCTCGGCGCCTGCCGCTTCGGCGACTGCCATCACGCGAGCGAGCCCGGCTGCGCGTTGCGGGCCGCGGTCGAGGCGGGCGAGGTCGCGACGCTGCGCTTCGACTCGTTCTTGAAGCTGCGCGAAGAGCTGGAGCACGAGACGGGACGGTTCTGAGTCCGCGGCGCTCCGGCGGCCGGGCGCAGCGGTACGATTTCAGTTGACAGCCTCGCAGCAGTGCGAATCCGTCGCCCCGCCACCCTTCGCCAGAGCGCGCGATAACGCGCGCAGGCGTGCGCTCCCAGGCCCTGCGTCCCGCTCCCCATCCACGAAATCAGGCTGCACTGTTGGACGAGTTCTGCGGGGCTTTACGAGCGCCGAAAACGCGCGTGGTATGAGAGACGAGACCCGCCCCCGTGGAAGGAACCGGCTTCATGCACGCCTACTCGCTCTCCCACGTCGGCGATCCCGAGCTGCTGCGCGGTCTGATTTCGCTCGTCACCCGGGAACGCGCCACCACCGCCACGCTGCTGGCCCACCTGGCCGAGGTCGATGCCCGGCGGCTCTACCTGCCGGCCGCCCACCCCTCGATGTTCTCCTATTGCGTCCACGAGCTGCGCCTGTCGGAGGATGCCGCCTACAAGCGGATCCAGGCGGCGCGGGTGGCCCGCCAGTTCCCGGTCATCTTCGAGCTCCTGGCCGACGGCCTGCTGCACCTGAGCGCGGTGGGCCTGCTCGCCCCTTACCTGACCCCGGAGAACGCCGACGACCTGCTGGCGGCGGCCGCGCACCGGACCAAGTCCGAGCTCGAGGAGCTGCTCGCGAGGCGCTTCCCGCGCCCGGAAGCGATGGGGCTGGTGCAGGCCCTCCCGGCTTCACCCCCCCGGGCGGACGAGCAACTTGCCCCGGGGCAAGTCGAGGCATACGGGCCGGAGCGACCCGGGGCGCTTGCCGACCAACTTGCCCCGGGGCAAGTTGGCCCACGCCCGAAGCTGGCGCCGGTTGGGCCCGAACGGTTCCTGCTCGAGCTCACGATCGGGCGGAGCACGCAGGAGAAGCTGCGTTACGCCCAGGACTTGCTCGGCCACCAGCTCCCCTCGGGCGACCTCGCCCGGGTGCTCGACCGCGCGCTCGATGCGCTGATCGAGCAGCTCGAGCGGCGCAAGTTCGCGGCGACCCCGCGGCCGCGCCGGGGCGAGCGCCCGAGCACCAACCCGCGCTACATCCCGGCCCACGTCAAGCGCGCGGTCTGGGAGCGGGACGGTGGACAATGCAGCTTCGTGAGTGAGGCGGGGCGCCGTTGCCCGGCGCGGAAGCTCCTCGAGTTCGATCACGTCCAGGAGGTCGCGCGCGGCGGCCGGGCCACCGTGGCGGGGATCCGGCTCCGCTGTCGGGCCCACAACCAGTACGGCGCCGAGTGCGCGTTCGGAGCCGAGTTCATGCGCCGCAAACGGGAGGCGGCGCCGCGCGCGGCGGAAGCTCGGCGGCAGGAGACCGAGGCGCGGGCGGCAGACGAAGCGCGGCGCAAGGCGGCGGAGGTGACGGCCCGGGCCGCGGACGAGGCGCGGCGCCAGGCGGCAGACGCGCGGGCCCGGGCCGCCGCCCGGGAAGTGATCGAACCGCTCCGCCTGCTCGGCTTCCGCGCCGACGAGGCCCGTCGCGCGGCCGCGCTGTGCGAGGCCCTCCCCGAGGCGTCGCTCGAGCAGCGCCTGCGGCTCGCGCTCTCCTACTTCCGGCCGCGGCCCGGGTCGATGGCGAGTTCAGCGCCCGGCCCGGGCAGCGCGCCCTGAGCGGAAGCTCGCGAAGCCAGTCGAGCGCCGGCCTCTCCTGGACGCCAGGCCGCCCCCTGCCCAACCCACGCCCCCCGGGATCGTCCATGGACATCGCGGCGCGCGATCGGCTGTCGACACGCACCCCGAACGGGAGGCGCCAGACTCGCACAGCACGGGCTGCCCGGCCTTCCCTGGTCATATCGGATATGCTGCCGCCGATGACCTCCGGACCGGCGTCGCCGTTCAATCCCCATCTCGAATCGCTCGAGTGCCCCGCCTGCGGGGCGCAGTGCGATCTCGCCGCGCCGCGCTCGACCTGCCCATCTTGCGCGAAGCCGCTGGTCGCGCGCTACGACCTCGCGGCAATCGGCCGCGCCGTACGACGCGACGACCTGGCCCGTTTCGGCACCGACCTGTGGCGCTATCGCGCGCTGCTCCCGTTCGCCCAGGATTTTCCCGCGGTGCGGCTCGGCGAGGGCGGCACGCCGCTGCTCCCGCTGCCGCGGCTCGCCACGGAGCTTGGCCTCTCCGAGTTGTGGCTCAAGGAGGAGGCGCCCAATCCCACCCAGTCGTTCAAGGCGCGCGGTCTGGCGCTCGCAGTCAACGGCGCCCTGGCGTGGGGGATCGAGGCCATCGCGCTGCCGTCCGCGGGCAACGCCGGGAGCGCCGCCGCCGCATACGCCGCGGCCGCCGGGCTGCGCTGCCGCATCACCGTCCCTGATGACACGCCCGAGGCGTTCGTGATCGAACAGCGGGCGCTGGGCGCCGAGGTGAAGCGGGTGCCCGGCACCATCTCCGACGCGGGCCGGGCGCTGGGCGGCTGGGCGCCGGCCCCGGAGTGGTGGAACGTCGCGACCTTCAAGGAACCGTTTCGGCTCGAAGGCAAGAAGACGCTGGGCTACGAGATCGCGGAGCAGTCCGGGTGGCGCCCTCCGGAGGTCATCTTCTATCCTGCCGGCGGCGGCACCGGACTGGTTGGCATGTGGCGCGCGTTTCTCGAGCTGAAGGCGCTGGGCTGGATCGAGGGCGCGTTGCCGCGGCTGGTGGCTGTGCAGTCGCGCGGTTGCGCGCCGGTGGTGCGCGCCTTCGAGCAGGGAGCGGCAGCTGTCACGCCGTGGGAGAACGCGGCCACCGTGGCGAAGGGGCTCTGCGTGCCCGCGCCGTTCGCCGATCAGCTCATCCTGCGTGCGATTCGCGAGACCGGCGGCACGGCGGTGGCGGTGAGCGAGGAGGAGATGCTGGATGCCATGGCGGACCTGGCCGCGGGTGAAGGCTGCTTCGCCTGTCCCGAGGGCGGCGCGACGCTCGCCGCATTGCGCCGGCTGCGCGCCAGCGGCGAAGTGAGCGAGAAGAACCGCGTCGTGATCTACAACACCGGGAGCGGGCTCAAGTACCCGGAGGCCTGGCAGGCGGCGCTCGCGCGCCGCGGCGAGAGCCGGTTGCGGGAGGTGAGGTCGTGAGAGTGCGCGGCACCGTCGTGCTCGCGGCCGCCATCGCGTTGGCGCTGGCGATCGGGCCGTGGGCGGCGGGCGCTCCGGCCGCGAGCCGTTCGGGCGCCGCCCGCCGGGCGCATTCCCCGCCGGAGCCCGTCCCGAGCCCGCGCGTCGAGAACGGCGACGCGGACCGCGCGGCCACGCGGACCGCGCGGGAGAGAGGCGGCCCGGGTGAGGGCCGGGTGCTGGTGGTGCAGCTCGACGGCCCGGTGTCGCCGGTTAGCGCCGAGGCGCTGCTCAACGCGGTGAACCGGGCCGAGCGCGAAGGTTACAGGGCGCTGGTGATCGAGATCGACACCCCCGGCGGGCTCGAGAGCAGCATGCGCCAGATCATCAAGCGCATGCTCGCCTCCGAGGTTCCGATCCTGACCTGGGTCACGCCGAGCGGGGGGCGCGCCGCCTCGGCCGGCGTGTTCGTCACCATGGCGGGCGACGTCGCGGCGATGGCGCCCGGCACCAACATCGGCGCCGCGACCCCGGTCAATCTCCAGGGCCCGATGGACTCGACCATGGCGCGCAAGGTCACCAACGACGCCGCGGCCTTCGCGCGCACCGTGGCCGCCCAGCGCGGGCGCAGCATCGCGTGGGCGGAGCGCGCGGTGCGCGAGGCGGTGGCGGCGAGCGAGACCGAGGCGATCGATCTGGGCGTGGTGGACTTGATCGCGGCCACGCTGCCCGAATTGCTCGCGAAGGCCGACGGGCGCAAGTGGCGGCGCGGGGAGTTGACCCGCACGCTCGCGGTGAAGGGACTGCCGACCGATCGCATCGAGCCCGGGTTCCGCCAGCGGCTGCTCGCCATCATCGCCGATCCCAGCGTCGCATACATCCTGCTCATGCTCGGCTTCTACGGGCTGCTGTTCGAGCTCCAGAATCCGGGCGCTATCCTGCCCGGCGTGGTGGGCGGGATCTGTATCATCCTCTCGTTTCTGGCACTCTCGACGCTGCCGGTCAATTACGCCGGGCTCGCGCTGATCCTGCTCGCGCTGGTGTTCTTCATCGCGGAGATCAAGGTGGCGAGCCACGGCCTGCTGGCGGCGGGGGGAATCCTCTCCATGCTGCTGGGCTCGCTGATCCTGTTCCAGACCGGGAGCGCGCGACTGCCGTGGACCGTGGTGGGCGGCGTCACGCTCGCCACCGCCGCCTTCTTCCTGTTCGTGGTGGGGGCGGGGCTCAGGGCCCAGCGGCGCAGGGTGCAGACCGGCGCCGAGGGCCTGCGCGGCCAGCGCGGGGTCGCGGTCGAGCGTCTCGCGCCGTCCGGCATGGTGCGGGTGGGAGGAGAGCTGTGGCGCGCGATGGCGGAGCAGGTGATTGAAGTGGGAAGCGAAGTGGAGATCACGGGCGTGGACCGGCTCACACTCCGGGTGCGCCCTCTTGCCAAGGAGGCTCGGTCATGATCGGTCAAGTCGCGATGCTGACGGTGTTCCTGGTCTTTCTGGTGATCGTGGTGCTCGCCAACGCCGTCCGCATCGTGCGCGAGTACGAGCGGCTGGTGGTGTTCAGGCTGGGGCGCCTGGTCGGCGAGCGGGGGCCCGGGCTGGTGCTGCTGTGGCCGCTCATCGACCGCGCGGTGAAGGTGGGGCTGCGCACCGTGACCATGGACGTTCCGCCGCAGGACATCATCACCAAGGACAACGTCTCGGTGAAGGTGAACGCGGTGATCTATTTTCGCGTGGTCTCCGCGCAGGAGGCCGTGATCCAGGTCGAGAACTTCCTGTACGCGACGTCCCAGATCGCGCAGACCACGCTGCGCTCGATCCTGGGACAGCAGGAGCTGGACGAGCTGCTCTCGGAACGCGAGAAGCTCAATCAGGCGCTGCAGCAGGTGATCGACCGCCAGACCGAGCCGTGGGGGGTCAAGGTCTCGACGGTCGAGGTCAAGAACGTGGACCTGCCGCAGGAGATGCAGCGCGCCATCGCGCGGCAGGCCGAGGCCGAACGCGAGCGCCGCGCCAAGGTCATCAATGCCGAGGGCGAGTACCAGGCGGCGACGCGGCTGGCCGAGGCCGCGGCGATCATCGGACGCGAGCCGGCGGCCCTCCAGCTGCGATATCTACAGACGCTGGCCGAGATCGCGACCGAGAACAACTCGACCACCATCTTCCCGGTGCCGGTGGACTTCCTCAGGGCGTTCATGACGAGCATGGAGAAGAAGGCGGGGTAAGCGGGGCCATTCGTCTCCGCGTCGTCGCGGCACTCGTTCTGGCAGCCGCGCCGGGGCCGCGGCCGGCGAGCGAACAGGTAGAGACGATGCAGGTGCTGGTCTCCGGGGCGAGCGGGTTCGTCGGCTCTGCGCTGGTGCCCGCGCTGGAGCGCGGCGGCCACCTCGTGCTGCGCCTCTCGCGCGCAGTACCGCGCGGGGCGTCGGGCGTTCGATGGGATCCCGAGGCGGGTACCCTCGACCGCGCGCCGCTCGCCGGGATCGACGCCGCGATTCACCTCGCGGGGGAGAGCATCGGCGCCCGCCGCTGGTCGGCCGCGCACAAGGCGCGGGTGCGCGAGAGCCGCGTGGCCGGCACGCGGCTCCTCTCCGAGACGCTCGCCGGGCTCGACCGCCCGCCGCGGGTGCTGGTCTCCGCCTCGGCGGTCGGGATTTACGGCGATCGCGGCGATGAGGTGCTGGACGAGGCGAGCCCTCCTGGCCTCGGTTTCCTCGCCGAGGTCGCCCGGGAGTGGGAGGCGGCGACGGTCGCCGCCGAGCGGCGCGACGTGCGGGTCGTGCGACTCCGCATCGGGATGGTGCTCGGTCCCCACGGCGGCGCGCTCGCCCGGCTGCTGCCGCCGTTCCAGCTCGGGCTCGGCGGCCCGATGGGCCGGGGGCGGCAGTGGATGAGCTGGATCGCGCTCGACGACCTGATCGGCGCCATCCTTCATGCGCTCTCGCGCGAGGATCTGCGCGGCGCGGTCAACGCCGTGGCGCCGGAGCCGGTGACCCATCGCGAGTTCGCGCGCACGCTCGGGCGCGTGATGCAGAGGCCCGCGCTGCTTCCCGCACCCGCGTTTGCGCTGCGGCTCCTGCTGGGGCGCGAGATGGCGGACGAGCTGCTGCTCGCGAGCCAGCGGGTGCTGCCACGACGGCTGCTCGAGAGCGGGTATCGCTACCGGCTGCCGACGCTCGCGGGAGCGCTCCGTCACGCGCTAGGGGCGGTGACAACACCCACCTCCAGTCTTGACGCTGCGGCGGGCGGCTCCTAGTCTCGCGCCGTGCGTTGGCCCACCGCCGTGCTGGCCGCATTCGCGATTCACTGCGCCCTGCTCGGGGCCGGGTGCTCGTCGAGCCCGTCGCCCCAGAGCGCGAGCCCGCCGCCGCGCTTCAGCTCACCACCCGCGGACGCGAACGGCGCGTACCAGACCGACGCCATCGTCAGCGGGGCGGCCGATTCTGTGAAGGCGCTGCCCGGCTCGCCCGGCGCTCTGTTCCGCTATCGCTTCCGCCTGGTCGAGCCCGCCTCCGACCGCTTCACCTTCCAGGACCGTGAGCTCTCGTTCTACTTCCGTCCCACGCCTGCTGCGCTCTTCTTCCAGGTCGAGAACCGGCAGAATCGGCCGGCGTGGATCGACTGGGACCGCTCGACCTTCTTCGACCCGCTCGGGAACAGCCGCAAGATCGCCCACGCCACGACGCGCTGGCCGGACCGCTACCGGGCCCAGGCATCGACCCAGATCCCGGGGCTGCAACGCTACACCGACTACCTGTTCCCGATCGAGTACCTGGTGGATCCCGCCGGGACCGACGAGCAGCTCCACCGCCCGCTGCTCCCGGAGGATTCGAGCGCGCCCCAGTACTCGGACCGCGAGTTCGCGGTGAACCTGCTGTTCGTGATCGAGGACGTGCCGCGCGCCTACACCTTCCGCTTCAAGGTCGCGAGCGTCTTTCCCCGCTGATGCGCCTCGCGCGCATGTTCGTTTCCGCGGCGCTGCTGATGCTGGCCTCGCCGCTCGCGGCGCTCGATCTCGAACCCCCGCGCTACACCCGCGAGCAGATGGAAGCGGCGCTCGGCGAGCAGGTGCGCCCGCTGCTCATCTACGGCACGCGCGACGCTGCGACCCGCCTGGCGCTGCGCGAGCGCGCGCTGGCGGTGGCGCGCCGGATGTTCGGTGGCGACAGCGCGAGCGTGCGCGCCGACCGCGAGGTCGAGGAGCGCGAGCTGGGGGGCCGGCTGGCGATCCTGATCGGCGGCCCGCGCGACAACGAATGGAGCCGGCGCCTGGCGCCGGCGCTGCCGCTCGAGTTCACCGAGCGAGGGTTCCGGTGGTTCGGGCGCGCCTACGAGCGGCCGGGGGACGTGATTCACCTGGTCTATCCCAACCCGCTCGATCCACGCCGCTTCCTGCTGCTGGTGGCCGGCAACTCGCTCGCCGCCCTGCAACGGCGCGGCGGCGGCTTCTACTTCGGCGGCGAGGACTGGCGCATCTACCGCGACGGCGACCTCACGCGCTCGGGCCGTTTCGCGCAGTCCGCCTCGAGTCTCTGGCGCTACGATCCCGCGCTCGACCATGACCGCGAGGCCGAGCGCGAGCGCTTCGCCTCGGGGCTCAAGCTCACGCGGCGCGGGGCGCTCGAGCTGCGCGCGCCACCCGACCTGGCGTGGGCCGCGACCGCCGGTGCCGCGGCCTCGGCGCTGCTCGCCGATCTGGACGCCGCGGGGTTCTCCGCTCCGGGCCGAATAGGGCTCACGCTTTACCGCTCGCTCGAGGAGAAGGGAGCGCTCACGCGCGACACGCGCCCCGAGCACGTCGGGGCCGACGGGGCGCACGCCTCGCTGCCGTCAGGCAGGACGAGCCTCGACCTGTGGGCGGTGGCCGCGGTGCGGTTGCGCCAGCTCGGCGCCGCGCCGGAGGCTCCGTACCTGATCCCGGCCGCGACCTGGCTGGCCGCAGCGTACGAGGGCGAGTCGCTCGAGCGCGCGGTCAGCCGGCTCTACTTCGGACGGCTGCTGCCGACCGCGCGCGAGGCCGCGACCCGGGGCGCGCGCTGGCGTTCGCCGCTGGTGTGGGGGCCGGCCCGGGCGCTGCTCGCGCGCGCGGCGGTCGAAT
>CAZYQK010000086.1:0-13845 GCA_964650245.1 uncultured bacterium | reverse complement strand
GGTCGCGCGTGGCGCCGCGTTCCGGAGCGCCAGGCCCGGCGGGCTCGACACCGGGCGAGAGCCCGAAGGCAATCGCGCGCGCGGTGCTCGACGAGCTGGTGGCCCGCTCGGGCGCGGCGCTCGCCGACGCCCATGGCCGCGGCCGCCTGTTCTCGGAGTTCGGGCCCGCGCTGTTCGGCGCTTTCGATGAGTATCGGCGCCGCGCGGGAGCGAAGGCCGGTCCCGGCCCGTTCCGCGACGCGCTGCGCGAGCGCTGGGGCATCGAGCTCGCTCCGCGCTGGGGCGAGGAGCCGTCCTCGCGCTAGCGGCCCTGGTCCGAGCGCATCAGCTCCGGGTCGCGGCGTCCCCACGCCGCTGCCACCACGCCCGCCAGCGCGACCCCGGCGGCGCACACCAGCAGCGTGACGCGCGTGCCGAAGCCGCGCGTGAGCCAGGCCGCGAGGCTCACCGAGACCAGGAACAGCAGGCGCATCAAGAAGTCGCGGGTGCTGAACACCCGCCCGCGCTGGTGCAGCTCGGCCCCTTCCTGGAGCAGCGTCTCGGAGAGCACGAACGCGGGCGCTACGAACGTCCCGAGCAGAAAGGCGGCGATCGCGAAGACCGCGAAGCGGCTCGAGACCGCGAACGCGACCAGCGCGCCGCCCGCGAGCAGGAAGCCGGCGCCCAGCAGCAGCGGGCGGGGCACGTGCCGCCCGCGGGTGTTGACCCACCAGGTGCTGAGCCCGGCGCCCAGGCCCAGCGCGCACAGCAGTGCCCCGAGCCGCTCCATGCCGGGAACGCTCGCCGCGCGCATGATGTGCTGGTTGCCCGCCACGTGCAGGAACCCGCCGCCCAGCCATACCGCCGCGAGCGCGATGATCCCGAGCCCGACGCGCGAGCTCTCGCGCAACACGCGCCAGCCTTCCCCCACTTCGCCCAGGTAGCGGCGCCAGCTCATCGCCGGCGGCGAGCTGCGATGCTCCGAGGGGCGATACAGGATCAGGGCGAGGGCGGCGACCGAGACCAGGTAGGTTCCGGCGTTGATCCTGAGCGCGGTCGCCCAGCCCCAGTGATCCACCACCCATCCCCCGGCCAGTGCGCCCATCGCGGTCGCGGCGATGCCCGCGACCGAGAGCAGGGAGTTCGCCGCCATGAGCTGCGCGGGCGGCACGATCTCAGGCGTGATGGCGCTCTTCGCCGGCAGGAAGAAGACATTGCAGGTGAAGAGCGCGAACACCAGAGCGAACGCCGGGGCGGTGAGGTGGTTAGAGGCGTACAGCAGCGGGATGGCGGCCACCACGCCCGCGCGCAGCGTGTCCGACACGATCAGCACCCGGCGCAGGTTCCAGCGGTCGACCCACGCCCCGGTGAATGGCGCGAACAGCAGCACCGGAGCCAGCATCACGTTCGCGAGCAGCGACAGCAGCCACGACGACCGAGGATCTTGAAACTGCCGGGTGTGCTCGGCGAGCAGTCCGACCAGCGCGAGGTAGGTGAAGCGCTCCCCCAGGATGGAGATGAGCTGGCCACACCACAGCGCGGAGAAATTGCGCTGGCGAAAGAGCGGCGCCGAGGCCCCCGCCGCCATTCGGTCAGGGCCTAGGCCGCGCTGTGCACGGCGCCGCGGCGGGCGAGCGCGTCGCGGTACACCGCCTCGATGCGGTCCGTGATGCGCGGCCACGCGAACTCGAGGGCGCGGGCCCGGCCGCGCGCGCCGAGCACCACCCGGCGCTCGGGATCGTCCACCAGCCGCGCGAGCGCGCGCGCCAGGGCACGCGGATCTCCGGCCGGGAACATGACGCCGTTCTGCTCGGGCACCACCACCGAGCGGTAGCCCGGGATGTCCGAGGCCAGCACGGTACGGCCCGATGCCATGGCCTCGAGCAGCACGATGCCGAAGCTCTCGTTGCCGGTGGCGGGAGATACGAAGACGTCGCTGGTCGCGTACCAGCGCGGCAGCTCCACGCTCGGCACGTGCCCGAGGAACACCACGTGGTCGCGCAGCGCGGCCGGGACCGTGGCTTCATAGCGTGGGCGCAGGAAGGAGTCGCCGACGATCAGGAGGCGCGCACGACCGCGTGTGAGGGCGACCACCTCGGGCATGGCGTCGAGCAGCAGCCGGACTCCCTTGCGGGGATCGAGTCTCCCGACGAACAGGAGATTCACCCGGTCGCGGTCGCGCCACCGCTCGAACGGAGCGACCGAGGGGTGAAAGCGCTCGACGTCCACGCCGTTCGGGATGACGTGATACTCGCCTGGAAAGTAGCGGGCTGCGAAATCGCGGGCGGTGTTCGAGACCGCGATGCGCCCGTCGAGCCGGGCCACCACCGGCTGGAAGAAGCCCTTCAGCCAATCGAAGACCCTGCTCGGCGTGCCCGTAGTGTGAAACGTGCCGACCTGCGGGCACTCGGCGGCCCGGATCGCGAGCAGGGGCAGCGTGGGGACGAGCGGCGCATGGGTGTGGAGCAGATCGAAGTCGTACTCGCGCATGATCGAGCGCAACTGGCTCTTGAGCCGGATCCCGACGGCGAGATCGACGAACGCGCCGTTGAACGGGACCAGGATGTTGTAGCCGATTCGTACCACGCCCGGCGCGTGCATCGCCTCGCCCTGGCGGAAGCGGCTCGTGATGATGGTGACGTCGTGACCACGGCGGCGCAGCTCGACGGCGGTGTGATGGACGTGCTCGGTGACGCCGCCGTAGCGCGGGTAGTAGGACTGGGAAACGATTCCGATCCTCACGACGCGTGGACGCTCCGGGCCGCCAGCTCGGGCTCGGCCTCGGCGGCGGGGACGCCTTCCCACAGCGGCCGGAAGATGCACCACTGATCGACGTGATCGCGGATGTGGCGCTGGGTGATCGCGGCGACCGACGCCGTGAGCGCCGCCGTGCTCTCGAAGCGGGCGGGGTCCAGGGCCGGTTCCATCACGATCCGGAACCGTCCCGGACCGAGGCGCTCGCAGTACCCGGAGACGATGAGCGCGCCGGTGCGCTGCGCGAGCACGCCCGGGCCGGCGGGGAAGCGCATCTCGCGACCGAAGAACTCGACCGCCACGCCGTGGCTGAACACGTCGCCGTCCACCATCAGCGCCACCAGGTCGTTGTGCTCGAGGGCGCGCAGCAGCTTGCGGAAGCCGTCCTCGGGCGCGACGGTGTGGATCGCGAGCTCGGTCCTGGTATCGCGCACGGCCGGCGTGAGCCAGCGGTTGAGCTGCACGCCGGCGACCGCGTGCAGTACGTAGCCCCAGTGCGCCAGCACCACCGCGCCCAGCTCCCAGTTCCCGACGTGGCAGCAGGTGATGATGACGCCGCGCCCGCGCGCGACCGCCTGCTCGAGATGCTCGCGTCCGACCACTTCCACCGCGCGCAGCAGCTCGTCCCGGGTCATGTGGGGGAGGCGAAAGAACTCGAACATCATGCGGTTGTAGCTGCGCATCATGCGGCGCGCCACGACGATGCGCTCGCGCCGGCCGGCCCGCGGCAGCACTACCGCCAGGTTGGCGAGCGCGCCGTGGCGGCGGGCGGGGAAGAGGCGGAAGTGCAGCTCGGTGAGCGCGTCCGCCAGCAGGTAGCCGACGCCGAGAGGCAGGACGGAAATGATCGTGGTGAGCCAGCCGAAAACGAGTCGAGACATCCTGTTCCCCACCCCTTCCAAGGTCCGGCTGGGAGCAGCAATCTGGCGCCGCGAAGCTACGGCCTCGCCGGAAACGGTGTCAAGGCGAGCAGGCACCGGTCGAACCGTCCACGTGGGGCGAGCCGGGCGAACGGGAACACCGTTCCGGTCGGCGTGAGAATCGCCGGCCGGCCTCGCCGCGCTCGGGAGGGATCCTGGTCACGCGGCGAACGCGCCGTCCCGGGTGAGATCAAAACCAGGGGCGAACTCGCCGCGGACCACCTGCAAGTGTCCGGTCAGCGCCCGGCAGCAGCGGTCGGAGGTCATGCAGTTCGGGCAATCAAGCCGCGGCGCTCGATTCTGCTCTCCTCCGGACAGAGTAACGCACGCCTGAGGCGCAGACGCCGGAAGATCCGGTGACATCCTCGTCGGTGGGTGATCCGTGCTGCACCGAATCCGGAGGTGCAGGTGTGCCTGATGCTCTTCGGCCGCCGGCTGGGCCGCGCCAGCGCATCCGGGTTGGGGCGCAGGGCGGAAGCGAATGCGAATCGCGGCGCTGACGGCCGGCCGATGCTTGACGCGGCGTAGACGGGATGGGACTTTCGCTCGGAGAAATGAGCATACTCCGGCCGCGTTCCCCTCGCCGCGTTCGGACCGCTCTACCCGATCTTCTCCCGCGCCCGGCACCGCTGCCGAGCGTTCCTCGCACCCGCGAATCCGGATCGAGCCTGATGATGCCCGCCTCGCGCGCCGCCTGGATGTTGATCGCGCTGGTTCTCGGCGCGCGCCTCGCCGCGGCATGGCATGCGGGTCCGCCCACCATCGAGGGCGACCCCATGCACTATCACGACATTGCGACCAATCTGGCTGCGGGGAACGGCTTCGCCTTTTCAGCCAGCCAGCAGATGCCGTGGGAGAAGGACGCCCTCGGCACTCCCAGGGCGACGGCCGTTCGCCCTCCGCTTTACCCGATCTTCCTCTCGCTGATCTATCGCGCGGGGCTGGACCCCTTCGCGGCGGTCAAGGCGAATGCCCTGCTCGCCGCGTTGACCGCATGGCTGCTCTATCGCCTGTCGCGGCGCGTTGGGCTCGGGGACCGCGCCGCCTGCGTCGCGATCACGGCATACCTGGTCTATCCGCCGTTCACGGTGTTCGCCCTTCAGCTCGTGACCGAGAACCTCTTCGTCCCGCTGCTCCTCGCCGGCCTGTTGATGGTTGTGCGCGTCCTGGATCGGCGCTCGATCCGGGATGCGGCGGTCGCCGGCCTCTTCATCGGCCTGGCTGCACTGACGCGGCCCGTGGCGCTTCTCCTGCCCGGTGCCCTTGCGCCGATCCTGCTGTTCCGGGTGGGGCGGCAGGGGCTCGCGGCGTGGACTGCGCTCGCCGTCGGCTTCGCGCTCGCCCTCACGCCCTGGGTCGCGCGCAATGCGCTCGTGTTCGGCCGGTTTCAGCCGTCGGTCACTTCATCTGGCCACAATCTGTTCATGGGGACTTTTCCCGGTTCGCGCGGACGGTCCGTCATTCCGGCAGAGGAGCGTCCTGCGGCGATCATGGCCGCGGAGCGGGGACGTGATGAGTTTGGCCTGGACAGCCTCTATCGTGCCGCGGCCCTGCGCAATCTGCGAGACCATCCGGTGGAGCAAATCCCGCTCGCCGCTTCGAAATTCATTCGCTGCTGGTTCCACGTAGCCGATCCGCACATGTTCCAGCCCACGATCCGCAGCCTGCTGCTCAACGGTCCACCGCTCCTGGTGGGCCTGCTGGGATGGTACGGGTTGTGGCGACGCCATGCGGCACACGCGTGGCTGCCGGTGTTCGTCGTCTCGTACTCCATGTTCGCCCACATGACGACCATCGCGTCGGTGCGATTCAACCTCTTCTCATGGCCGTTTGTGTTCATGGGTGTCGGCTGGTGCGTGGATTCGCTGGGGCAGGCACGAACGCGTCGCGCGGTGCCCTGACGAGATCGGCGGGCGATGCGGGTGCGCCATCCGCGACCCGCGGGGGACATCCGTGCGAGTTGCTCGGCGAGGCACGATCGCGGACGGGCGGATGCGAGCGGTATGCCGGCGATCCTGATAGGGCCCCGTTCGGTTCGTAGCCAGCGGCGATCGCTCGGCTCGCGGCGGAACCAGGACGCGGAATCAGTCGCCGGCGAGCCCGTACGCGCAACGCGATTGACCCTGACGCCTCGCGGGGACTACCATCCGCCCGAGTTCGGCAGCACGTCGCATGACGCCCCGGTTCTGCGCTCGAGGGCTCCGTGCCCACGGACGGAAGCAGCGCGGCCCGCGCAGGGTCTCACCCTCGGCCGCGCATGGAGGGTTCGGTCATGGCCAGTCAGAAGCTCGTACGCTGCGACATCCGTCGCCGCGGCAGCCGGGAGCAGGGAAGCCCGCGTTTCATCCCGCTCGAGATCTTCGGCCTGTGGGAGTACCTCATGTCCACGAAGCACGACTTCGAGGTGCTCGAACCGCGCGCATCGCTGTGGCTCGACATGGAGGATTCGCCCGAGGCCGCCTACAGCGAAGGCCAGTACGAGCGGGTCACCGAGGTTTCGGCCTTCGTCTACTCGGGCCGCGACGAGATGTTCACCCGTGCCTGCCGCTATTTCCGCAGCGACGAGTGCGAGCGCTTGAAGAGTATCTTCCTCGCCCACTATGGCGGGGGAGAGGAGCGCCCGCAGGCCCACGTGCGGGAGCGACAGGGGATCTGGCTCCACCGCCAGCCCGGTCCCGCTCCCGTCGCCTGACCCGCCCCGGCGCGGCCGGTCCCGCCGGGCCTCCGTTCCGAGGGGCCGCGATCCCCAGCGCACAGGCCGTCCCCACCCCGGGGCCCGGTCCGGGGTGTGGGCCCCGCCGCGGTTTCGAGGCGCGGCCGCGCGCCCATCCGTGACCCGCGCGGCCCCTGCCGGGCCGACCATTTTTTCGTTCAAGCTCCCGTTCTGCGGGGCCGATAGCAACCCCTGAGAAGCAGGCGCCCGGCCGCACGCCAGGTCATCACGGTCGCGGTCCTCGCATCCGGCGTCCGGCGCGGCGCCCGCATACGAGAATCGCGACCCCATCCGATGCGTGAGGATCGTTCGGGCAACGCGTTTCGACGCGACAGCAAAAGGACGGTTCGCACCATCCTCGAGGTCCCCGTGGAGAAAGGGCGGCAAGGGGCTCCGTGGGACAAAACCTCGTGACAGGGTGGGGTCGCACAGGGAGGAACTCATCGTGGTCGTCGTGAGCTATTCGGGCAAGGAAATCAACGCCAAGCTGGTCTACTACGGATGCGGCTTGAGCGGCAAGACCACGAATCTCGAGTCCATCTACGAGGCGGTGCCCGACACCAGCCGCGGCAAGATGGTCAGCATGAAGACGCAGTCGGACCGCACGCTGTTCTTCGATCTGCTGCCGCTCGATCTGGGCGAGATCATGGGGTTCAAGACCCGTTTCCTGCTCTACACCGTACCCGGGCAGGTCTTCTACAACGCAACGCGCAAGCTGGTCCTGAAGGGCGCCGACGCCATCGTATTCGTGGCCGACACTGAGGTCGGCAAGATGGAGGAGAACAAGGAGAGCCTGGCGAATCTCCGCGCGAACCTTTCCGAGTACGGATTGAGCCTGGACAACATCCCGTGGGTGATCCAGCATAACAAGCGCGACCTGCCGAACGTCTACTCGCTGGACGAGGTCAACGCCGAGCTCAATCCGGGCGGCAAGATTCCCTTTTTCGAAGCGGTCGCCAAGGACGGCAAGGGCGTCTTCGAGACCTTTCGCGGAATCTCGCACCTGCTGATGGAGAAGGTGACGCGCGACCTGCGGCGCGGCTCGGGTCAGGCCGCGGCGCGTCCGGTGCCCGCCGAGGTGTCCCCTGAGTCCCGGGCGGAAGCGGCGCGCGCTTCGCATGCCGCCGCCGCGCCCGTACCCCCTGCGCAGGCAATGGCGCGCGAGGCCCAGGAGACCCCGGCCTTCGCGAGCCGCGCCGTGGACTACGGCCGCGAGATCCAGCTGCCGGGCGACGCGGCCGCGTCGCCTCACGTGGTTCCGGTCAGCTCCCCGGCTCCCGTCACCGCCGAGAACGGCCCGGTCGCCGCGGCTCCCCCGGCGCCCGCGCCGTCGAAGCCGGTCGAAGTGACACCGGTCGCAAGCACCGCGGCCGTCACACGGCGGCCGGAGCAGGTTCCCGTCACCGCCACGCCCACCCGGGTCGCGTCAGCGCCGTCGCCGGTACCGTCGCACGCGAGTGCCGGACCCGCCGCCGAGCCGGTCGCGCCACGGGTTGAGCCCGCCGCGGTCCCCGGCGCCGGGGTCCGTTCCGTCCCGCCGCGAGCTCCCGAAGCGGCGCAGCTGGCGTCGTCCCCCGCCGCTCCGGGGCTCGCCCCACGGGTCGAGTCCGAGGAGTTGATCGTGCCAATCAAGCTGGGCGTCAAGGGCACCCACGAGATCGTGCTTCGCATCGTGCTCAAGATCGAGGACTAACTCCCGGTCACGGATCCGGACCGGCCGTCACGACCCGGACAATTCTTCACGACCCCGCGCCCGCCGCCACATGATGGTTGACAGCGGAGGCGCGGGTTCTTAGCTTGGGCCTGCCCATGAAGCCGTCCGTAGTGCTCCTCTCGTTGGCGCTGGCCCTGGTACTCCAGGCGGCGTCCGCATCCGCGATGCCGTGGTCGGGCGGCGAGCCGCAGGCGTTCGTCCCGCGCGTGCCAATCAGCGCCCTCGCCCGGCCGGTTCGCTGGCTCGATCCGTCCCGGTTCCATGTCGCCTCGTCGGTCAGCGTGGGTTCCGGGTTCGGCGGCGGGGTGAACGCGCTGCAGACCGTCAGCCTGAGCTATCGGTTCGGCGCGCCGGTGTGGATGAACCTGACGCTGGGCAACGCATGGGGGGCGCAGACGGCTGGCTCGCGCTCGCCCTTCCTGGAGGGCATGGACCTCACGTACCGGCCGAGCCGCGCCACCTTCTTCGAGATCCGCTACCGAAACGTCCGCTCCCCGCTACAGGCCGCGCCCGGCACCTTCGGCGACCGGGGCCCGTAGCCCGGGGCTTCGGGGCTGGCCGCGACGCCCGTGAGCCGGATCGGGCCCGCCTTTTCCGCTGCACGCGGCACTACCGGGCTCGTGCCCTACCTGACCGCCGGCTATCCCACGCTCGACGCGTCGCTCGAGATGATGGGCGGCCTGGACGCCGCCGGCGCGCTGGCGCTCGAGGTCGGCATTCCGTTCTCGGATCCGATCGCCGACGGACCCGACATCCAGCACGCCTCGGAATGGGCGCTGAGCCGCGGGGTGGGAGCCCGCCAGGCCCTGGAATTGGTGGCGGGCTTCCGGAGCCGAAGCGAGCTGCCACTGGTGCTGATGACCTACTTCAATCCGCTCCTGCGCTTCGGCGTGGAGGACTTCACCGCGCGCGCCACGGCCGCCGGGGCGGACGGGGTGCTGATCTCCGACCTGCCGCCGGAGGAGGCGCCCGAGGTGTGGGCGGCGTGCGACCGTGCCGGGCTCGACACCGTGATGCTGGTGGCGCCCACCACCGACGCGGCGCGCCTGCCGCAGCTGCTCCGGCGCGCGCGCGGGTTCGCATACTGTCTCGCGCGCACCGGGGTCACCGGAGGGGCGGCGGGCTACAGCGGATCGCTCCCCGACCGCGTCGCGGAGATGCGAAGGCACACGCCGCTGCCGGTCGCGGTCGGCTTCGGGATCGCGGGTGCTGCGGACGCGCGCGCGCTCCGCGGGCTCGCCGACGCGGTCGTGGTGGGCGCGGCGTTCATGCGCGCCGTGGCGCGCGACCCCGAGCGGGGCGCACCCGCGCGCGTGCGCGCGCTGGCCGACGAGCTGATCGGCGCGCTGCGATGAGGCCGGCGCGGGGTCCTGGCTCACGGCCCCGCGCTTGAGCTGGCGTCTGGTATCCGGGTCGTCGCCGCGTCCTAGCGGCGGATCCACCAAAGCAGATCGATGAACATGACGATCAGGCCGAGTTCCACGGTCCACCTCCGACTTCGAGGGTCGCGTCTCACACGCGGTCAACCGTTCGGATCGGCCGCCCGTGGGTTGGCAGCGCGGGCGGGGGAGACGGCGTCCTGCCGACTCACCTCGTCACATCGGCCATGGCAGGGTGCCACTTGAGTGCTTTTTGCGGGACCGCCCGGGGCTCCCGCGCGGGCTCGGTCAGCTGGCGGAGCACCACCACGGTGAGATCGTCGAGCGGCCGGTCGGCGTACGCCCGCACCGCCGCCAGCAGCCCCTCCAGGATGTCCGCCGCCCTCCGGCCGCGGCAGGCCTCGAGCACCTCCCTCAGGCGCTCGGTGCCGAACAGCTCGTCGCCGCGCCGCGCCTCGGTCAGGCCATCGGTGCAGAGCACCACGACATCCCCGGCCCCGAGCTCGACGCACACGTCGGGGTAGGTGGCGTCGGCGCTCACCCCGAGCAGCACCCCTCCGGCGGTGAGCTCCTCGAAGCGGCCGGCACGGCGGTGGATGATCGGCGGCGTGAGTCCGGCGTTCGCGAGCCACACGCGGCCGCGGCGCACCTCGACCCGGGCGCACAGCAGCCCCATGAACTTCTCGGGTTGATCAAGCCCGATCAGCTCGCGGTTGAGCACGTCGAGCAGCGCGGCCGGGCTTGGCACCCGGCGCGCTTCGTCGCGGAAGCGCGCCTGAACGCCCGCCAGCACCAGCGCGGCGGGCACGCCCTTGCCGGCCGCGTCGCCCACCGCCAGGATGAAGTCGCGGGCGGCGGTTTCGACGAAGTCGTAGTAGTCCCCGCCCACCGGCTCGCTGGAAAGCGCCGCGGCGGCGCAGTCGAGCGTGGGATAGACCGGCGCCCGGCGCGGGAGCCGGTGGGCCTGGATCGCTCCCGCCTCCCGAAGCTCGCGATCGAGCGCGCTGTGCGAGCTGGCCTCGCGGCGCAGGGCCGCGTTCTCCAGCCCCACCGCCAGGTGCTCGGCCAGGCGCTCGACCTCGCGCGCTTCGAGGCGTCCGAGCCAGGCGCCCGCCAGGCGTGGCCCGAGCAGCAACAAGGCCCGGCGCGGGGCCCGACCCACGGGGACGATCCAGCGCACCCCGCCCCGCTCGAGCGCCTCACCCAGCGCCCGCTCGAGCGGCAGGTCGTCCACCCCCAGCACGCCCGAGTGATCCCCGACCGCTCGCACCAGGTCGCGGCCATCGGCGGGGGGCGCGGTTGCCCCGCTGCGCGCCGCGATCCGCGTCCCGCTCTCGTCGACCGCGATCGCCGCGCAACCGTCGAGCCGGAGCTCGCGCTGGAGCGCACGGCAGGCGGCGGCGAGTAGCGACTCGCTGTCGCTTCCGTTCGAGCCCCCCTGATGCGCCATTCCGTCCGCGAGTGAGGGCACCCCCGCGCCGCCCGGAAGCCAGCCGCTCAAGTCCCGGAGCCACGCGTTGACCGGGCCCGCGAACGATGCGATCAGCGCGACGCCCGCCAGCGCGATGCCCTCGATATCGGCGCCCAGCTCCGCGCCCCAGTGAAGCGCCATCCATTCTCCGCCGAGGTAGGCCAGCGCGCCCGCCATGGCCAGCATGAGTGCGAGGGATCCGGCGCGCAGCGCGACCCGGAAATCGAAGATGCGGTGCACCACGATCGCCCACGCGAAGCAGGCCGGGACCAGCAGGGTGCTCAAGACCGCCCAGCGCTCCCCGGGGAGCGCGGTGCCGGGGGAGAGGTTCTTGATGAGAATGAGCGCGGCCAGAGGTCCTGCCCCCAGCACCGCGCCCGCAAGTGCGACCCGCAGCCGCCGGCGGGCGTCGCCGGAGCCGGCACGCAGATAGGAGCGGGCGAAGAGCGCGAGGGCTGCGAGTAATCCCGCCGTGAACCACACGGCGGCGATGCCCTGGAGCAGGGCCAGCGCGCGCGCCGTGCCGGAGGATTCCGCCGGGCGCAGCAGCTCGAGCAGCGAGGCCGCGAACAGCGCGCCCGCGATGGTGTGGGCCCAGCGCACGCCCGCCGCGAGCCGTCCGCGCGGGGCGGCGGGCTCGGGAAAAAGCGCAAAGAAATGTACGAAGAGCGCGGGGAGGAACAACGTGATCCCGGAGTACACGGCCTGCCACCCGAGCGCGAGAGCGGGGGTCGGCCAGCGGGGCAGGGGCGCGATGAGCCAGGCGAACGCGAGGCACAGCAGGAAGAAGGTGCGGGTCAGGCGGTCGCGCCGCTCGCTCCACACCAGCCCCGCGAGCAGCACGAACCCCGAGCTCACGGCGAGCAGCGCCGCCATCATGCGGCGCTCGTGATCGGGAAGCGGCTCGGGTGCGAGCCAGACCATCGCCCGCTCGCCGGCGCGCCGACGCTCGAGCAGCAGCGGGCGCCCCGGCGAGGCCGATGCCAGGGGGCCGGGCCCGACGGCCTCGCCGGGGGACGCTGGCAGCGTCAGCCGGTCGCCGGCCAGGAGGCTCGCGCGGTCCCCGGGGCTCCCCGGGACGACACCCGCCACCCGATCCCCCTGCAGCGCGAGGCCGGTATACGGCTGGCGCGGGATGCCGAGCGCGGACAGCACCAGCACGGTGGCTGCGGGAATCAGCAGCCAGGCGAGGAGCGGAGCAGACCATCCGTGGCGCATCCATGCCTCCACCAGTGGAACGGTCCGAAGGCTAGCAGCGCGGCCCCGGCTGTCAAGGCTCACTCCGCGCTTTGTAACCCGGCGCGGATGCCGCTATTCTTCCCTTAAGTCGTTAGAAGATCTCGCCGATACGCTGACTGTCCGACGGGTGACGCTCGCCCCGGGCGCCGGAGCGGAGGAAGTTTCACGATGCTGGTCCTAACAAGGAAGTTAGGAGAGAACATTCGGATCGGGGACTCGGTCAAGATTACCGTGCTCGAGGTGCGGTCCGGCCAGGTGAAACTCGGGATCGAAGCCCCGCCCGAGGTGAAGGTGCACCGGGAAGAGATTTATGCCCGCATCCAGGAAGAGAATCGCCGCGCGCAGCGCCTCAAGCCGGGAACGCCCGAGGCGGGGGCGGCGCCGCGCGAGAGCGACAAGAAAGAGCGTCCGGCGGCAGAGTGAGCCGGTCGCCGTCGCCGCCATCTTCGTTCCGCGGCGCGCGTGGGGCGCCCTCGAGTCCGCCCACGATCCAAGCGCCGGCACGAGCGAAAACTCCCGCGCCCTCCGCACCGGACGGCGAGCGCCCGCCGCGGCGCCCGTTCCGCACATCGCCGAGCCCATCTGCTGGCCGCGCGTGATGACCGCCCGGGCCCGGATTGCGGTCGGGTTCTACGATCGTGAGGACGTGCGGACCTGGGTCGCGGAAGCCGTGCTGCACGAGCTGCGGCCTCAATAGACCCTTCCGCCCCGGTCCACGCCCGCCCCTGCGGCAGGGCGCAACGCGGTTTTTCCCGGCCGCCCGGCATTTCGTATAATGCGCGGCGCATGAGACGCGCATGGCGGTGAAGCGCGCCGGGGCTTCGAGGGATTCGCTCTCGCTCGAAGCGCTGATCCAGGCGCTCATGGACGACGCCGAGACCGGCGTGCTGCTGCTCGACCCCCGGGCGCGGCTCGCGAGGATCAACCCCGCGGCCCGGCGCCTGCTCGCGCTGGGGTCCACGCAGGCGCGCGGCCGGCCGGCGTCCGAATTGCTGCGGACCGTGGTGCCGAACGACGATCCGGTGGGCGAGGCCTACCGGTCCGCGCGCGGCGAGCGCGAGGGGATGCTGGTCGCGCGCGACGGCAGCGAGATCGCGGTCCTGCTCCGCAGCTTTCGTCTCGGCCGGCCGCCCTGGGTGCTGGTCACGCTGCGCGACCTGACGCAGGCCCGCAGCATGCGTGAGGAGCTGCGCCGGCACGAGCGCCTGGCCACGCTCGGGCAGCTCAGCGCCGGCATGGCACATGAGATCCGCAACCCACTCGCCGGCATCGGCACCAGCGCGCAGGTGCTGCTGCGGCGCTTCGAGCCGCGTGACGACCGCGCGCGCTTCGTGCGCGTGATCCTGGAAGAGGTCGCCCGCCTCGACCGCATCGTGTCCAGTCTGCTGCAGTACGCGCGGCCACGCACGCCCGAGCTCCGGTCCGGCGTGCTGGGGGCCTGCATCGAGCGCGTCCTCGAGCTCGCCAGCGAGGCCATTACCCAGGCCGGGGTGAGGGTCGAGGTGGACGTAGCGCCGCGGCTCGCTCCAGTCTACATTGACGCCGACCTCGTGACCCAGGTGGTGCTCAACATCACGCTCAACGCGGTGCAGGCCATGCCGGGGGGCGGCACGCTGCGCTACGAGGTGCGACGGGTGCGGCGGCGGCCGGTGCCGCGCGGCCCCGGCCGCCGCGCC
>CAZYQK010000085.1:0-13868 GCA_964650245.1 uncultured bacterium | reverse complement strand
GACCCGGTGTACACGTTCAGGTCGTCCGCGTAGCGTGCGAACGCGAGGCCTCGCTGCTCCAGTTCCTTGTCCACTTCGTCCAACAGCACGTTGGCCAGCAGTGGCGACAGTGGGCCGCCCTGCGGCGTGCCCTCGTGTCGCTCCACCACCACCCCGTCGGCCATCACCCCGGCCACGAGGTAGCGGCGGATCAGTCTCAGCACGCGTCCGTCCACGATCCGCCGCGACAGCCGCTCCATCAGCACGTCGTGGTTCACCCGGTCGAAGAACTTCGCCAGGTCCACGTCGGCCACCCAGCGCCGGCCCGACTGGATGTAGCGTTGCGCCGCCCGCACCGCATCGTGCGCGCTGCGCCCCGGTCGGAAGCCGTGGCTGTGTTCGGAGAACGTCGGGTCGAACTGCGGCTGCAGTACCTGCAACAGGCACTGCTGGAGGAACCGGTCGAGCACCGTCGGGATGCCGAGGGTTCTCGTCCCCCCGCCGGGCTTGGGGATCTCCTGCCGCTTCACCGGCTGCGGCTGGTAGCTGCCCGCGAGCAGTTGCTCCCGGAGCGCCTCCCAGTGCGTGGCCAGATACGGCGTCAGGTCGTCCACGGTCATCCCGTCCACGCCGGAACTGCCCTTGTTCTGCTTCACACGTCTCAGCGCCGCGAGCGCGTTGGCGCGTCCGACCACCTGCTCCATCAGCCGGTGGTCGCCTCCTGAGCGTTCGTTGCCGTGGGACGTCGTCGGGGCTTCGCCGCTGCGTCGGCTCGTCGGGGCTTCACCCCTATTGTCCAACGCGAGCTCCAGTTGCTCGGACTTCTGGCGCATGGCCCTTCCGTGTTCCACGTTCGTGCCGCTCGTCCATCGTTCGGCCCTTCGCGGTGATCCTCCGCCGCTACTATGGCCTCGGCTGACCCCTCGCTCCGTGGCTCGCGGCCACGTCGCCCTTTCAGGCGTGAGGCGAGGTCTCCCCCGATAAGAACGCTGACCGTCCCGCCACCACCGCCGGATTTACGCCGCCGACCTTTGGTCACGAGAGTTTCGCGGTCGGTTGCCCGCTCACCCTGCTCGGCGTCGCCTCGTATCCGGTTTCTGTTCGTCGGCCCGTCGGTTCGTTCCCCGCTTCCTTCGGCGTCGCCCTCGCGAGCGTCACCTTGCGGTTCCCCTGGGTCCCTGTGACCAGGTCCCCGGAGGACTTCCACCTCCAAGTCAGCGCCCATGCGGGGCGTACAGCCACGAGGGGCCGGCGCTCGCGCACCGGCCCCTCGTCATGCTTTCGCCACGCCCGGAGTATGAGCCGCGGCATCCCGCGGGTCAGCGCGCGTATCTGCGCTTGAGCTGGCCCCAGCTCTCGCGCCAGGAGCTCGTCGCGCCGCACGGCTCGATACAGATTTGATCGTTGTAGGTGCGGTCGCGGGTCGGGTTGTCCTTGTTATTGGCGGCGACTCCAGCCACGTAGACGCAGACCCGGGTCACACGCCCGGTCGGAGCCTTCCACGTGACGCTCCAGCTCGCCGACCTGGTCGTGCCGGGGTATGTGCCGTCGCCACCGGGGTCGGATTGGTTGTGGGTGACGAAGATTCGCAGGCTGTCCGGGGACATCACGGTATCCGAGCCGGCGCCGGCCGTGAGCGTTCCGGCCGAGTACTTGTCCCACACCTTCTCGTCGTACTGGACGCCGAGCTGGAACCCCCAGCGCTTGGCCGACGAGTCCGCGACCGTGACCGTGAGCTTGTATTCCGTTCCCGGCTCGTAGCAGTACGGAAGGCCGGCGATCGTCACCGAACCAGAGTCGGTCGCCCCCGCCGGTGGGGTATGGCAGCCCGGTTTGTTGCAGGTCACGTTGAGCGGCGGACTGTTGGCCCGGTCGGCGGCCGCTTTCGGCAGGAGCGCGATCGCGGCGGCGTACCACAGCAACGAGGCGGCGACCGAGAGCAGGAGAACGACGGCGAGAAGCGGGCGGAGGACTGCGCGGCCGGTGGTCATGGAGATCTCCCGCGAGATGGAGTGCACGTCACCAGTGCCCGACCCCGGGCGCCGGCCGCGTACGCGGCCGCGACGCCGCCAGCGTCCCGAGGCCGCGAATTCTGCGCGCTCGAAACACCTCCGTCAACGGGGAATGCCCCAACCCCCCGGAGCGGGCCGCCCGGAGCGGGCCGTCGTCCCGGGGCTGCCCCCCGATCGGCGGCCCCCTCACCACGCCGGCCTGCCGGCCTTCCCCCCACCGACCTCCCCGAAAAAAACGGTTGACGCCATCTTCGGACTGTAGTTTTATGCACTCCTGTCGATATTTATTCACACCGGTTCGGAGGCTCCGTGTTCCGTTCGCGCCGTCTCGCCGTGCTTGCCAGGCTGCTCTCGGGCCAGCGCTTCTCCAGCCAGGAGGAGCTGGCCCGGGCGCTCGCGCGTGCCGGGTTCGAGGTCACGCAGGCCACGCTCTCGCGCGACCTCCGGAGCCTGGGCGTGGGCAAGCGGCCGGGCGCGGACGGCAAGGCGTCGTACGAGCTGCCCGCACCCGCCACCGAGACGCTCGACCGCGAGCGCCAGCTGCTCGACCTCAAGGCGTTCGTCAACGAGGTGAGGGTGGCGCAAAATCTCATGGTGGTGCGCACCCCTCCCGGGCACGCGAACGGTGTGGCGCGCGCCATCGACCTCGCGGATTTCGAGGGCGAGGTGGGCTCGGTAGCGGGCGACGACACGGTGCTGGTGGTGATGGAGGACGGCGCCGCCGCGCGCCGCATGAAGCGCCATCTCGACTCGCTGGCCGGCCGCGCCGCCGGGGCCGCGAAGTGAGCACCCTGCCCCTGGCACCCGGGGTGGCCACCACCGCAGCGGCGGGAACCGCGTCCCGTCCCGCGTCGTCCCCGGCGCGTCCGGCGGGCGCCGGGCGCACCGCGAAGGTCGCCGTGCTCGGCGCCTCGGGCTACTCCGGACAGGAATTCGTGCGGCTCGCGCTCGATCACCCCGGACTTCGCATCGCGGTGCTGGCCTCGCGCGAGCACGCCGGCCGCGCGCCGCGCGAGATGCTGCCGGGGCTCGATCCGCGCGCGCTCGATTGGCCCGACGTGGTCGCTCCTGACGCGCTCGAAACCCTGCTCGAGGCGGCGGCGTTCGACACGCTGGTGGCGTGCCTCCCGCACGGCGCGTGGCGCGCCATGAGCGAGGCACGTCCGGGGCTCGTTCGGGGGATCGAGCGCGTGATAGATCTGTCCTCGGACTTCCGCGACGGCGCCGACGCATACGCCTACGGACTTCCCGAGGCGTTCCGCGATTCGCTCGTGGGCGCCACGCGCATCGCCAACCCGGGCTGCTATCCCACCGCCGCCGCTCTCGCCCTGCTGCCCGCCGCGGAGTCGAACTGGCTCGACGGTCCAGTCATGATCCACGCGCTGTCGGGAGTCTCCGGCGCCGGCCGCTCGGCCGCGCTGCGCACCTCGTTCGTCGAGCTCGACGGCGGGGCTGCGTTCTACCAGGCCGGCGACGTTCATCCGCACGTGGCCGAGATGGAGCGCACCCTGGCCCGGCTCGCGGGCTCGGCGCTGCCGGTGGGATTCGCGCCGCAGCTGGTCCCCATGGCGCGCGGCATCCTACTCAGCGCGAATGCGCGGCTCGCCCGCGAGATCGCGCCCGAGGAAGCGCTCTCCGCCTACCGCCGGCGCTACGACGGCGAGCCGTTCGTGCGCGTGCTGGGGCCGGGCGACTGGCCAGAGTCCCGCGCGGTGCGCTCCTCCAATCGCTGCGACGTCGCGGTCACCACTCTGCACGGCGGGCGCACGCTGCTCGCGGCGGCGGCACTCGACAACCTGGTGAAGGGCGCAGCGGGGCAGGCGATCCAGAACCTGAACCTCATGCTGGGCTGGCCCGAGGCGACGGGCCTGCCGGTGCACGGGAGTCCGTGGTGAGCGGCGCGCGGCACGATCCCGGCACCGCGCCGACACGGGTGGGCGGGAAGCCGCCCGCGACCCCGGTCGCGGTGTCAGAGCGCAGTCCGATGAGCGCGCGGCCCGTCGGGGCCGGTGTCGTCGTGGTCAAGCTCGGCGGACGCTCGCTCGAAACGCTGCCGGGAGACCCAGGCGCGGGGGTTTCGTCCGCGCGTGCCATCGCCGCCGAGCTGGCCTCGCTCTCGGAGACGCTGCTCGTGGTCCACGGCGGCGGCGCGGAGGTGAGCGCGTGGAGCGAGCGCCTCGGGATCGAGCCGCGCTTCCACGACGGGCTGCGCGTCACCGACGACGCCACGCTGGAGGTTGCGACCGCAGTGCTCGCCGGCCTCGCCAACAAGCGGCTGGTCGCGACGCTTAGGGCCGCGGGCGTGGACGCGGTCGGCCTCGCGGCGCTCGACGGCGGCGTGGTCGAGATCGAGCCGCATCCGGAGGCCAGGGCACTCGGCGCGGTGGGCCGGGTGCGCGCGGTTCATCCCGGCCTTCTGGAAATGCTCCTCGCCGCGGGACGCACGCCGGTGCTGGCCAGCATCGGCGCGCGCGACGGCGCGCTGGTGAACCTGAACGCCGACGACCTCGCGGCGGCGCTTGCGGGCGCGCTTCACGCCCGCGCGCTGGTGCTGCTCTCCGATGTCGCCGGGGTGAGGCTCGGGGGCGCGACTGTGCCGCGTCTCTCCCTGGTCTCGCTCGAGGCCGCGCTCGCGCATCCCGAAGTGCAGGGAGGCATGCGTCCCAAGCTGCGCGCAGCGCGCGCGGCGCTCGCGGCCGGCGTGCAGCGCGTCCACATCGCGGCGTGGGAAGGGCCGGGCACGCTCGCCGCATTGCTGGGCGGCGAGGAGCGCGGCACCACCATCGTCGCGCCGCACGGCGCGCAGGCTCGCGATGACTGAGCTCGCGCTCCCGGCCGCGCCGGCAGCCGGCACCGAGGCGCTCGCGCTCTCCGAGCTGGACGCGTTCGCCCCGCTCTACCCGCTGCCGCGGCTCGAGCTGGTCGGGGGCCGCGGCACGCGAGTGCGGGACGCCGCCGGGCGCGAGTACCTCGACTTCGTGAGCGGCATCGCGGTGAACGCGCTGGGCCACGGAGCGCCCGGCCTGGCGAGCGCCGTCGCACGGCAGATGAGGCAGCTCACCCACGTCTCGAACCTGTTCGCGAACCGGCCGGCGATTCAGCTCGCGGAGGCACTGCTCGGGGCGACCGGCTACGAACGGGTGTTCTTCTGCAACAGCGGCACCGAGGGCATGGACGCCGCCCTCAAGTTCGCGCGCGCGAGCGCCGGCGCGCTCGGGATCCAGGCCCGCGATTTCGTCGCGTTCCGCGGCGGATTCCACGGCCGCACCGGCTTCGCGCTCAGCGCGACCTGGACCCCGCGCTACCGCCAGCCGTTCGAGCCGCTCGTTCCGGGTGTGCGCTTCGCGGACTACAACGATCTCGCCGGGCTCGACCTGGTGCTGGACGCCGGCGTTTGCGCCGTGATCGTCGAGCCGGTGCAGGGCGAGGGCGGGGTGGTCCCGGCGCGCCGCGAGTTCCTCGTGGCGCTACGCGCGCGCTGCTCGGCGCTGGGTGCTCTGCTGGTGTTCGACGAGGTCCAGTGCGGCATGGGCCGCTGCGGGCGGCTGCTCGCGGCCGAGCACTACGGCGTGCGCGCCGACCTCACGGTCCTGAGCAAGGCGCTGGGCGGAGGGCTCCCGCTCGCCGCCGTGCTCATGACGCGGGAGGTGGCGGACCGGCTCGAGCCCGGCATGCACGGCTGCACCTTCGGCGGTGGCCCGGTGGCGACGACGGCCGGGCTCCACGTGCTCGGGCGCGTGAACCGGCCCGCCTTCCTGGCGCGCGTGCGGCGCCGCGGGCGCGAGCTGCACGACGGGCTCGAGGCGCTCGTCCGCCGGCATCCGGCGCTCGCCGAGGCGCGAGGCCTGGGGCTGCTGCGCGCGATCGAGATCGGGCCCGGCGCGCCGTTCGAGCCGCCGGCGCTGGTGGCCGCGGCGCGCAGCCACGGGCTGCTGGTGGCCCGCGGCGGTGAGCGGGCGGTGCGGCTGCTGCCGCCCCTCACCGTGAGTACGACCGAGATCACGGAAGCGCTCGAGCGGCTGGAACGGGCGCTGGTCGAGCTGGAAGGAACGGGAGGCGACTCGAAATGAAGAGGGGCGTGAAGCGCGCGGTGCTCGCCTACTCGGGCGGGCTCGACACCAGCATCATCGTGCCGTGGCTCCGGGAGCACTACGGCTGCGAGGTGGTGTGTTACTGCTCCGACCTGGGCCAGGGCGCGGAGCTCGACGGGCTGGAAGTGAAGGCGCGCGCCATCGGCGCGAGCGACGTGGTGGTCGAGGACCTGCGGCTGCCGTTCGTGCGCGACTTCTGCTTCCCGGCGCTGCGCGCGGGTGCGATCTACGAGGCCCGCTACCTGCTCGGCACCGCGCTCGCGCGCCCGCTCATCGCCTCGCGCCAGGTGTGGTGCGCGGAACGCGTGGGCGCCGACGCGCTGGCCCATGGCTGCACCGGCAAGGGCAACGACCAGGTGCGCTTCGAGCTCGCGTACGCGGCACTCGCGCCGCGGCTCGCCGTGATCGCGCCGTGGCGCGAGTGGGACATCGTCTCGCGCGAGGACGCGCTGCGCTACGCGGCGCAGCACGGCATCCCGGTGGCGCAAAAACAGGGCGACCTGTTCTCACGCGACGCCAATCTCTGGCATCTCTCGCACGAAGGCGGACCGCTCGAAGACCCGGCGGCGCCGGCGCCCGAAAATCTCTACCGGATGACGTCGAATCCCGACCGCCATCCGGTGCGGCCCGAGATCGTGACCATCGGGTTCGCGAGCGGCGTGCCGCGGCGACTGAACGGCCGCGCGCTCGGGCCGGTCGAGCTGGTGAGCGAGCTGAACGCGCTCGCCGGGCGGCACGGCGTGGGCCGCGTGGACCTGGTCGAGAGCCGGCTGGTGGGCATGAAGTCGCGCGGGGTCTACGAGACGCCGGCGGGCACCGTGCTGCACGAGGCGCTCGAGGACCTGTGCCGGCTCGTGCTGCCCCACGACCTGCTGCGCACGCGCGCCGAACTTGGCTACAGCATGGCCGACCTCATCTACAACGGCCAGTGGTTCTCGCCGCTGCGCGTGGCACTGCAGGCGTTCGTGGACGCCGCGCTCGAGTGCGCGACCGGGGAGATCTCGGTCGAGCTCTACCGCGCCCAGGCCCGCGCCATCGCGCGCTCCAGCCCGCAGACTCTCTACCGCCCCGACCTCGCGTCGTTCGACATGACCGGCTACGACGCGCGTCACGCCGAGGGCTTCATCCGGCTGTTCGGGCTCCCGCTCGCCACCGCCGCGCGGCGCGGCGTCGAAAGTGGTGATCAGGCCGCGGTGGAAACCGGCGAAGCGGCCGCGATCGGAGAGCCGAACGATGTCTGACCACCCGACGCCCGACGTGTGGAGCGGAAGGCTCGAGGGCGGACTCCATCCGCTCGCGCGCGCGCTCAACGACTCGCTGCCGGTGGACGCGAGACTGTGGCCGGAGGAGCTGGCCCTGACCCGCGCCTACGCCACGTCGCTCGAGGAAGCGGGCGTGATGAGCGCGGCGGACGCCGAATCACTCGACGCGGCGTGCGATTCGCTCGCGTCCGACCTCGAGGCCGGCACGGTGAAGCTCGCGGGCGAGGACGTTCACTCCGCGGTCGAGGCCGAGCTGACCCGGCGCTGCGGCGAGCCCGCGCGCCGGCTCCACACCGGGCGCAGCCGCAACGACCAGGTCGCGACCCTGATGCGCATGCGCGTGACGAGCCTGTGCGAGCGTGCGGTCGAAGACGTCCGCGCCCTCGAGCGCGCGCTGTTGAAGCAGGCGCGCGTCGCGGGCGGGCAGGCGGTCGCGGCCTACACTCACCTTCAGCCGGCGCAGCCGGTGCTGCTCGCCCACTGGTGGCTGGCGCACGTCGAAGCCCTCGAGCGCGACGAAGAGCGCTTCCTCGAGGCGCGCGAGTCCGCCGACCGCCTGCCGCTCGGCGCCGGCGCGGTGTCGGGCACGCCGCTCGCGTACGACCGCGTCGCGCTCGCGGCGCGGCTCGGGTTTAGCCGTCTCGCCGCCAACAGTCTGGACGCGGTGGGCGATCGCGACTTCGCGCTCGACTACCTCAACGCCGCGGCGATTCTGGGGGTGCATCTCTCGCGGCTCGCCGAGGATCTGGTGCTGTGGTGCTCGCCGGGCTTCGGCTGGTTCTCGGCCCCCGACGGCTTCTCGACCGGCTCGAGCCTGCTGCCGCAGAAGCGCAATCCCGACCTCTTCGAGCTGGCGCGCGGCAAGTGCGGCCGACTGCTGGCGAACGCGCAGCGGCTCGCGGTGGTGCTGAAAGGCCTGCCCTCCGCCTATCAGAAGGATCTGCAGGAGGACAAGGAGGCGGTGTTCGACACTTCCGACACGCTCGAGGCGCTACTCGGAGCCCTCCCGCTCGCGATCGAAGCGCTGGTGCCCAGGCCCGATCGCATGACGGCGAGCCTCACGCCCGACCTGCTCGCCGTCGAGCTCGCCGACGCGCTGGTCGCCGAGGGCGTGCCCTTCCGCGACGCTCACGCCGCCGTCGGCAAGCTGTGGGCCGAAGCCGAGAAGCGCGGCGTCGAGCCGTCGGCGATCCCGCCCACCGACCGCCTCGCGCTCTCCCCACACTTCACCAACGAGCGCCTGGCCGGCCTGAGCGTGGAGTCCGCCCTCGCCCGCCGCAATCATTCGCCCGGCGCCGGCCCCGAGTCGGTGGAGCTGCAGCTCAGAAGAGCAGAAGCCCGTTTAGGGTTGGGTGGCGGTGACGAGGAGGAGAGCGAGGCACACGGCGCAGCGGCCGGGGCGGCAGGCGCGCTCCGCGACGCTCTCGCGACGCGCGGGAGGCAGGATGCCGGAGCGCGGCGCGAGGAGCGAGGCGGAGCCATGGATGGCGGAGCCGAGCGGGCGTCGCGGAGCGCGCCTGCCGCCCCGGCCGCGGGGACCAGAGAGCCATCGCCCGCCACCCCCGATATCGAGACCCGTGACGACGGCATCGTCATCCGCCGCGCCGGCCTCGAGGACATCCCCGGCATCGCCGGCATCATGGCCGGCTACGTCGCCGAGGGCGTCCTGCTCCCGCGCCCGGTGAGCGAGCTCTACCAGTGCGTCCGCGAGTTCCACGTCGCAGAGCAGGGCGGCGAGATCGTCGCGTGCGCCGCACTGCGCCTGCTGTGGAGCGACCTCGGCGAAGTTCGGTCGCTCGCCGTGCGATCCGACATGCACGGCCGCGGCCTGGGCCGGGCGCTGGTCGATCGCGTGCTCGGCGACGCCCGCGCGCTCGCCCTGCCGCGCGTCATCGCGCTCACGCGCGACATCCCGTTCTTCGAGCGCTGCGGCTTCGCCGTGCAGGCGCGCGAGTCGCTGCCGCGCAAGGTGTGGACCGACTGCGTGCGCTGCCCGCGGCGCCACGCGTGCGACGAGGTCGCGGTGGTGCTCGATCTCGTGCCGGGGGCGTCCGAGGCCGCGGCGAAGGCAGGCCGCTCCTACAGCATGCCCATCCCGCAGCGCGCGCTGGTCGAGCCGCTGCTTCCCATCGTGTCCTGAAGGAGGAACCATTCGAGATGCCCGACGCCCCGTCTCACCTCGTCGACCTGCTCGGACTCGAGCGCGAGTGGGTGACCGATCTCTTCGTGGAGGCCGACCGCCTGCGCGCGGTGCGCGGCACGCCGCGCGCTCCGCGCCCACTGGCCGGCAAGACCGCGGCCCTGGTGTTCCACAAGCCCTCGCTGCGCACGCGGGTGTCGTTCACCGTCGGCATGCACGACCTGGGCGGAGACGCGGTGGACCTGGGCCGGGTCGAGGTCTCGGAGGACGGGCGCGAGGCCTTGAAGGACGTGGCCGGCGTGCTCTCCGGCCTGTGCGACCTGATCGTGATTCGAACCTTCGCGCACTCCAGCGTGCGGCGGCTCGCGGCGCACGCCTCGGTGCCGGTCATCAACGCGCTCACCGACTTCTCGCACCCCTGCCAGATCCTCTCCGACCTGTACACGCTGCGGCGCGCGGGGCGGGACCTCGATCACCTCGCAATCGCCTGGGTGGGCGACGGCAACAACGTGCTGCATTCGTGGCTCGAGGCCTCGACCCTCTTCGGCTTCTCGCTCCGGATCGCGGTACCCGACGGCTTCGAGCCCGATGCCGGGCTCTACCTCGAGGCCGAGGCCAGATCGCGCGGGGGCGTGCAACGCTTCCGCGAGCCGACCGAGGCGGTGCGCGGGGCCGACGTGGTCTACACCGACACCTGGACCAGCATGGGCCAGGAAGCGCAGGCCGCGTGGCGGCGCATCGCGTTCGCCGGCTACCAGGTGGACGAGGGGCTGCTGGCGCTCGCCCGTCCCGAGGCGCTCTTCATGCACTGCCTGCCCGCGCACCGTGGCGAAGAAGTGACCGACGCGGTGATGGACGGCCCGCAGAGCATCGTGCTCGAACAGGCCGAGAACCGGCTGCATCTGCAGAAAGCGTTGCTGGTCGCGCTGGCAGGCGGTGCCGCCGCCTCGAAGCGGCGGGTGTCGACGCGAGCCGCGGCGGCGATGGCGACCTCGTAGCGCGCGGGCGCGAAGGCGGCGCGGGCCGAGGGAGTCCGTCTACGGCGGGGCGGGACGCCCGGCGTGCGCTATCGGTACGCTTCGCGGCGGTGGCGGATGCGGAGGACGAGGTAGCCCTCGTCCGTTCTCGAGTAGACCACGCGGTATTCCCCAACCCGCAGCCTGTACAACCCTGCGAGCTCGCCTCTCAGGGTTTCGCCCTCCCGTCCTTGCTCGGAAAGCGCGCGCTCAATTGCCGCCAGCACTCGAGCGGCGCCGGCGGGAGGGAGATGCCGAAGATCCTTCTCGACGGACCGCTTGTACTCGATCCTTGTGCCCAACCCGCTTCCTCAGCGCTTCGGACGAGATGACCGGGTCGTCCTTGTCCTTGAGCCTGTCGACTGCCACCAGATAATCCACGTAGTCGTCGAGGTAGATCTCCAGAGCCTTGATGATCAGGTAGGTCCGGGGGCGGTCGGTGACCGCCGCGACGTTATCCAGCACCTTCGCGGTCTGTGCCGGCAGACGAACCGAAATGGATACGTTTTTCCCCACGTTTCTGGCCTCCCGCTCCGCGATTCAAGCACGACATGTCGTGCAGTGCAAGACAAGTCTTCGGCAGGACGATTCCGCCCCTCGAGTTCGCTAGTCGTGGGTCCTCATCTGCCCGCCGGCTCCGGCCTGGCGTGGAGCCCCCACCCTGCGCGAAACTCCAAGCCGGGCTCCGTCGTAGTAGCGGTCATCCGCCGCTCCCCCGGCGTGCCGCACGCTGCGCCGCCGCCACTGCACATCCGAACAGTGAGGTCGCCATGAAGACCCTTGTGCTCGCTTCCGTGCTCGCCCTGAGCGCCGCGCTCCCCGCGCGGGCCGAGAACCTCGGCACCCTCGAGGCGAGCTGGCCTGCCGGTGGCATCCAGCGGGTGAAAGTGGAGTTCCCGGTGGGCGATCTGGATGTGATCGCGACCGACGCCCCGACCGTGCGCGCGCTGATGACGGTGCGCTGCCGGGGCGGCGGGCGCGGCTGCGTCCAGCGCTCGAAGCGGCTGCGGCTGGTCTCGAACCAGCGGGGCGGCACCCGCTTCGTCAAGGTCGAAGGCTTTCCCAAGTTCTCCAACCTCGGGATCCAGGTCTCGCTCCGGGTGGAGGTGCCGAGGTCGCGGGCGGTGGATCTCGAGATGGGGGTGGGCGACCTCAACGTGGACGGCATCGAGGGCGACGTATCCGCCGAGCTCGGCGTTGGAGACGTGGAAGTGTCGATGCGCGAGCGCGACGTCAACTCGGTGCGGCTCGCGGTCGGCATCGGGGACGCCTCGCTCGATCGCGCCGCCCACCGCCAGCAGGTTTCTGGATTCCTCGGCAAGAAGGTTCACTGGAGCGAGGGATCCGGACGCTCACACGTGAGCGTGGATCTGGGAATCGGCGACATCAGCATGCGGTTGAGATAGCGGCGCGCGGCGCGCGCGGTCGCTCGCCGCGCGTGTGCTATCTTCGCGCGCATGCTTTCGCACTTGCTGCTCCTGACTGCGCTCGCCGCCGCGCCCGCCGCCGGCGCTCCGGCCCCCCTCGACAGCACGATCCCCGGCTACTGGCGCACCCGGGCCGAGCGCAGCGGCTACCGCCAGACCCCCGACTACGACGAGACCATGCGCTATTGCCGCCAGCTCGAGGCCGGCACGCGCTGGATCAAGGTCACGAGCTACGGCTTGAGCGGTCAGGGACGCGAACTTCCGCTCGTCATCCTGTCGAAGGAGCACGCGTTCACGCCCGAAGCCGCGCTCGCCACCGGCAAGCCGATCGTCCTCATCCAGAACGGCATCCACAGCGGCGAGATCGAGGGCAAGGATGCCTCGCTGGCTCTGATGCGCGACATCGCGGTGCTGCGCCGGCGTCCCGAGTTGCTCGAGCACTGCATCCTGCTCGTGCTCCCGATCTTTTCGGTGGACGCACACGAGCGGCACGGCCGGTACAATCGCATCAACCAGAATGGCCCGGAGGAGATGGGCTGGCGCTCGACCCCGATCGGGCTCAATCTCAACCGCGACTACCTCAAGGCCGAGACCCCCGAGATGCGCGCGCTGCTCGCGCACGTCTACACGCGCTGGTGGCCGCATCTTCTGGTCGACAACCACACCACCGACGGCGCCGACTACCGGCACGACGTGACGTACGGCTTCAATCACGGCGCGGGCGTGTCGGCGGCGATTGACCGCTGGCTCGCCGAAGCGTTCGAGGGCCGCGTGGTGCCGCGCCTCGCGGGGATGGGCCACCTGCCCGCCCCCTATCTCACCTTCAGGCGCGGCAACGATCCGCTCACGGGACTCGACTTCGGCAACTCGACGCCGCGCTTCTCGACCGGCTACACGCCGCTCCAGTGCCGGCCTTCGATCCTGGTCGAGACCCACATGCTCAAGCCCTACGAGACGCGGGTGCGCGCGACCTACGACCTGCTGCTGGCGCTGCTCGAGGAGATCAACGCGCGGCCTCAGGCACTGACCGGCGCGGTCGCGGCGGCTGAGGCCGAGGCGATCGCGCGCGGCCGCGAGCCCGATCCCGGGCGCCGCGACGTGGTGCTGCGCACGCGCATGACGGACCGCAGCGTTCCGCTCGCATTCAAGGGCGTGGCGACGCGCCGCGATTCGAGCGAGATCACCGGCGGCTGGGTGCCACGCTACGGCACCGAGCCGTGGGACGCGAGCATCCCGCTCTACCGCGAGACCGAGGCCGTGCTGACCGTGCGCCAGCCGCTGGGCTACCTGGTGCCGCAGGAGTGGACGAGCTGCCGCGACCGGCTCGAGATCCACGGCGTGCGCTTCCGACGCTTCGCGAAAGCCTGGCGCGATACCGTGGAGGTGCAGCGCATCGCGGTGTGGAGCGACAGCGCGGCGGCGTTCGAGGGCCACCGCCCGATCCAGGTGCGGAGCGTCGTGCTCGAGCGCCGGGTGCGCGCGTATCGCCCCGGCGATCTCTGGGTGCCGCTCGACCAGCGCGGGGCGCTGGTCGCGGTCAACCTGTTCGAGGCGCAGGCCCCCGACGGGCTCATGTACTGGAACGCCTTCGACACCGTGTTCCTGCGGAAGGAGTACGGCGAGGACTACGTGATCGAGCCGCTCGCGCGCAAGATGCTCGCGGACGACCCCGCGCTGGCGCGGGAGTTCATGACGCGCCTGTCGGCCGACAGCGCGTTCGCGGCGAGCCCCGAACGGCGGGTTCGATTCTTCTACGAACGCTCGCCGTGGGCCGACCCGGAGCAGGACCTCCATCCCGTGACACGCGCGCTGCACGCGCCGCCCGAGAGCGTGCTCGCGCCGTAACGGGCCGCGCCGGTCCGGCGCCGCACACGACACGCCTCGCATGACCGACCGCCGCCTCCTCTACGCCACCGCGTTTCTGCGCGCACTCGCCACCGG
>CAZYQK010000084.1:0-13999 GCA_964650245.1 uncultured bacterium | reverse complement strand
CCGACAATCCGTGGGCGAGAATCGTCCTGTGATTACGGAATTGTGAGAGGAGCCACTTTGTCACGATCGACGCGGGCGGCGCGTCGGCCTATCCCTACATGGTGGGCCCGAGCTACTACGGCATCGTCGCGGGCGACAATCTCACCACACACGGTCACGTGACGATCGGCGAGGCCGTGACCGACTACGTGCCGACGGCCGGCGTCAACCCGTCGCCATTCGGGGCGCTCGCACTGTCGCGAACCGTCCCGAATCCGTTCACCGCGCGCACGGCCTTCAGCTTCACGCTGCCAAACGCGGCTCGCGTGCGGGTCGGCCTGTTCGACATTGGCGGCAGGGAGGTCGCGCGGCTGGTCGACGACCAGCGCGGCGCGGGCAATTACCCGCTCACCCTCGACGGCTCGCAGCTCCCCGCGGGCGTCTATCTCCTGCGCCTCGAGGCGGCCGGCCGGCTCCTGACCCGCACGCTGGTGCGCGTGCGTTGACCGGGAACGGCCGGGCTGCGGTCGCCGGGCAGTGCCGGCTCGTCCAAGCGGTGGTGCACGTCCTTGAGCTGCCGCACGTGTTTCGTACGCACGTTCTCATCGAGGTCGAAAGCCGGCCCGATGCGAGTCCGGAGGAACCGTGACGGCAAAGGGCCTCACGGCGTCGGCGCCGGGTAGGTCAGAGTCTTCGACAGGTACAGCGGATAGTGGCGGAAGATGTAGTGTTTGTGAGGTCCGATGAACGAGTCCAGCTTCTCGCCCCACGCCCGCATCCTCTCGTCCGCGTAGAAGCGGTCGATGGCCGCGTAGTCCTCGAACCCCAGGATCGTCTTCAGCGTAGGCCCCGCAGAGATCAGGTCGACCCAGGTCTCGAAGGACGTGGCGCCGGGAAAGTCGAGGAACTGTTTCCCACCTTCCTCCGTAAGCCACTTCTTCATCGGCTCGAGCTGGCCTTCCTTCACGTCGTAGACCTGGACGAACCACACCGTGGCCTTCTTCGCCGCGCTCCCCTCCGCGAACGCCGGAAGTGCTACCAGGAGGGCGAGGACCGCAAGCACGCGTCCGAATGCGCCTGGTTTCATGGGGCTGCCTCCCTGCGGCCGTGTCGTTCCCGCCCGCGGCGCGGCCGATCTGCGTCGCCAGCGGCTTGTCGTGCGAACGAGCGACTCAGCGCGGATTCGCAGCTCACTGCACGACGACCCGCGCCCTCATCATGCCCATGCCACAGGCGAAATCGATCCGCCCCGCACGCTCCGGATCGAGCGCGACGCGCACCGTCGTGTTGAGCGGCAGCTCGAAGGTCTTTCCGAGCGATGGGAACACCGCCTCTCTGGCGCACGTCTTGTCGGTCTTCCGGGTGATCGCGAGCACGACCGGGTGTCCGGCCCTGACCTTCACGCTCGACGGGACGAAACCCTTCTCGGTCACCGCGACCTTGATTTCGCGGGGCTTCTCCGTGCCGCGAGCGTGCGAGGGAGTTGCGATGGACGCGGCGAGGATGGTCAGGCTCAGAACCTGGGGAATGAATTGCATGAGTGTGCCTCCTGGGAGTTCTTGCGCGTGGCTTGTGCGGCCGACTCGATCAGGATTGGCGATTTCTCATCGCCTCCGCGATCTTCGGCGATGACGCGCGGGCGCCAGTCTCAGCGCGCGCCGGTCGCAGCTCCGATCGCCTTCAGCGTGTTCTCGAGCTTCGCGTACTCCGCCTGGGTACCGCTCAGGTTGCCGGCGTCACCGAGCTCGTCGAGCTTGTCGGCCGAGGCCGTGACCTGCTCCACCATCGGCTTGAGCTTCGTGGCCACCGGCGGATTCGACGCGCCCGCCTTGTCGGCCAGCGCCACGACCAGATCCCGGATCCCGAAGGCGAGGTGGTGCACGTCCTTGAGCTGGCCATTCTCGATGGCCGCCGAGAGCCTGGCCTGCTCCTGGGCGATCTGGCTCCAGATCTCCCCCACCGATCCGGCCGGCGTGATCGTGGCCCCGGCCCCCTCACGCTCTGCCGCCTCACCGCCCGGCGCAGCGGTCTCCGGTGCGGCCTGCTGTGCCGCCGGCGGCGTCTCGGACTCGGTTTTCTTCTGTGCGCAGCCGATCACCGCGAGCGCAACGATCACCAGCGCGGCCAGCATCCACCAGCGGGCGTTCATTCTCATCGGAACCCTCCTTCGAGCTTCGTGTGGGATGTGACGACGGTCCCGGCCCGACATGGCCTAGGACTCCTTCGTCTGGGAAGCCAGATACCTTTCAGCGGACTTGCGTCCGAAGCGATAGAACACCGCGGGGGTGACGATCGTGTTGAGCAGGGTCGAGCTGATCAGCCCGCCGACGATCACCGTCGCGACCGGGTAGAGGATCTCCTTTCCCGGCTCGCCCTTCGACAGCACGAGCGGGATCAGCGCCATCCCGGCGGTCAGTGCCGTCATCATCACCGGCACCAGACGCTCGAGCGAGCCGCGCACGACCATCCGCATGTCGAATGCCTCGCCTTCCTCCTTCATGAGGTGCAGGTAGTGAGAGATCATCATGATCGTGTTCCGAGAGGCGATGCCGGTCAGGGTGATGAAGCCGACCAGCGAGGCGACCGAGAACGTCCCGCCGCTCAGGAAGATCGCCACCACGCTGCCGATGAACGACAGTGGGATGTTGAGCAGGATCTGGAGCACGATCGGCACGAACCGGAAGTGGGCATAGAGCACGAGGAACATCGCCGCGAGGGAGAACAGGCTGAGGATGCCGATCAGCCGGGTCGCCGATTGCTGGCTCTCGAACTGGCCACCGTAGGTGATGAAGTACCCGGTCGGCAGCTTCACCTGGGCGCTGACACGGTCCTGGATGTCCTGGACGACGCGGCCCAGATCACGCCCACTGACGTTGGCCGAAACCACGATGCGGCGTTGCACGTTCTCGTGCTGGATGACATTCGGTCCGCGTGATTCCTCCACCGTGGCCATCACCGACAACGGCACCTTGGCCCCCGAGGGCGTGTCGATCAGGGCCCTACGGATGGCTTCGAGGCTGTTGCGCGACGGATCGTCGAAACGGACCAGCAGGTCGAAGGTCCGCTGTCCCTCGAGCACCTGCGAGACGACCCGTCCGTTGAGGGCGGTCTCGAGCGCTTGGTTGAGGTCGCCGACGTTCAAACCGTAGCGGGCCAGGGCGGTGCGATCGCCCTCGATGCGGATCTGCGGCACCAGCACCTGCTTCTCGGTCTGGAGGTCGACCACCCCCGGCACGGTGGCCATGGCCGCCTGGATCTCCGCCGCCTTCGCCCGCAGCAGGTCGAGGTCGTTGCCGAAGAGCTTGACGGCGATCTGCGCCCGGACGCCGGAGAGCAGGTGGTCGAGCCGGTGCGAGATCGGCTGTCCGATGTTGACGAACACGCCCGGGATCTGTCCGAGCCGGGTGCGCACGTCACCCAGGATCTCCTCGCGGGCCCGCTTCGAGCGCCGGAAGTCGACGTCGATCTCCGTGTAGTGGACCCCTTCGGCGTGCTCATCCAGCTCCGCGCGCCCGGTGCGGCGCCCGGTCGAGATGACCTCGGGGACGCTCAGGAGCTGCTCCTCCGCGATCGTGCCGATGCGATTCGACTCGCTCAGCGAGGTCCCGGGCGCGGCGATGACATTGATGGTGGCCGTGCCCTCGTTGAACGGCGGCAGGAACTCACGCCCCATCAGGGGCACCAGCGCCGCCGCCGCGAGGACCAGCACGACCGCCCCACCGATCACGATCTCCGGGTGCGGTAGCGAGAAACTAAGCAGCTTCCGATCCCAGTGCTTGAGGTGACGAACGACGAAGGAGTCCTTCTCCGCGGCCAGGACCTTCGCCTTCGGGAGGAGATAGAGGCAGAGGGCCGGCGAGACGGTCAGCGACACCACGAACGAGGCCATGATGGAGACGATGTATGCGATGCCGAGCGGCGCGAACAGCCGGCCTTCGATGCCGCTCAGGGCGAAGAGCGGGAGAAACACGAGCACCACGAGGATGGTGGCGTAGACGATCGAGTTCCGGACTTCCGAGGATGCTCGGTACACCACCTCGAAGGCGGGGCGGGGCTCCGGCGCGTGCCTATTCTCCCGCAGGCGACGAAAGACGTTCTCGACGTTTACGATCGCGTCGTCCACCAGCTCGCCGATGGCGATCGCCAGCCCGCCGAGCGTCATCGTGTTGATCGAGATGTTGAAGAGATGGAAGACGACGGCGGCGGTCACAAAAGAGAGCGGGATGGCGGTCAGGGTGATGGCGGTGGTGCGAAAGTTGAGCAGGAACATGAAGAGCACGATCAGGACGAGGATGGCGCCATCGCGGAGGGCCGCTTCCACGTTGCCGATCGCCGCCTCGATGAAGCTGGCCTGCTTGAACAGTGGGCGCATCCGCACGTCTTTGGGGAGTGAGGGCTGAAGCTCCTTGAGCGCCGCCTCGATGCGCCGGGTCAGATCGATCGTGCTGGCGCCGGGCTGCTTCTGGATGGAGAGGATCACCGCCGGCTTCCCATCCACGCTGCCGTCGCCGCGCTTCACCCGTGTGAGGATGCCGACGCTGCCGACCTGCTTCAGGAGCACCGGCACGCCATTGTGGGTCGACACCACCGTGCTGAGCAGCTGTTCCGGGCTGCGGAGGCGCCCCAGGTTGCGGATGAGGTACTCTTGGGATTGCGCCTCGAGGTAGCCGCCGGTGGTGTTCTCGTTGCTCGCTCCCACCGCCTGTTCCACCTCCTTGAGCGACAGCCCGAGCGCCGCCAGGCGCTGTGGATTGACGCGCACCTGGTACTGCTTGACGCCGCCACCAATGGGAATGACCTGCGACACGCCGGGAATCGTCAGCAGCCGCTGCCGCACCACCCAGTCGGCCAGCGTGCGCATCTCCATCGGCGAGGTCTCGCCGCTCGAGCTCTCCAGTCCCAGCAGCATGATCTCGCCCATGATCGACGAGACCGGCCCCATCGCGGGGACCACGTTCTTGGGCAGGCGTTCGGCCGCCAGCTGGAGCTTCTCGCTCACCAGCTGGCGATCGCGGTAGATGTCGGTGCCCCAGGCGAACTCGACCGTGACGACGGAGAGGCCGATGCCGGAGGTCGAGCGCACGCGTTCGACACCGGGAGCGCCGTTGAGCGTGGTCTCGATCGGCAGGCTGACCAGCGTCTCGACCTCTTCCGGCGCCAGCCCCGGCGCTTCGCTCAGGACCGTGACGGTTGGGCGATTGAGATCGGGGAAGACATCCACCGGCAGCTTGAGGATCACGCCACCGCCATAGATGAGCAGCAGCAGCGCGGCGGCCACGACGAAGAGTCGATTGCGGAGCGCGAACAGGATGATGCGATCGAACATGGTCGCGCTCCCCTACTGGCCGATGCCGACGACGGGGGCCGTCAGCAGCGGATAGCCGCCCGAGACGACTACCCGATCACCGGGCTTGAGATCGCCGGTCACGGCCACGCGCGTGCCGAGGCTCGTGCCGAGTGACACTTCTCGCGCGGTGAATCGCTCCGGGGCGGTGTGGACGAAGACGAGCTTGCGCCCGTCCTTTTCGAACACGGCGCTCCGGGGGACGACGAGCGCCGACTCCACACCGCCCTGTTCGATGCCGACATCGACGAGCGCTCCGACCTTCAAGCGGCCACCGAGGTTCGGGACTTCGAACCACGCTTCGATGGCGCCGGGTACTTCGCCCTGCGTGACCCCCAGCGCGACGCGCCGTCCCGTCAGTGCGACATCCGGCATGCTCTGCGAGGTGATCACAGCGCGAGTCGACCGCTGCACGCTGGCCACATCCGCCTCGTAGACATCGGCATGTACCCAGACTACCGACGGATCGAGCAGCGTCATGAGCTTCTGCCCCGCCTCGACGAGTTGGCCATTCACCACGAACACCCCGGTGAGTACGCCGGTCAGCGGCGCGCGCAGGCTGAGATCGTCGACTACTGTGAGACGCGCGACGGGCTCGCCTTTGGTCACACTCTGGCCGAGCACGGGTGCCCGGCCATCGGCGAAGAAGATGCGACCCGACTGCAGCGCCACGATCTCGATCTCGCCGCCACCCCGGGGAGCGACGCGGCCCAGCACACTGAGCCGCTTCTGAACCGGCTGACGCTGCAGTGGCTCGGTGCGGATACCCAGCAGGAACTGGGATGCCTTCGAGATGAAGACCTGCGCTCCGGGGCCGACAGGCGTGCCGGATGAGGCAGGGGCTTCATCGTGCCCCGCATGTGCTCGCGCGTCCGGTGCGAGAAATAGGCACAGCATGAGGGCCGCTCCAGCCGCCTGCATGCGCCGACGCGCCATGACCAGCAAGCCAATGAGGAGCACGGGCGCCCCAGCCAGCAGCCAGATCCAGCGGAACCTGCGAGGCTCCGAGGCACTTGTCTCGGAGCGCTCGGTACTCACCTTCAGATCCGAGAGGGCGAATCGCTCCTCCCCTGTTGCGGCGGCAATTGTCACCAGGACCGTGAATGAGCCGGTATCCGCTGGAGCCTGAAACGGCACCATGAAGATGCCCGCTCGGTTGGTCGCTATGGCAGATCCACTCCAGAGTTCCCGGGCATTGGAACGAAGACTCAGCGCGACGGCGGCGTTCGTGATCGGAGCGTTCGTTCGGAAGTCACTGAGGTAAAGATCCAACGTGTCCTGGAGCCCCGGGCGAAGTTGCTTGCTCTTGAGGACTACTTCGTAGCGATCCGAATGCACCGTGAGTACCTGTTGGCTCGAGACCACAGCGCCCCCTGTTCCGGGCGCGTCCTTCGCGGCGGCACCTCCGGCCGTCACCGACAACATGAGCGTCAGCAGCCAGGCCAGGCGTCTCATCGGGTCCCCCCCGCGTTGAGGTGCGCCAGGTCGAGGCCGACGGCGGCCTCCATTTGACCACGGGCGTCCCAGTAGGCGTCGCCCGCTTCGAGTTGCCCGAGGAGGGTGTCCACGAGGCGCCCTTTCTGCGTGAGGTAGGAGTCGAGCGAGATGCGGCCGTCCGCATAAGCCTCGCGAATCAGCACGAGGTCCTGCCGAACGCGAGTCGATCGCTCGAGGTAGAGACGGTAGAGCCCGGCGGCATCCTGAAACCGCCGCGCCGCGCCGAGCACTTCCAGCCGTGTTCGCAGGCGATAGCGGTCGTAGTCCGCCTGGCTGTGCACGATCTCCGCGGAAGCTCGCGCGCGACCCGCTTGATTTTTCTGCCACAGCGGCAGCGGGGCACTGATGCGGGCGGTCCAGAGGTTGTCGGTGGATCTCGCACCCGCAATCCTACCGACGATAGCTGGATCACCCGTGAGGTCGTCGCTCGAGAATGACCGGCGTTCCCTGGTCAGGCCTGCGCCCAGAGTGAGGTTGGGTCGGGCTTCGCGCTCAGCCAGATGAAGTTCCGCTTGCCGCTGAGTAATCTGATGACGCAGGACCTCTCCCGTTCCTCGAACGCGCAGAGCGATTGCGACGACCGAGTCTTCCGGCGCCTGGAGGGAGTCTGCCCGGACATCGCCGCTCAGTCGGGTCGAGTCAGGAAGCTCCCGCCCGATCGCGAGTCCAAGGGCGACGAGCGCCTGCCGGAGGTCACTGCGCGCGCGCCGGCTCTGCGCCTCCAACCGGAGTAGATCGAGTTCCGTCAGGCGACCGGTCACCGGCGTCATGGATCCATCGCGCACACGCGCCTGCGCCGCGAGCACGACCCGGCGATCGAGGCCGGCCAGCTCGTCCACTGTCTCCAGGCGGTCTTGCAGGAAGAGTGCCCGTTCAAATCGTGCGCGGACGTCCGACTCGATCTCCTGGAGCTTTGCGCGCCACTCGGCCGCGCCGGTCAGGGAGCGAATCGTGGCCAGGGACTGACGGGCGGTGCGCTTGCCCCACAGCTCGAACTCCTGCTTGACGCCCAGATCCAGCGTGGCCTCGGAGCCCGACCCGAGTGTCCGGCCGCCGCGTGCGCTCTGCAGCTCCACCTCGGGATTGAACGCCGGGACCCTCGCAAAAACCGAGTCGGCGCGGGCAACCGCGAGGTTCGCTCCAGCTACGCGGAGATCGGGGTGGATCTTCAGCGCCAGCTCGAGCGCTGCCGGCAGCGTGAGCAGGCCGGCGATCTCCGACGGCGCGGTGCTCACGGACGACGACCCTGCTACCTCTGAAGGTCGAGGCTGCGCCGTGGATCGTTCAGCGAATCCAGCCGTCAGAAGAGCAGTGCACCCGATCGCCGCCAGGCGATGCGTCAGCCGTGAGGCCATTCCATCTCCGCCTTTCCGTCAGATTATTGAATCACCTGACACGCATTCCGGCGCACCCGTGCGATGGCGCGCCCTGTCCTGCCTCAGGACCAGAACGGGAAGCTAGGCGGAGTAAGGGGGACTGCGAGGGGCTTGCGAAGTTGATGGAAAACCGGGTGGAGAACCCGATCGTGCGTCCGGATCCATTCGACGGCACGCTCTGCCCGCAACGGCCGCCAGCGAGGGCGTGATCGTGAGAAGCGTGGAACACGGCGTTGGCGCGGGGACTGAAATCGAAGCAGGCGCCGTCGCCCGGGGAAGATGAACGGAGGCGCAGCAGCACGGATCAGCCGACGAGGCTGGGGGCGGGCTCAGCGGGGATTGGTGATCACCATCGCCGTCGTCGGCGTGATGGTGACCGGTCTGAGATTCCACCGACGCAACTTGCCACAGGACGAATGCGCAATTTGCATGCTCGACCGGCAGGAGCACCGCGACGATCAGCGTCAAGAGCACGCGAGTCCCGAGCAATCGGATCCTCCGCATCACGTCCCCGTCCATTCCACGCCGGCAACGATGGTCCGCAGCCAACGACGCGTCAAGCGAAATATCGGCGGATGGTGCCAATCCACGGCCACGGTACTCAATCTTACGCGGGCTTGACGCCAGCGGAACGCCAACCTCAAAACCCGGGGTCTGCCACCCCATCCGCCACCTTCACCTCCAGCGTCTGCTTGACCGGCTTCTCCTTGCCGTAGGTCAGGGACACCGTGTACTTGCCCGGCTTCACGAACTCGGGCTGGTTGCTCCACTCGGGACGCCCGATCCGCTCCTTGGGGTCGCGTTCCAGATCCCACACCGCGCGGTGAAGTCCCGGCGTGCCCGGCCCGGAGAGATTGCGGATCGTCCTCCCGGCGCTGTCGGCGACCACGATGGTCACGCCCTCGCCGGTCCAGGCGCGCACGAAGTAGTTGAAGGTGGCGCCGAACGGCGGGTTCTTCGCGCTGAACATGCGCTGGCCCCATACCCCGCCGATGGTGCGATGGAGATAGGCGGTCGCGGGCCGCGGCGCGAAGAACGTCACGGGATCGGCGAGCACGCCCGCGGTCCAGCGTTCGCATGGCGTGATGTCGTCGAGCACGTAGATGCTGCGGCCGTGCGTGCCGATGACGAGGTCGCGCTCTCGCGGATGGATCACGATGTCGTCCACCGCCACGGTCGGCAGGCCCTCCTTGAGCTTCACCCAGTGGCGGCCGCCGTCGAGGGTCATCCAGATCCCGAACTCGGTCCCGGCGAACAGCAGATTCGGGTTCGAGAGATCCTCGCGCACCACGATCACGGGTGCTGAGCGCGGCAGGTCGCCGAGAATCGAGGTCCAGCTCTTCCCGCCGTCACGCGTCGCGAGCAGGTACGGTTCGAACACGTTGGTGCGATGGCCGTCGATCGCGAGGTATGCGGTGTTGGCATCGTGGTGCGAGGCTTCGACGCGGCTCATGTAGAGCCCCGGGGGCACGCCCTTCAAGTTGGCGGTGAGATCGTTCCAGTGAGCGCCGCCATCCCGAGTCACCCACAGCTGGCCGTCGTCGGTCCCGGCCCACACCATGCCCTTCGCGAGCGGCGACTCCGCCAGCGTCACGATGGTGCAGTGGGTCTCGGCCGCGGAGCCTCCGGTTGCCATCTTGTTCGGATCCCGGGTGGTCAGGTCGGGGCTCGCCATTTCCCACCGGTCGCCGCGCTCGACCAGCCGGAACAGGTGGTTCCCGCCGAGCCACAACACGCTTGGGTCGTGCGGCGAGATCATGAACGGCGAGTTCCAGTTGAAGCGGAACACCGGCTCGCCTTCCTTGTTCGAGGGCTTGAGACGGCGCTCCTTCCCGGTCTTCAAGCTCAGGCGCTGCAGCTCAGCGCCCTGGGATTCGTAGTAGACGATGTCGGGGTCGGTGGGATCGACCGCCACGTGGAAGCCGTCGCCGCCGCCCAGGCAGAACCAGTGGTCGTTGAGGATCCCGTTGTGCTCCTGGTCGCCGATGAAGGGCTCGGGCTCGAAGCGAGTCTTGCTGGGCCCGCCCCACGTCTGGTTGTCCTGAAGTCCGCCGTAGATCCAGTACGGGTCCCGGTTGTCCACCGCGACGTTGTAGAACTCGCCGATCGCGAGGTTGTTGATGAAGTTCCAGGTGCGCGCGCGGTCGTGGCTCATGAACAATCCGCCGTCGGTGCCGAGCAGGACGTGGTCCCCGTTGGCGGGATCCACCCACATCGCGTGGCAGTCCGGATGCAGGTTGCGCGCGCCCCCCGCGCGGAAGGTCCGCCCGCCATCGTCCGAGATCCAGAGATCGGTGCCGAGCAGGTAGACCCGGCTCGAGTCGTCGGGCTGAACGCGGAGCTGGCTGAAGTAGAAGGGGCGCGGGGCGTAAGGGCTCAGGCGCTCCCAGTGCTCGCCGCCGTCGGTGCTCCGGAACACGCCGCCCGCGCGGCTCTTGCTCTCGAACTCCGAGAGGTGCCCGCCGAGATCCGATTCCACCACCGCCATCACGGTCTTCGGGTTCTTGCGATAGACGTCGAGCCCGATGCGGCCGGCCTCGGCCGGCAATCCGTTCGTGAGCCGGGTCCAGGTGCGCCCGGCGTCCGTGGTGCGGAAGATGCCTCCGGTCTTCCCACCCCCGCTGTAGGACCACGGCGTTCGCCGGCGCGCGTACATCGCGGCGTAGAGCACGCTCGGATTGGAGGGGTCCATCACCAGGTCGCAGGCGCCGGTGCGCGCGTCCACCTCGAGCACGTGGCTCCAGTGCTTGCCGCCATCCGTGGTCTTGAACACGCCGCGCTCCGCGTTCTCGCCCCACAGCCGGCCGAGCGCCGCGACGTAGACGGTGTTGCTGTCGCCCGGATCGACGACCACGCGGGCGATGCAATGGGTCGCCTCGAGCCCCAGGTGTTCCCACTTGCTGCCGCCGTCGAGCGAGCGGTAGACGCCGTTGCCCCATGACGAGGAGTTCCGGCTGTTGGCTTCACCGGTGCCGGCCCACACCACGTCCGGGTTCTTCTGCCACACCGCGATCGCGCCCACCGACGCGACCGCCTCCTTCTCGAACACCGCGCTCCAGGTCGTGCCGAGGTTGGCGGTCTTGAACGCCCCGCCGGTGCCGAGCGACATGAAGAAGGTGGCGGGGCGCTTCTCGACCACCGCGAAGTCCGAGACGCGCCCACCCATGTTGGCGGGACCCACCGGGCGCCACGCGAGATCCTTGAGCAGGCCCGGCTCGAGCGCGACCACCCCCCCGGCGGGCTTCGGCTTCCCCGCGGGCGCGGCGCCAGCGGCGGGCGCAACCTGGAGCGCGAGGAACAGCGGAACGGCTGCGATCAGCGAGCCAGTTGCGGGCCGGCGCATGGGAGGCCTCCTCGACGGGTCCAGGAACGGGCCGGTAGTCGCCCCGGCTAATGAATGTTCAGCAGCTCGAGCTCGAACACCAGCGTCGCGTTGGGCGGGATGAGTCCGCGATAGCCGCGCTCGCCGTAGCCCAGCTCGGGCGGGATGGTGAGCTTGCGCTTGCCGCCCACTCGCATCCCTCGGACTCCCTCGTCCCAGCCGCGAATCACCTCCCGGGGCTGCGCGCCGATTCGGAACTGGAGCGGCTGATGGCGGTCCAGCGAGCTGTCGAATCTGGTGCCATCGGTGAGCCAGCCGGTGTAGTGAAGCGCCACCGCGTGGCCGCTCTCGGCGATCGCGCCGTCGCCGACCATGAGGTCCTGGATGCGGAGGCCGTTCGGGAGGATCACTTCCTTCCCCGCCGTAGCCCCGCTGGTCGCGGGGGCAGCGTCCTGGCCCGCGGGGGCGGACCGGGCGCCGCCCGTCGGGGCCGGCGTTCCGCTGCTGGAACCGGGCTGCTGGCAGCCGGCCATCGCGAGCGCGGCGAACGCGACGATCCAGCCGGACGTTGATCTCATGGAGGCACTCCTTTCGGGCCGGTGAGGAGGAGCGGGGACGAAGCGGACGGACCTTCCCACATCGCCCCCGGGCGCTTCAACTCGGGCGTAAAGTCGGGGCCGGCTCCGGCCGATGAGATGAGGACGGAACTGGGTCACAGCCGGCCGTCGCCACGAGGGCGGCGCCCCCTCAACCTTCCCGGTGCCGGAGGAGATCCACGATGTCCGAATACAACAAGGTCGTTGTGCACTCCTTGAGCGGCAAGATCCTCAAGGGCACGACCCAGGATTTCTTCCCGAATCGCCACCTCTTCCACGTGCAGCCCGCGGACGGCGGCCCGGCGGTCGAGGTGCGCTGCAAGTCGCTCAAGGCCGCCTTCTTCGTGAAGGAGTTCGCGGGGGACCCGCAGCGCAAGGACCTGCGCGGCTTCATCACCGGCCCGGCCGAGACCGCACATGGCAAGAAACTCGCGGTGCGATTCAAGGATGGCGAGCTGCTGTGCGGCTACTCGCTCTCATACTCGCCCGAGCGCGACGGCTTCTTCATGTTCCCGGCCGACCCCGGAAGCAACAATATCCGGATCTACGTGATCACCGGGTCGACGGTCGAGGTGAAGGCCGGCCCGGCCGCCGAAGAGATGGCGCAACGCGCTCTCGGCACCGCCGCCGCCTGACCGCCCGGCTCGTACCCGAGACTTCGACGACGCCCGGCCCTCACGAGCCGGGCGTCGCGTCTTGCGGGCACGGGCGGTCTCGGCTAGGTTGACGGTCCGCGCCACCGCAGCGCGCTCTTTCACCTCAAGCCCCGGAGTGTCATGACTTCCTTCAAGCATCGCCAGAATCGCAAGCGCGCCAAGCTCACCGCGAAGAAGAAGAAGGCCAAGGCCCGCGCGGCGCGCAAGCGGCGCCGCTAGGGGCGTCCCGCCTCACCCGCCCCACCCCGCAGCCAGTCCACGTAGGCCCATAGCGCGTCGAGGTCGCCCGGCGCCAGGTGCCGCTCGAAGGCCGGCATGCGGAGCACCGCGCGGCGCACGAAGTATCGCGCCAGCGGATTACCCTCGAAACGTCGGCTGACGCCGCGCTCCACCCACTGATCGAACTCCGCGCGGCTCGTCACAAGCTCGGCGAAATCGCGACGGTCCCACGACGGCACGTAGCCTTTGAGCGAGCCGGGATTGGGCCGCGCGAACCGGCCGCCGGGACCGTGGCAGCCCGTGCAGCCCAGCGCCTCGCTCCGCTCGAGCCCGCGCTTCACGAGCGAATCTTCCGGCTCCGGAATCCCGGCCATCGTCTCGACGAACGCCGCCAGCTCTTCGATCTGGCGAGTGGTCAGGCGCCGGCCGAAGGCGGGCATCCGGAGCGCGCCGCGCTCGCGCTCCTCGCGCCAGGTGTGACTCGCGGCCTTCGCGGGGGTCGACCCGTCGTGGATCCACTCGCGAATCTCGCGCGGCGTCTTCGCGAACATCATGACGTCGCCCTCGAAGGTGGGGACGGTCTTGTCGCTGCGTCCCGGATTCGCGGCGCCGCGGGTGCCCTCCGCGCCGTGACACGCGAAGCACCCGGTGCGCTGCGCGAGGCGGCGCCCGCGCTCGGCGGCCGGCAGATCGGGGCGGAGCGCCAGCGCCGGCGCCAGCACGGCGGCCAGCGCCAGCGGCACCAGCAGGAGGCGCGGTCTCATCAACGAACCGGGCGCGTGGAAGTCGCTCGCCCCCGCGCGCCCGGGTGCACGCCCGCTACTTCGAGGCCGTCGCCGCGGCTTTGACGTCGGTCACGTCGATCGACCTCATGCCGCCGCGCTCGGAGACGACGCCGGTCACTTCGACCATCATCGCCATCATGTCCTTGCACTTGTTGAAAGGATCAGCGCTGGGAGCTGCACCCCGTTTCTTGGACACCGTCGACCACCGGATTGTGTGATCAGCGC
>CAZYQK010000083.1:11476-14048 GCA_964650245.1 uncultured bacterium | reverse complement strand
GCAGCGCATCTCGATGGTGAAGGGCGTGGCGCAGGTCTCGGTGTACGGCTCGCAGAAGTACGCGGTGCGCATCCAGCTCGATCCGCGGGCGCTGTCCTCGCGCGGCATCCCGATCGGCGCGGTGGGCGACGCGATCCGCGCGGCGAACGTGAACCTGCCGACCGGCATCCTGTGGGGGCCGAGCCGCACCGCGACGGTGCAGGCCACCGGGCAGCTCCGGAATGCGAAGGAGTTCGGCGAGGTCGTGGTGGCGTGGAAGAACGGCGCCCCGGTGCGGCTGCGCGACCTGGGCGAGGTGCGCGACGACGTGCAGAGCAACAAGGTCGCGAGCTGGTATCGGGGCCAGCGCTCGATCGTGCTCGCGGTCCAGCGCCAGCCCGGCACCAACACGGTGGAGGTGGCGGGCGCGGTCATGGCGCTGCTCGAGCGCGTGAAGCCGCAGTTCCCGGCCTCGGTCGAGATCGGCACGCTCTACGACCGCGCGGCCTCGATCCGCACCTCGGTGCGCGACGTGAAGTTCACGCTGCTGCTGACGCTGGCGCTGGTGGTGATGGTCATCTTCCTGTTCCTGCGCAACCTCCCGGCCACGGTGATCCCGAGCCTGGCGCTGCCGCTTTCGGTCGTGGGCACGTTCGCCGTGATGCGCCAGCTGGGCTACAGCCTCGACAACCTGTCGCTGATGGCGCTCACGCTCTCAGTGGGCTTCGTGGTGGACGACGCGATCGTGATGCTCGAGAACATCCACCGCCACATGGAGCAGGGGAAGCCGCCGCTGCGCGCGGCACTCGACGGCTCGCGCGAGATCGGCTTCACCATTCTCTCGATGACGGTCTCGCTGGTCGCGGTGTTCATCCCGGTGCTGCTGATGGGCGGCCTGCTGGGGCGGCTGTTCCACGAGTTCGCGGTCACCATCAGCGTGGCGATCCTGGTGTCAGGCTTCGTGTCGCTCACGCTCACGCCCATGCTGTGCAGCCGTTTCCTCAGGTCCGAGCACGCGCGGCGTCACGGCCGCGCTTACGTCGCAATCGAGAACGCGTACCAGCGCTTGCTCGCGTTCTACCAGCGCACGCTGGGCTGGGTGATGGAGCACCGCCGCGCGGCGCTGGTGTTCTCGCTCGCGATCCTCGCCGGCACGGTGGTGTTGTTCATGCTGGTGCCCAAAGGCTTCATCCCGAGCGAGGACACCGGGCGCATCGTCGCCAGCACCGAGACCGCGGAGGGCACGTCGTTCGATGCGATGGTGGCGCACCAGCGGGCGGTGGCGGCGATCGTGGGTCAGGACCCGAACGTGGTCGAGTTCATGTCGTCGGTGGGCTCGGGCCAGGGCGGGCAGGCCGGCTCGTCCAACCAGGGCCGCATGATCCTGCGACTCAAGCCGCGCGCGCAGCGGAAGCTCTCGGCCGACCAGGTGATCCGCGAATTGCAGCCCAAGCTCGCTGCGGTGCCGGGCATCCGCGTCTATCTCCAGAACCCGCCGGTGATCAACGTCGGCGGCCGGCAGTCGAAGAGCCAGTACCAGTTCACGCTCCAGAGCACCGACATCGCCGCGCTCTACGCGGGCTCCGACGCGCTGCTCGCGCGGGCGCGCGACCTGCCCGGCCTGCAGGACGTGACCAGCGATCTCCAGATCAAGAACCCGCAGGTCAACGTCGAGATTGATCGCGACCGCGCCGCTGCGCTCGGCGTGAGCGCCCAGCAGATCGAAGAGGCGCTCTACGACGCCTATGGCTCGCGCCAGGTCTCGACCATCTACACCTCCACCGACCAGTACTGGGTACTCATGGAGTTGAAGCCCGAGTACCAGCGCGACCTCTCGGCGCTGCAAAGCCTCTACGTCGCGGCGCGCGGCGGCACGGTGGTGCCGTTGAGCGCGGTGGCGCGCATCACCCCCGGCGTGGGGCCGCTCTCGGTCAACCACATGGGACAGATCCCGGCGGTCACGATCTCGTTCAACCTGCGCCCCGGCGTGGCGCTCGGGCAGGCGGTGGACGCGGTGCAGCGCGCCGCGCGCGAGACGCTGCCTTCCACCATCACGGCCAGCTTCTTCGGCACCGCGCAGGTGTTCCAGTCGAGCCAGCAGGGGCTGCTCTGGCTGCTGCTGCTCGCGGTGCTGGTCATCTACCTGGTGCTGGGCGTGCTCTACGAGAGCTTCATCCATCCGCTCACGATTCTTTCGGGGCTGCCGTTCGCGGGCTTCGGCGCGCTGCTCACGCTGCTGGTGTTCCACACCGACCTCAGCATCTACGCCTTCGTCGGCATCATCATGCTGATCGGGCTGGTGAAGAAGAACGCCATCATGATGATCGACTTCGCGCTCGACGCCGAGCGCACCGAAGGGAAGAGCGCGCGCGAAGCGATACTCGAAGCGTGCAGCATCCGCTTCCGCCCGATCATGATGACGACGATGGCGGCGCTGATGGGGACGCTGCCGATCGCGATCGGCTTCGGCACCGGCTCCGAGGCGCGCCGCCCGCTGGGGCTCGCGGTCGTGGGCGGGCTCGCGTTCTCGCAGCTCGTGACGCTCTACGTCACGCCCGTGATCTACACCTATCTCGACGCGTTCCAGCGGCGG
>CAZYQK010000083.1:0-11376 GCA_964650245.1 uncultured bacterium | reverse complement strand
TTGACAGGGCCGCCGATCCTGCTAGCCTCGCGATCCAATTTGCCCCCCGCTCGACACGCCGCAAGGCCTCGAGCGGGGTTATTCTTTTCTGTCGCGCCCCCGCCTGCTCACCTCGTGGACAAGCGCGCCGTAGCCTTCGTGGATGGTCAGAATCTCTTCCACGGTGTTCGCGAATCGTTCGGCTACGTGTACCCCAACTACGACGTGAAATCGCTCGCGCACTCGGTGTGCGCGGGCAAGGGCTGGCTGCTGACGCAAGTCCGCTTCTACACGGGCGTGCCCGACCCAACCGATTCGCCACGGTGGAACCACTTCTGGACGCACAAGCTCGCGATCATGGGCCGGCAGGGTGTGGTCACCTGCTCACGTCCGCTTCGCTACCGGAGGCGCCTGATTCGACTCCCCGATGATTCGGAGTACAGCTTCACCACCGGCGAGGAGAAGGGGATCGATGTGCGCATCGCGCTCGACGTGATCCGTCTCGCCCATCGGAGCGAGTTCGACGTCGCCGTGGTTTTCAGCCAGGACCAGGATCTCGCCGAAGTGGCCGAAGAGATTCGTGTCATCGCGAAGGATCAGCGGCGCTGGATCAAGATAGCGTGCGCGTATCCCCAGAGTCCGGCGACGAAGCACAGGCGCGGCGTTGAGCGAACCGACTGGATCCCATTCGACAAGGCCACCTATGACGGCTGTCTCGACCGGCGGGACTACCGCTTGAGACTGGAAGGCGGGAAGGCGTGACGCGCCTGCGGCGCCGGGTCACAGGACGCCCGACGGGCGCTCGGCGTCCGGTGACCGGGCCCGGGCGGTGTAGCCGACGGGAGTACCGGGAGGCGGTGGACGGACTCGATTGACAATTTCCCGTTAGAAACCCTTCGCCCGCCCGAACAACGAGCGAACCCAGCGCCCCCTAAGGCTGCCGGCCGACCACGCTTGGCTTTTGTTCTCGACAGGAGCTTCCCATGCGCTTCGCGACGCGCCTCGCCGTGACCATCGTCCTCTTGTCCTTCGGCACGCTGTCGGCTCTGCGAGGCTCGGCGCACGGGCAGGGCCCCTGCACGGATTGCGTCGCCGTTCCCGATAGCTGCTGCGAGAAGGCCCCCGCCATTCAGGGCACCAGCTTCTCGCCCAACGTCCTGGTGGGCACCCGGCAGGGGATGGCTTTTTTCTCCTGGCCCTACTGCGTGACCATCTTCGATCTGGGAAGCCCCGCACCGCCCGAGGATACCGACTGGGCGAGCATGGTTCGCTACAACGGACCGGGCAACAGCTGGAATGAGGACTCGCTCGGCACCGTGTTCGGGCTCACGCTCGACAAGTACGGGAACATCTTCGTCACCCACACCTCGTGCTATTGGGGGGATCTCGTGGGTCAGGTCTTCAACGCGGGCCCCGGCGCGGTCTATCGCATCGACGGCACGACCGGGGCGATCACCACCTTCTGCCGCCTGCCCAACTATCCCGATGGCGGGGTTCAGGCCGGGGAGAACCTGCCGGGCCTCGGGAACATCACCTACGACTGCCGGCACGAGCAGTTCTTCGTGACCGACCTCGAAGACGGGCGCATCTACCGCATCAAGCCGGTCGGCGTGAACGGCCCGACCGGCACCATCGTCGAGGTGTTCGATCCGCTGGTGGCCGACACTGGCCCCACCAATTACACGCAATCCTCGACCACGCCGGGCTGGGCGCCGCTCGGCGAGCGGCTCTGGGGTGTTCAGTGGCACGGCGACCGCGTCTACTACGGCGTGTGGGCGGAGGACGCCAGCGCGGGAAGCTCGAGCGCGGCGAACGAGATCCGGAGCGTTGGGCTCTCGCTGGGTGGCGCGTTTGTGCCAACGAGCGACAAGCACGAGCTCTATCTGCCGCCGCTCGGCACGAACATCTGGTCGATGCCGGTATCCGACATCAGCTTCTCCGCGAACGGCAAGATGCTGCTCGGCGAGCGCGGCATCACTGCCCAAACGCAGCCCTACCCGCACTATGCGCGCGCGCTCGAGTACGCCTGTGCGGGGGGCTGCTGGCTGTCTGCCAACACGTACATGGTCGGTGACTACGGCACCAAGGAGAACTGCGCCGGAGGCGTGGACTACGACCGCTTCCCCTTCACCTCGGGCGTGCTCGGTCGGGTGTGGGCGAGTGGGGACGCGATCCACCTGTACGGAAGCTATCCGGACGCCATCTACGGCTATCAGGGATTCCGCCCCACGGGCGGGACCAACGTCACCAGCATGCTGATCGATTCGGACGGTGACGTAGTCAACGGGGACAAGACCTCTATCGGCGACGTCGAGGCGCCCGGCGGCTGCCCCGCCCCCACGACCGGCTCGATCTGCGGCAGCAAGTTCCTCGACCTGAACCGCAACGGTGTGAAGGACGGCGCCGACACCTACCTGTCCGGTTGGACGATTACGCTCAACGGCCCCGGCGGTCCCTACACCGCCGTCACCGACGCGCAGGGCGAATTCTGCTTCGATGGTTTGGCGCCGGGCACCTACACCGTCGGCGAGATCGGGCAGCCCGGCTGGGTGCAGACGGCCCCGAGCGGCGGCACCTACTCGGTTTCGATCGTCGCCGGACAGCTGGTCCTGGGGCGCGACTTCGGCAACTTCCAGTGCGTGTCGGGCGCCTGCGCGATGCCGCCCCCGGGGATGATCGCGTGGTGGCCGTTCAACGAGCCGACCAGCTCCACCACCGCCGCCGACCTCACGCACCAGAGCCCGCCCCGGAACGTGGCCCAGCTCTTCGGCGGCGCCGCGATCTCCGCGGCCGGGCATACCGGCAACGCGATCTGCTTCGGCTCGGTGCTCGACTACGCCCGGGTGCCGAATGCGAACCAGCTCGGTTTGAGTTTCGGAGCGCAGCCGTTCGCGATCGACGCGTGGATCAACGTCTCCACCGGCGGCGGCGGACCACGGATGATCGTCGAGAAGCGCGTGCTGCTCTCGAACGGGCCGTACCGCACGCGCGGCTGGGCGCTCTACCTGAACGGCACGCAGCTCTACCTCGAGCTCGGGATCGGCATCTCCACTCAGATCCTGCCGGGGCCGACGGTCGCAGCCGGCAGCTGGCAGCACATCGCCGTCTCGGTCGAGCGCGCGCCCGCCGCGGGCCGCTGGTACTTGAACGGCGCGCTCGTGCCCGCGTTCAACTTCGTGCCCACGGCCGGCGGCGTGCAGAGCAACGCCGACGTCTACATGGGTCGCAGCAGCCCGTTGTTCCCGATGGCGCCGTTCGAGGGCTGCATCGACGATCTGGAGATCTTCAATGGCACCCCCACGCCGCTGCCGGCGGCCTCCGTGCAGAAGCTGTACGCGGCCGGCGCGATCGGGAAGTGCATCGAATACTGCCGCCTGCCGCAGGTGACCACCATCTGCAAGAACGACTCGACGGTGAAGGTGTGCTTCAACATCTGCAACAACGCCGCCACGCCGCAGAACTACCACTGGTCGATCGCGGGCGTGGGAGTGTCGGCCGGATGCACGGTGCCCGGGCCGACCTCGTTCAGCCCCACGGGCGGAACGGTGACGGTGCTTCCCGGCACGTGCTCGGCGCCGATCTGCGTCACGATCAAGCGTCCGGCCGGGCTGACGGCGCAGAACGCGACCTCCTGCTTCGCGGTGACGATCGTGAACGACGCGACCGGGGACTGCCATCGCTGCGACGGCACGATCCGCGCCGACAACACCTGCTGGTGCGTGACTGCGGGGACCACCGGCATCGTGAGCGTGGCCGAACTCCTCAGTCCGGGGTCGCTCGGGACGCCGGTCAGTTGGATCGTATTCAATCCCTGCGGCGGGACCTCGATTCCGTACCGCGTGGCGGCGGTGTTCGACTCGACCGATCACTCGGATCCGCAGGACCTGAGCATCAACGGCCTGCCGCCGGGCATTCCGTGGACGGGAGATCTCGCGCTCGGGCCCGACGGATCGGGCACGGTGAGCGTAGAGGTGTACTACACGCACGGCTACGACCCGGCCGCCCTCTACGAGCTCGTGCTCGAGGCCGACACCGATGGCGACGGCGCGTACGAAGTGTTGGGCGGAACGCTGATCGAATCGGCCTACGACCCCGACGCGACGACCGCGGTGCCGGCCGAGACGTTGGCGGAGGGCGTGCGGCTGCTGACCGCGCCCAACCCGTTCCGCCGCGGCTCGAGCGTGGCCTTCAGCCTGCCGCTCGCGGACGACGTAAAACTGGCAATCTTCGATCTGAGCGGGCGGTTGGTGCGATCGCTCCACCGTGGTCGCCTCACGGCGGGCCCGCATCGCTTCGAGTGGGACGGCCGCGACAGTCACGGCCGCGACACGGCGGGCGGCCTGTACTTCGTGCGGCTCGACGCCGATCGCATCCACCTCGACGCCAAGCTGGTGAAGCTCAGATGATGTCAGGCTCGCTTCATCTCGTCAGCACGATGCGCAGTGAAAGCCGTTCGCGACCCGCCTCGAGACGTGTGAAGTAAAGGCCCTGCCCCATCGGGCGCCCGCGGTCGTCGCGGCCATCCCAGGCGACCACGTGGCGGCCCGGGACGCGCGCCGCGCGCGGCTCGAGCACTCGAACGAGTCTCCCGGTGAGGTCGTAGATGGACAGGCCGGCCGCTGCCGGCTCGGGCAGGTCGTATTCGAGCAGAGCGGGCGGCCGGAACGGATTCGGAGCGATCCGCAGCTGGATGCGCGACAGCGCGGCGGGCTGGCCAACGCTCAGGACCGCGCCGCACTGGGCGGGATGGATGCGCAGACCGGACGCGCCATCGGAGAGATACACGTAGGCGCCTGCGAGCGCCACGTGGCTGGCCGATCCCGGCGTGTTGGCGATTGCCACGAGTACAGGGGCGGCGGGATTCGAGACATCGACGAGCTGGATGCCGACATCGGCGCCCGAGAGGTAGGCCCACGGGCCGGCGACCGCGGCGGAACTGGCATTGCCCGGAACGGCGACCCTGCCCAGGATGGAGAGCGAGGCCGGGCTCGTGATGTCCACGATCGAAAGGCCGGAGCCCTCGGCGACGTAGGCGCGAGTTCCAACGATCGTGACTCCGGTGGGAGCTGCCAGCGTGTGCACGCTGTCCGACATGGACGGCGAGGCGGGAGTCGAGATGTCCACCGACCTGAACCCGCCCTGCTCCGCGGTGTAGGCATGACTGCCCGCCACGGCCACGGCATAGGTCCAGATGAGAGCGGGGAGAGTTCCGACCACGGAGGGCGACGCCGGAACTGAGACGTCCACCACTTTGAGCCCCCCATTGCCGGCAGCGACGTAGGCGTGGGTCCCGGAGACCGCCACGTTCTGCGCGTAGCCCGGAACGGCGACTCCACCCACGATCGAAGGCAGGGACGGAGTCGAGACGTCCACGATACTGAGGCCGGAGGAGCCGCAGGCGACGTAGGCGTAGTTCCCCGACAGCGCCACGCCGAGCGCGCCGCCCGCCGTGGCGGCGGTGCCCACGATCGCGGGCGAGGACGGGCTCGAGATATCCACGACCTTGAGGCCGGTGGCGCCGTCGGCCACGTAGGCGTAGGAGCCGCCGAGTTCCAGTCGGCCGGCGGAGCCCGGAGTGTCGACGGACCCGACCAGCGGCGGAGACTCGGGGTTCGAGATGTCCACGACCAGCAGGCCGGCGTTCCCCTGGGAGACGAACGCGACCGTCCCGACCACGGCCACACCGCCCGCGTTGCCCTGGGTGTCCACGCTGCCGACTTCCACCGGCGAGGAGGGCGTGGAGACGTCGATCGCGAGCAGGTCGCCGCCGATGGCGAGATAGACGTGCGTGCCAGAGACGGTCACGCCCTTGGCGTCGCCCGGCGTGTCGAGCGTTCCGACGATTGCGGGAGAGGCGGGGCTCGAGACGTCCACCACCTGAAGCCCGAACGAGCCGTCGGCGACGTAGACGTGAGTTCCCGACACGGCGACGCCTTTCGCATCGCCCGGCGTGTCCACCCGGCCCGCGATCGAAGGCGACCCGGGCACGGAGACGTCCACGACCACGAGGCCGGAATCACCGTCGGCGACGTAGGCATAGGTTCCAGCGACCGCCACATCCTTGGCATTGCCCGGCGTGTCGGCGGTGCCGAGCAGGCTCAGCGACGTCGGGGTGGAGATGTCCACGACGCGCAGACCGTAGGTGCCCTCGGCCACGTAGGCGCGAGTGCCGGAGACGGCGACTCCCTGGGCGTAGCCCAGGAGATTCGCCGTGTCCACGCTGGCCGGGGAGGCGGGGATCGAGACGTTCACCACCTGGAGGCCGACGTTGCTGATGGCGACGTAGACGTAGCTGCCTGCGACCGCCGCGTCCAGCGCCTGATCCGCGGTCGGCACGCTTCCCACGATCGCGGGCGTCGAAGGACTCGAGATGTCCACGACCTGCAGGCCGGAGTTCAGGTCCGCGATATAGGCGTAGGAGCCGGAGGCCGCGAGGCTCCAAGCGTAGCTCGGAGTGTCGACGGTGCCGAGCGCCTTGATGTAGTCGGCGTATTGAATGCAGCTCGGGGCGCCCGCCGCGACGGGTCGGCCAGATAGCTGAAGGAGCAGGCAGCAGAGAATCGCGAGGCTCGCGGCGGCGCGTCGCGAGCCCGTTGGCCCGGGCTCGAGCGGAAGAGGTGCGGCAAGAAGGCGTTTCACGGTTGTTCCCTCCCCAGCGTCATGGTGAGTTGCGTTGCGGCCCGGGCCCCGGCTGGGGGGCGGCGCTTCACATCAATGCTAGTCCCGCGAGTGTCGGCGATTCAAAGCGTTTCTTCTACTCCTCGCTCGCGAGGCTCGCCCTCGCCGGCTCCTTCGGACGCACCATCAACGTCTTCTCGCGCTCGCACACCACCAGCCCGGGCGGCGCCTTGCGCGGCTTCCGCACGTACTTCTTGCGCGTCACGATCACCGGCACCTTGCCCGCGGTGCGGGCCTGCGAGTAGAACGCCGCCCACGCCGCGACCTCCGCGATGGTCTGCTTCGACGGCTCGTTCTTCCCCTTGCCGCGCCGCAGCACCACGTGCGAGCCCGACGCGCCGTGGACGTGGAACCAGTAGTCCTCGGGCCGCGCGAGATGATGCGTCAGGTAGTCATTGCCGTCGTTGCTGCGTCCGATCAGCACGTCCCAGCCGTCGCTGGTCCTGAGCCGCCGCGGCTGCAGTTTCGCGGAAGGCGCACGGGCCTCGCCGCGCGCGACGCGGGCGGGTGACGAGTCCGCGGCCGACGGCGGTGCCACCTCGGCGCGCATCGCGGGAGGGAGCTTCGCGAGCGCGGAGTCGGCCTCGCGCGCGAGCGCGGGCGGAAGCGCGGTGTCTCTCGCGTGCTCGAGCGCGCGCTCGAGCTTTTCAATCGCCAGCCCCAGCGCGTGAGCCTCGGCCTCGGCGCCCACGATGCGGGGCGGAATCTCGCCGAGCCCGCGCTCGGCCTTGGCGGCGCGCTTGAAGTAGCGCGCGGCGTTGGCCTGGGCGGTCAGCGCGGGGTCGAGCTCGATCGTCAGCGTTCGTCCATGGGCCGCCGGATCGGGCAACTCGACGTGCTTCGCCCGCGCCGGCACCTGTTTGAGGTACGAGAGCAGCGCCTCGCCATGGCGGCGGAAGAGCGGCGCGCGTTCGGCTTCGGCCAGATCGCCGCGCAGCGCCGCGACCTTGCGCACCAGCCGCCGGTGATAGCGCCGCGCGGCGCGCAGAATCGCGGCGGCGCGCTCGCGCTCGGGGGAGGCGGCGGAGTGTGGCCGGGAGGCAGGAGCCATGGAGCGCGAAGCTAAGTGCCCTGGCCAGATTCGGCAATGTTGCACCGCAATGCTTGCGAGGCTGGGCTCGAAGCCGCTAGAGTCGTTGCCGATGAAACGAACTCCGACCAGGCCCTCTCGTCCCCCGGCCTCCCGCCTCCGCAGGAGAAACTCCGTGCAGGACGTCGTTCGGTTCGGGCTCGACACGCAAGTCGAGTGGCGCGTGTTTCGCTCCGCCAACGAGAACTGGATCGCCATCTGCGATCCACTCGGTCTCACCCTCGAGGGCGAGACCTGGCAGGAGCTAACCGCGAACATCGGGGAGGGCCTGCAACTGCTCTTTCAGGACTTGCTCGAAACTGGAGAACTTGCCCACTTCCTGAGGCGTCACGGCTGGACGCCGACGGTGCCCCTTCAACGCCTAGACCCGGCCAGGACGAGCTTCGACGTGCCCTGGACCACGAGGTTCGAGCGCCATGGGGCCCGTCGCCAGGTCGTCGGTTCCTAGACAGCAACTCATCAATCGGCTACGCGCGCTCGGCTTCACGTTCCGAAAGCGAACTGGGCGGGTCGAACTCTACCGTTCAGTCGCCACCACGCGGCGTGTCGAGATTGTGCGCAAGGAAATGCTCGATGAAGATGCGGTGCGCTTGATCCTTCGACAGGCCGGACTCGATCGCGAGGAGATCGAGCGCTTCATCGGGGAGAGCCGAACGACGGCACGTCGCAGCCCGTAGCGGGCGGGCTCGGCCCTTCAGCCCCTGCGCCCTCCAGAAATTCGTTGACCTTCGTCCGCTATCGGCATAGCTTTTCAGAGTCTTTCGTGCCTTTAGACCCTGGTCCGGAGCGACGCCGTGCGCGTTTCCCCTCATCCGACCTGCGGTTTTGACCGCGCCCTCGCGACTGCGCGCTTCCCGCGCGGCCGCGAGGGCGCATTGCTGTGTGCGAAGCGGCGGGCTCAAGCCCACCGCGCCGCGCCCCCGCGCGGGGAAGACCAAGGAGCGCTGAGATGAAGAGTCACCGCAGGAAGGCGGCGCTGCTGAGCGCGCTGCTGATGGCCATCGGACTGGCCGCGCTGCCGCTCGAGGGGGCGGCATTCAAGATCAAGGATCCGTTTCCGCCGCCGCAGGCGGGGGATCCGGATGGACCGACATCGGGAAACTCGGTCAAATGGTTCATTCTTTGGGTCCGACCTCTTCAGCCTGCTCTCATTCTCTCTCGGTCCCCTAAGACTGACGCGCCCTCCCAAACCTCGGTGAGGGCCAACACCAGGGTACGGAGCACGCGTCAATGAATGAGCTTCGGTCCAGAGTCGCCGCTCTGAGGTCCCTTCTGGATGAGGCATCGTCGGGACTCACGAAGTCTCCGATCGGTGAGGCGATTTTCTCGTGTTGCAGCGACCTCATGGACTCGGGCGAATTCGTTTCTGTCCTCGAACTTCTTGATGCCTCCGCCCGAGTCGTCGCAAGCGAGACGCCTGAGCTGGAGCTTCGTCTTGGAGTGATTCGCGCGTTGGCCGTTCGCTCGTTGGGAGATCACGAAAAGGCTTTGGCTTTGGCGCGCGAGCTGATGGAGACGAAAGGCGACCTGCTGACCTCCAGAACCCCAGAATCGATAGCACTGCGAATCTGCGAGGGTGGATGTCTTTTGCAACTCAATCGCCTGGACGAGGCCGAACAGCGGCTGCTGGGTATCCGCGCAGAACTCCTTGCAGCCTCGGACAGATCCCAACTCGCCAGCTGTTCGTTCGCGCTTTCCTCTGCAGAGCTCTTTCGGGGGAACCATTCGAGTGCCAGGCGCTACGCGCTTGAGGCGATCGTTTCGGCACGACTCTGGGGAAACCGTCTAACCGAAGCGAATGCTCTCGAGAACCTCGCGCGAATCGAGAAAGATCTCTGTCGCTGGGCAAGTGCGGCGGAGGCTGCAGGTGAGGCTCACCACATCTATCTCGAGAAGGGCAGCACGTACTACGCCAGCATCTCGAAGCGGCTGCTCACCATCATCCAATGGAAGCGTGGCAAGCTCGATGAGGCCACTCACCTCGCAGATGAGTGTCTCGCGGACTCGAATAGCTCAGGGGCGGAAATCCTCAGTTGGTACTCAAGCCTCTTGAAGGGAATGGTGCTTCTCCACATGGGAGATTTCCCAGCTGCCGGAGAGCTCTTCACTTCGGGCCAGACCTGGCAAATTCCCCGTACTCACTCCCGCCCCTCACTCCTCACCACCGAATTCCTCGGCGACATCCACCTCGAGCAGGGCCAGGCGGAACTGGCGCTCAGGCTCTACGACGAGGTCTGGCCCAAGGCGCTCGCGATCGTGCCCAGGGGCGACATCGTGGCGGAACTCAGGCGGCGGCGTGCCGAGTGCTACCTCCTGCTCGGGCGTAGCGAGGAGGCGTACGCCGAGGCGAAGACCGGCCTCGAACACTGCCGCGAGCTGGGCGATCGCTACGAAGAGGCGGCCACCTATCGGGTGCTCGCGCTCGCCGCGGCCGCGCTGAAGCGGCCGGCCGAAGCGAAGCAGCACTTCACGCAGGGCTTCGCCTACTACGACGACATCGAGACCCCCTACGAGTGGGGCAAGCTGTGGCTGAGCTACGGCGACTGGCTGTCCGGTGCGAACGCCGGCGAGTTCGCCGATCCGAAGGGGGCACTCGAGGCCTACCACGCGGCGCGCGATCATTTCGAGCGGATGGGGGCGCAGGCGAAGCTGGCCGAGGCCAGGGCGCGGATCGCGGCGCACGGGGCGACGCTCGCTCCCGCCGCCCTCCCCGAAGCACCGCACGCCGCCGCCGAGCACCGCCGCGCCCCGCGCCGCCCGCGGCGCTCGGCCGAGCTCGACCGCCGCGCGGCGTGGGCCCAGGAGAGCTTCGGGCTCCTGACCCGCGACCCGCACCTGCTGGGGTTGCTGGAGGACGTGGCGAAGCTGGCCAAGAGCAACGCGGCACTGCTGGTGGTGGGCGAATCGGGGACCGGGAAAGAGCTGGTGGCGGGCGGCATCCACCGGATCTCGGAACGGGCGGGCGCCTACATCCCGCTCAACTGCAGCGCGCTGCCGCGCGAGGTGATCGAGAACGAGCTATTCGGGCACGTGGCGGGGGGCTTCACCGGGGCGCTCCGGGACAAGGCCGGGCTGTTCGAGCTGTGCGACGGCGGGACCATCTTCCTGGACGAGATCGCGGAGATGTCGCTGGAGCTGCAGTCGAAGCTCTTGCGGGTGCTGGAATCGGGCGAGGTGCGGCGAATCGGGGCGGGCCGCAACCACACGGTCTCGACCCGGGTGGTGGCGGCGACCAACCGCGAGCGCGCGGCGCTGGAGAAGGGCGAGGGAGTGCGCAAGGACCTCTACTACCGGCTGGCGCAGGCGGTGATCGAGCTGCCGGCGCTGCGCCACCGCGGCGAAGACGTGGGGCTGCTGGCTGAACACTTCCTGGCCGCGAGCTGCCTGGAGGAGCGGAAGCACGTGACGCTCAGCGCGGGCGCCTTCGAGCGGCTCACGCGCTATCCGTGGCCGGGCAACGTGCGCGAGCTCAAGGCCACGCTGCGGCGCCTGGTGCTGCTCTCGCCCGAGGGGCACGCGATCGCCGAGGCGGAGCTCAAGCTCGAGGGCCCGCAGGTGGCGACCACGCTGCTGGAAGAGCTGGAGCAGTCGGAGAAGCGGCGCGTGGTCGAAGTGCTGGCGCAGAGCGG
>CAZYQK010000082.1:0-14259 GCA_964650245.1 uncultured bacterium | reverse complement strand
GCACCGCCGCCGCGGCCACGGGCGCGACCGCGTGGCGCGGGGCCGCGCTCGCCGCGCTGCTGGTCGCGCTGTGCGCGGTGCAGTACCGATACGTTCCGGGGATGGCGCTGGTCAACGACGACTACACCATCCTCGACAAGGTGAGCCGCGCCTCGTTCTCCTCGCTGTGGACCAACGCGAACCCGCTGTGGGGCTGGTACCGGCCCTGGTCGCGCGAGCTCCACTTCTGGGCACTCGAGCGCGGGTTCGGGCCCGGCGGGGCCGCGTTCCACGTTGCGGGACTGCTGCTGTGGCTCGCGGTGATCGCGCTTTACTTCGGGCTGGCGCAGAGGATTGCCGGCACGCCCGCCGCCGTCATCTCGAGCGCGGGGGCCGCGTCGCTCGCGGCCTGGGCGGGCGCGCTGTTGTGGGCGGCGGGCGCGCAGGAGCTGTGGATGCTGCTCTTCGCCCTGCTCTTCCTGCACGCCGTCGCGCGCCGGAGCCGGACCGGGTCCCTGGCGGCACTCGGGCTCGCGCTGCTCAGCAAGGAGACGGCCGGCGTGCTGCCCGGCCTCGCCCTGGTGTACGCGCTCGCGGTCGAGCGTGAGCCGCTCGCGCGCGCGCTCCGGCGCCTGGCACCGCTGGTCGCGCTGTGCGTGGCGTGGGCCGTGTTCCATCCCTATCTTCGCGAGCGTCTCCTGGGGCACTACGTGGAGACCCACCCCGTCACCGGGCGGCCGACCTCGCTGCTGGCCGTGCTCCGCCTCCCGTTGGCGCTGGTCAATCTCGACCAGTGGCCGCGGCCCGAAACGGGATGGGGGCCCGCGCTGCTGGCGGCGCTGCCCGGAATGGTGATCGCGGCGGGTGCCGTGGCGTGGGCGGGTGCTAAGCCCGGCGGGGCCGAGCCGCGGCGCCCGGCGGCCGACGGCGGCGATGGCCGCCGCACAGCGTTTCTTTTCGGCGCGGGATGGGCCGCGCTCGGATCGCTACCTCTCTTCCTGCCGTCGGTCGGTTGGCTTCCTTACTACGCGCTGCTCGGGCTGCTCGGCGGCTGGCTCGCGCTCGGAGCCTGGCTCTCGGTGCGGCCGCGGCTCGCGATCGCCGTCGTGGCGCTGGCCGCACTGCTCCTTCCGGTCCACGCGCGCACGCCGTCGTGGGAGTGGGGCTCGGACTGGTTCCTGAGCAGGGCCTCGTATTTCGTCGGCCGGCTGCGCGGCGAGCTGATCGCGCGCCATCCCTCGCTGCCGCCGCGCTCGCGTCTCTACTTCGCCGACGTCCCCAATGGCATCGGCTTCGGACAGCCGTGGTTCAACTCCGCGTTCCGGGTGTGGTATCGGGACTCCACGGTGACCAGCGGGTTCTATTCCACCTATCGTCCACGCGGTCGCGGAGAGCCCGGGGGACGCGACTTCTTCTTCCGCTATGATGTGGAGGCGATGGGCTGGGCCGAGGTCGTCCCGGGTCCGGAGGACGTCGATCGCGCGCGCCGGGAGAACCCGGCCTGGGAGAGCGATCACTCGGCCCTGGCGCTGATCCTGGGCAATGCGGGCGACCGGGACCGGGCCGCGTTCGAACTCGAGAAGCTGATGACGGCGAGTCCTTCGAGCATCGAGTACCCGCTCAACCTCGCGGTGTGCCTGCGATCGCTCGGCGACACCGCGGGTGCCGCGCGATGCGAGCGGCGCGCGGATTCGTTGCGGGCGGCACAGGCCGCGGGCGGGCGCTGAAACGGCGGACCGCGAGGGCGGCGGGCAGGAGTCAGGAAAGGAGCGGGCAGGCCTGATGAACGTACGGTGCAGGACGTGGTTCCTGTGTGGCTCGGTCGTGTTCGTCTGGGCGGGCGCCGCGATCGAGCGCGCGGAGGGCCGGGCCGCGGCCGGCGCATCGACGCCGGCGGCCGGCCCCGACTCGCTCTACCCGGCGCGGGTGGTCGGCACGCTCGCCGATCCGAAGTGGGAGGGACGCGGCGTCGGGACCGCCGGGCTCGATTCTGCGGCGGCCTTCATCGCCGGGCAGATGCGCCGCGCGCGGCTGATTCCGGGCGGCGGGCAGGGTGGCTTCTTCCAGCCCTTCGAGGTCACGACCGGGGTGGCGGTCGGTGAGCCGTGCGGCATCGAGGCCGGCGGCGAGCGGGTCGCCGCGGGCGAGGAGTTCCAGCCGCTCGGCTTCTCCACCAACGGCACGCTGCGGGCGGGGGTCGCATTCGCCGGCTACGGCATCACCGCGCCGGGTTACGACTACGACGACTACGCTGGGCTCGACGCGCACGACCGGATCGTGCTGGTGCTCGCCAGCGAACCCGGCGAGATGGACTCCTCGAGCCGCTTCGATGGCAGCGTCAACACGCCCCACGCCGAGCTGCGCACCAAGGCCATCAACGCGCGCGAGCACGGGGCGCTCGGGCTGCTGGTGGTGAACGGGCCCCGCTACCACGCCGGCGAGCCACTGCGCAAGCCGCAGACCGAGGGCGGCGGCTACATGACGAGCGGCCTGATCGCGGCCCGGGTCTCTGAGCGCGTCGCGGAGCACATGCTGCGAACTGCGGGCACCACGCTCGCGCGGGCCCAGATGGCGATCGACTCGCTCGCGCGGCCGCACGGCTTCCCGCTGCCCGATTCGGTCACCGTCACCGTCACGCTGCGGCGCACCCGGGCGACGATCAAGAACGTGGTCGGTTGGCTCCCTGGCATCGACACCACCCGCACGTTGGTGATCGGAGCCCACTACGATCATCTCGGCTACGGGGGCGAGAGCTCGCTCGCGCCGGATCAGCACGTGCCCCACGTGGGCGCCGACGACAACGCCTCGGGTGTGGCGGCGATGCTGGCGGTGGCGGCGCGGGAGGGGGAGCGCGCGCGGCGCGGCGCGCGCCCCGAGCACAGCCTGGTGTTCTGCGCCTTCACCGGGGAGGAGATCGGCGTGGTCGGGTCCTCCCACTTCGTGGACGATCCGCCGCGTCCGCTCGAGAGCATCGAGGCCATGCTCAACATGGACATGGTGGGCCGGCTGCGCGACAACCGGCTCATGGTGATGGGAGTGGGCACCGCGGCCGAGTTTCCGGCACTGGTCGAGAACGTGAACCGGGCGGCCGGGCACTTCGACCTCAAGACCTCGACCGACGGCTACGGCCCGAGCGACCACTCGTCGTTCTACAAGCGGCAGATACCGGTCCTCATGCTGTTCACCGGTGCCCACGCCGACTATCACAAGCCGAGCGACACCGCCGACAAGCTCAACGGGCCGGGCCTGTGGCGGGTCGGTGAGTTCGCGCGGGCGCTGGTGGAATCCCTCGATGCCCGGCCGCGCGTTCACTACGAGAAGGCGAAGGCCGACAGCAGCGTGGGGCGCATCGCCGGGGGCGGCGGCTACGGCGCCTACCTCGGAACCATCCCGGACTACATGCAGACCGAGGGCGGCGTGCTGCTGTCGGGGGTGCGCGCGGGCGGACCGGCGGAGCAGGCGGGTCTGAAGGGTGGCGATGTGATCGTGAAGTTCGACGGCGTGCGCATCGACAACATCTACGACTACACCTTCGCGCTGCGTTCCCGAAAGCCGGGCCAGCAGGTGCGGGTTTCCGTGAAACGCGCCGACGTGGAGCAGGACCTGCTCGTGACACTCGGGAGGAGACCGTGATGAGGACGGGGACGATGAAGCAGGCGGAGGCGGCGAGGCGCCCGGGCCCCTATCGAGCCTGGCTCGTGCTGGCGGCGACGCTTTCGCTCGCGGCCGCGCACGCGCGCGCGGGCCGGCTGGATCTGGTTCCCGTTCCCTCTACCGCGGTCGCGGTGGACAGCCTGATCCGCCTCGGCGAGACCCATTTCGCGCGTCTGTGGCAGCTCACCTTCGGCGGCGAGAACGCGGAAGGATACTGGTCGAGCGGGGGCTCGAAGCTGATCTTCCAGTCCACGCGCGAAGGCTGGCCGTGCGACCAGATGTACGTCATGAACCTGGTGAGCGGAAAGCTCACCCGGGTGAGCAACGGGAAGGGCCGCACCACCTGCGGCTACTTCTTCGACCGCGACCGTCGCGTGCTGTTCGCCTCGACCCACCTGGCCGGCGACTCGTGCCCCCCGCTGCCCGACTACTCGCAGGGCTACGTGTGGCCGCTCTATCCCGGCTACGAAATCTTCACGGCCAAGCCCGACGGGTCGGCCCTGAAACGTCTCACCAATCATCCCGGCTACGACGCCGAGGCCACGGTGTCGGCGGACGGAAAGTGGATCCTCTTCACCTCGCTGCGCGACGGCGACGTGGACCTCTACCGGATGCGGCCGGACGGCGGCGGCCTCACGCGCCTGACGAATGAGCTCGGCTACGACGGCGGCGCATTCTACTCGCGCGACGGCAAGTGGATCTGCTGGCGACGGAATCCGCTCGCCGACTCGGCCGAGGCCACGACCTACCGCGAGCTGATCGCGCAGAACATCGTGCGGCCCTCGCGCATGGACCTGTGGGTGATGCGCGCCGACGGCACCGGCAAGCGCCAGGTGACGCACGACCCCGGCGCCTCCTTCGCGCCCTTCTTCACGCGCAACGGGAAGGCGATCATCTATTCCTCGAACCGTGAGAACCCGCGCGGCCGCAACTTCGACCTCTACCTGGTCGACCTCAAGGGCGGCACGCCGCGGCAGGTGACGCGCGACTCGCAGTTCGACGGCTTTCCGATGTTCAGCCCGGACGGCCACTGGCTGGTGTTCGCCTCCAACCGCGGCGCGAAGATCCGGGGCGAGACCAACCTGTTCCTGGCGGAGTGGCTGCCCTGAGCAGGCGTGACGACGCGAGCGTCCCGCTCGCGACCGGAAAGCGCGCTCGCGGCCATCTCCCCGGCAATGTGGCGCCCCCGCCGCGCGGCCGCGCGCGCGGGCCCGCGGCCTGGGGGGTGGCGGCACTGCTCGCCGCGTTTCTCCTCGCCTCCTACCGGCACGCGCTGTCGCTGGGCTTCATCAGCGACGACTACCTGATCCTGGACAAGGTGCTGCGCGGCTCGTTCGGATCGCTGTGGGAGCCGCGTGCCCTGCTGTTCAACTGGTACCGGCCGGTGTCGCGCGAGCTCCACTACTGGACCCTCTCGCACCTGTTCGGGACCCAAGTTCTGCCCTTTCACCTCGTGAGTTTCGCGCTGTGGGTCGCCGACATGACGCTCTTCTTCTTGCTCGCGCGGCGGCTCGCCGGGGTGCGAACCGCCGCGCTGGCCACTGCGGCGGTGGCGGCGCTCGCAGCGTGGGCCGGTCCGCTGCTCTGGGTGGCCGGGGTGCAGGAACTGTGGATGCTGCTCTACTCGTTCCTGTTCCTGCACGCCTTCGCGCGCCGCCGCACGCTGTGGGCAGTCGTCACGCTCGCGCTGGCGCTGCTCGGCAAGGAGACCGCGGGCGTGCTCCCGGCGCTGGCGTTGCTGTGGGCGCTGCTCGTGGACCGGGAGCGGCCCGCGGCCGCGCTGCGCCGCGTGGCCCCGCTGGTGGCGCTCACCGCGCTGTGGACCGTGTTCCACCCGCGCCTGCTGGGCCGCATGTGGGGGCCATACGCCGAGACGGTCGAAACGGCCGGGCGTCCCGCGCCGATCGAGACCGCGGTGAAGACGCTGCTCGCGCTGTTCAGTCTCGAGGAGCGCCCGGCGCCCGAATCGGGCTGGCTCGCGGCGCTGGCGCGCGGGCTGCCAGGCGCGCTGGCGCTCGCGGCGCTCGCGGCCTGGGCCATTCGCGGGGGCGGGAGGGAAGACGCCCGGAGCCGCGGTGCTAGCCCCTCGCGCGATCCGGGTGCGGCCACGCCCGACGAAATCCCGGGCACCGCCCGCGGGATCGCCGCGCTCGCCGCGAGCTGGGCGGCGCTCGGGTCACTGCCGCTCTTCCTGCCCTCGATCGGCTGGCACGCATACTACGGGCTGTTCGGCGCGTTCGGCGCCTGGCTGCTCATCGCGCACGCGCTGCGACGGCGCCCCGGGCTCGCGCTCTCCCTGGTGCTCGCGCTCGCGCTGCTGCGCCCGCTGCGCGCCGACACCCCGTCGTGGGACTGGGCCTCGGACGCGTACCAGCGCCGCGCCGGATTCTTCCTGCGCGTGCTGCGCGACGACCTGCTCCGGCAGCGTCCCGCCATGCCGCCGCACGCCCGGCTCTACTTCGCCCGCGTGCCTCGCAACATCGGCTGGGTCGCAGGCGACGGCCCCGCACTTCGCGTGTGGTACCGCGACACCACGATCACCGGCGGGTACTACTCGTACTACAAGCCGCGCCCGGCCGGGGCGCCGGCGGGGCCCGATCACTTCTTCCGCTTCGACAGCAGCGGGGTCTGGATCGAGGTGACGAAGGGCGCCGAGGACGTCGACGCCGCGCGGGCGCGCGATCCCAAATGGGAAGGCGATCACCGCGAGCTGGCGCTGCTGCTGGGCGGCGCGGCCGACTGGGCGGGCGCGGCGGGCGAGCTCGAAAAGCTCGCGACCGCGTTCCCCGGCCGCTTCGAGTATCCGCTCAACGCCGCGGTCTGCTACGAGAAGCTCGGCGATTCGACTGCGACCGCCCGCTGGTACGCCCGGGCCGCGTCCATGCCGGGCGCGACCGAGCGCGAGCAGTCGGCCGCCCGCCGTTACGCGCGCCACTTGAAGGCTCGGCCGTAAGCGGTTACATATCCACCCGATGGCCGTCCGGGCCGGTGGGCGGCCCGGCCCCACCGATGGGAGTCCGATGGGCAAGCGGATTCAGTTCGACGACGCGGCGCGCAACGCGCTGCGTCGCGGCGTGGACCAGCTGGCGGGCGCGGTGCGGGTGACGCTGGGACCGCGCGGCCGCAACGTGGTCATCCAGCACGGGAACGGCGCCCCGACCATCACCAACGACGGTCTCACCATCGCGCGCGAGATCGAGCTCGTGGACCGCTTCGAGAACATGGGCGCCCAGCTGGTCAAGGAGGTGGCGCTCAAGACCGGCGAGGTGGCGGGGGACGGCACCACCACCGCCACCGTGCTGGCGCACGGCATCGTCACCCAGGGGCTCCGCGCGATCGCCGCCGGCCACAATCCGGTCACGCTGCGGCGCGGAATCGAGCGCACGGTGACGGCGGCGGTCGAGTCGCTTAAGGAGCAGTCGCGCGAGGTGCGCGACCGCGCCGACATCGCCCGCATCGCCACGGTCAGCTCGAACGGCGACCCCGGGATCGGCGAGATGATCGCGGAGGCCATGGAACGCGTCGGCCGCCGGGGCGTCATCACGGTCGAGGAGGGGCGCGGCATGGAGACCACGCTCGAGGTGGTGGAGGGCGTGCGATTCGAGCGCGGCTATCTCTCCCCGTACTTCGTGACCAGTCCCGAGACCATGGAGGTCGCGTTCGAGAACGCGCTGGTGATGCTGGCCGACTTCAAGTTCACCGTCTCGCGCGACCTGATGCCGGCGCTGGAACACGCCGCCGCGGCCTCGCGGCCGCTGCTGCTGGTGGCCGACGACGTCGAGGGCGACGCGCTGGCGATGCTGGTCGTGAACCGCCTGCGCGGCACCGTGAACTCGGTCGCGGTGCGCGCGCCCGCGAGCGGTGATCGGCGGCGCGACCTGCTGGACGATCTCGCGGTCCTGACCGGCGCGACGCTGTTCGCGCCCGACCTGGGGCGCAAGCCCGACCTGATCGAGCCCCCGCATCTCGGGCGCGTCAAGCGCCTGCTCGTGGACCGCGACAGCACGACCCTGATCGAGGGCGGCGGACGCGCGGCCGGGATCCGCGAGCGCATCGCCCGGGTCGATGCCGAGCTCGGGGCCAGCGATTCCGACTACGAGCGCGACGCGCTGCGCGAGCGGCTCGGGCGCCTCACCGGCGGCGTGGCGGTGATTCGCGTCGGCGCGGCCACCGAACTCGCGCTCGGCGAGCGCAAGACACGATTCGAGGACGCGCTGGCGGCGACGCGCGCGGCGGTCGAGGAAGGCGTGGTGGTGGGCGGGGGCGTGGCACTGCTGCGGGCGCAGGCGGCGGTGCGCGGGCTCGAGCTGCCGGCCGAGGAATGCAGAGGGCGCGACATCGTGGTCATGGCGCTCGAGCTTCCGGCGCAGCAGATCGCGGAGAACGCGGGGCTCGACGGCCCGGTGGTGGTCGAGCGTATCCGCCGCGCGGGCGGCGACGTGGGGCTGAACGCGTGGACCGGCGAATACGAGGACCTGTCGGCCGCCGGAATCCTGGATCCGACCAAGGTGGCGCGCTGCGCGCTGCAGCACGCCGCCAGCATCGGATCCATGGTGCTCACCACCGACGCGATCGTGGTGGACAGCGAAGAGGAGGAGGGGCCGGCGGGCGAATCGTAGCGGCGGCGGCCCGACCGGGATTCGCCCTGGGTGGCGGCCCGAGCCTGGCCTACACTTGTTCGAGCCGGGACCCGCGATCGAGCGGCCCGGAGTGTCGCGATTTCCATCCACCGGTGAGGAGTGCGCCATGGAGAAGACACCCATGATGCTCGTTCTCGCCCTGCTGGCGCTCGGCGCCGGGGCGCCGCCTCACGGCCTGCCGCGGTGCGTTCACAGCCCGTTCGCGGGCATCACCCCCACCGACGTCAGCGGCCTGATCCTGGGCGAGCCCGACCCCCGGGACTGGGGATGCGTCGGGGAGCCTGGCAACCGGTCCAGTTTGTCCGCGCGGATCGGCGGCGTCGTGGGCGCGGGTGCGCTCGATGCCCCGCCGCCGCCCCCTCGCCGCACCTGCCTGGAGGGTGCGTTTCCCAATCCGACCTCCGGCGCCGTGCTGCTCCGGCTTTCGATCGCCTCGCGCTCGCACGTCAGCCTCATCGTCTACGGACAGACGTGGCGGCACGGGCCTGACGAAGTGTTCCCGGTCCGCACGCTGGTGGATGGAGATCTGGAAGCTGGCCTTCATGCAGTGCAATGGGATGGCGCCGACGACCACGGCGCGCGCGTCGCTCCTGGGTTCTACCGCGCCGTAATGGTGGTCGGAGAGAACGCAATCTGCGGCGACATCGAGATTCGTTGAGCGCCGGTCACGCCGGGCCCACGCCCCGCTCCCCGGGCAATCCGAGCGGCGACGTGAGCGGGAACGGTTCGGCCGGCGCGACCGCGGAGACGCCCTCGATTTCCAGCCTCGCGCCGCTCGCGCACGCCTCGTGCTTCAGCACGGCGAGGCCGACCCAGCGGTCGCCCTCGTCGGTGCAGATGCTGGTCAGGGTGCCCGCGACCACGCCGTCCGCGCGCACGTCGCAGGACACGCCGGGCGAATTGCCCGCGCCCGAGAGCCTCGCGAGCCGGCGGCGCACGCTGTCGTAGTTGACGAGCCGCATCAGGGCCTCCTGCCCGGTGAAGCAGCCCTTGGCGAGATGGACCTCGTGGCCGAGGCCGACCTCGAAGGGCGTGAACGACTCCACGATCTCGTGGCCGTGCCGCGGCCAGCCCTGGCAGATGCGACCGCGCTCGTCGCCTAGGTCCGCGGCCCCGCCCGGGGGCTCGAGCACGTACGCGAAGTCCGCGGCCGGCTGCACCACGATCGGAACCCCGGCTCGCTCCTCGAGCGTTCCGGGCGAGAGGCCGCGTCCGCCGGGCACGCCGCGCACGCGGTGACTGGTACTCACGTCCGAAAGGCGCACCTCCTCGCGGAACAGGTGGCGCTCGATGAAGGCGGCGAGCGCCTCTCCCGGACCGTCGTCGCGCAGCAGCCACAGCGCGCCGTCGCGCGTCATCGCGACCGCCGCGCGATGAAGCAGGCGCCCGCGAAATTCGCAGAACGGGGCCATGCGCGCGCGGCCCGGCTCGAGGTCCGACAGAAACCGGGTCGAGATGCGGTGAAGCAACGCGGCTGCGCCGCGCCCCTCGAGGCGGACGAGGCTGGTCGCGGGCCGGGGCCGCTGGCCGGCGCCGGGTGCGGAAGCTGAGGTGTCGCGCAGGTCGCTCACGGCGCGAGGCTAGCGATGGCCCGCGGGTGGCGCAACCCGTCGCCCGATGCTAGATTCGCGCGTCCCGTTCACGCTCGATCTCATGCGGAGCTCCGGTATGCCCGTCACGACCGAATCCCTCGCCGAGCTGCTCGAGACCCTGGTCAACATCCCGAGCGAAACCGGCCACGAGGCGGCGCTCGCCGAGTGGATCGCGAGCCGGTTGCAGGCGCGCGGCACGGGCGAGTGCCTGCGCTCGCGGCACAGCGTTGTGTGGCGGGGTCCGCGGCGGGGGCGGCCGCTGGTGGTGCTGGCGGGCCATCTCGACACCGTTCCTGCCCGCGGCAACCTGCGCGCCCGCCACGGCGACGGGATGATCTACGGCCTGGGCGCGACCGACATGAAGGGCGGCGACGCGGTCATGCTGTCGCTGGTCGAATCCCTCGATCCGGCGGCGCTGCGCTTCGATCTCGCGGCGGTGTTCTACGAGGCCGAAGAGGGGCCGGCCGATGGCAACGGCCTCGGACGCCTGCTGGGCGAGATGCCGTGGCTCGGCGAGGCGAGTCTTGCCGTCCTGCTCGAGCCCACTGATCTCAGGGTCGAGCTCGGGTGCAGCGGCACCCTCAACGCCGAGGTCCGGGTGAGCGGGAAGAGCGCGCACAGCGCGCGACCCTGGCTCGGGGTGAACGCCGTCGAGCGCGCGGCGAGCTGGCTCGCAGAGATCACGCGCTTCCCGGTGACGAAGGTGAAGGTGCAGGGCATCGAGTTCCGCGAGACGCTTCAGGTCACCACCCTCCATGCCGGCCGCGCGCGCAACGTGATCCCGGACGAGCTGATCGCCAACCTCAACTATCGCTTTCCGCCCGACCGCGCGCTGGAGCAGGCGGAGTCCCGGCTGCGCGGGCTGGTGCCGGCCGAATTCGAGTGCCGGATCGTGGACCGTGCGCCGCCCGGCCGGGTCTGCGCCGACCGTCCCGAGGTTCGCGAGTTCATCGAGCGCTTCGGCCCCGCGGTGGCCGGCAAGCAGGGCTGGACCGACGTCGCGCGCTTCACAGAGCTCGGGATCGCGGCGTTCAACTTCGGCCCGGGCCTGCCCGAGCTGGCGCACCAGGTGGACGAGTACTGCCCGGTCGCGAACCTGACGCCGGCCTACGAGTGGCTGGCGCGCTTCCTCGGGTCGGAGCGCCAGTGAGCGCGCCGGCGGATCGGAAGAGCCGGGCAGGCCCCGACGCCGCGCGCCACGTCGCGAACGAGGCTCCACTCAACCCGCTGGTCACGGGCCCGGGGGAGTATCCGTTCCTGCGGCTCGAGCGCATGAAGCGCTCGCTCATGTCGCAGGACGTTAAGCCGATCAACTTCAGCATCGGCGATCCCCGCGAGGCGACCCCGGAGTTCATCCGCGAGGAGCTGAGGCGGGCGGTGCCCGAGGTCTCGAGCTATCCCGCGGTCGCCGGCCAGCCCGAGCTGCGCGCGGCGTGCGCGCGCTGGCTCGAGCGTCGCTTCGGCGTCCGGCTCGATCCCGAGACCCAGATCCTGCCCGCCAACGGGAGCAAGGAGGCGGTGTTCCTGCTCGCGCTCGCGGTGGTGGGACGCGAGGCGGCGCGCGATACGGTCGTGATCCCCACCCCGGCGTATCCGGTCTACGAGCCGGGCGCGCGCTTCGCGGGCGCCCAGGTGCACTTCGCGCCGCTCGCGGCCGCGAACGGCTTCCGCTTCGACCCCGACCGGGTGGCGGACGCGGTGTGGGACCGCACCGCGCTGCTGTGGCTCAACTATCCGCACAATCCCACGGGGGCGGTGCTCGATCGCGAGACGTTCGCACGCGTTCACGAGAAGGCCCGGCGCTTCGGATTCTGGGTGGCGTCGGACGAGGCCTACGCCGAGATCTACTTCGACGCGCCGCCGCGCTCCATGCTCGAGGCCGGGAGCGACCACGTGCTCGCGCTCCACACGCTCAGCAAGCGCTCGGCGATGACCGGCTACCGCTCCGGCTTCATGGCCGGCGACGAGCGGTTGATCGCGGCACTCCGGCGCTTCCGTCCCAACGTCGGCGTGGCGACCCCCGACTTCGTCCAGCGCGCTGCGATCGCTGCGTGGAACGACGACGCGCACCCGGTCGAGCAGCGCGCGCGCTACGCGGTCAAGCGGCGGCTGTTCCTCGACTACTTCGCGCAGCGCGGCTGGCGGACCGCCGCGAGCGAGGCCACCTTTTATCTGTGGATCCGGGCGGTGGAGGGCGACGACGTGGGATTCGTCGAGCGGCTGCTGCGCGCCGGGCTGGTGGCGCTCCCGGGCTCGTTCATGGGCGCGGGCGGGGAGGGCTACGTGCGCTGGGCGCTGGTGCCGACCGTCGAGGAATGCCGCGAGGCGCTGACGCGACTCGAAGCGGTGGAGAACTGACGGGCATGGCGGACGACTACCCGCTGGAGCGCTGGCGCGAAACCATCGGCGCGGCCTACGAAGGCCGAGTGGCGCTCGACGACGCCGCGGTGCGCGGCGCGGTCGAGGGCGTGGTCGCGGCGCTCGACTGCGGCGACCTGCGCGTGGCGGAGCGGCGCGAGGCGGAGTGGGTCACCCACGGCTGGCTGCAGCAGGCGCTGGCGCTCTACTTCCGGTTGCGGGTCTCGAAGACCATCGAGGCCGGCCCGTTCGAGTTCCACGACAAGATCCCGCTCAAGCGCAACCTGGCCGCGGCCGGGGTGCGCGTGGTGCCGCCGGGCGCCGTGCGCTACGGCGCGTTTCTCGAGCCCGGCGTGATCGTGATGCCGGCCTACGTAAACGTCGGCGCGCGGGTGGGGGAGGGCACGCTGGTGGACACCTGGGCCACGGTGGGCTCGTGCGCCCAGATCGGCCGGCGCGTCCACCTCTCGGGCGGGGTCGGGATCGGCGGAGTGCTGGAGCCGCCGCAGAGCCGGCCGGTGATCGTCGAGGACGACTGCTTCATCGGCTCGCGCGTGATCGTGGTGGAAGGCGTGCTGATCGAGCGGGGCGCGGTACTGGGCGCGGGCGTGGTGCTGACCTCGTCCACGCCGGTGGTGGACGTGACCGGGGCCGAGCCGGTGATCACACGTGGCCGCATCCCGCCGCGCGCGGTCGTAATTCCGGGCACGCTGCCCAAGCGATTCCCGGCGGGCGAGTACGGCACGCCGTGCGCGCTCGTCATCGGACAGCGCAAGGAATCCACCGACACGAAGACCTCGCTCAACCAGGCGCTCCGCGAGTACGGCGTGCCGGTGTAGCGGGGCGGACGCCTTGGCCGGACGCGGAACCCGAGCGCGCGAGGCGGGCGGCGCGGAGGCCGCCGCGCGACCGGGCCTCGCCGCTCCGGCTCCGCTCGCGGCGTCCGCGCGCCTCGCGGTCGTGGTCGCGATCCTGCTCGCCTGGCTGGCGGCGTTCGCGCCCCAGCTGCTGGAGGGCCGCGTCTTCGTGCTGGGCGACGCGGCGGCGTTCCGCCCGTTCGCGGACTTCACGCGCGCCGAGTGGCTCCTCCACCACCGGCGCACGTTCTGGAATCCGTACGTCTTCACCGGCCTTCCGTCCGCGGCGAGCCTCGCCGATCCCACCCCGCAGTGGCTGCCGGACCCGCTGCTCGATCTCTGGCATCGCGCCGCAGGCGCGCCGCTCGTGCCGCTCGCCCTGCCGCTGGTCGCGCACCTCGCCGGCATGCTGGCCACGGCGGCGCTCGCGCGCGCGCTCTGGGGGGCGGGGGTCGCGGCGATGGTGTGGGCCGGGATCGCCTGGGGATTCACGCCGCTGCTGCTGGTGCCGTTCGGATTCGGACACGACGCGCAGTTCGTCACGTGCTCGCTCATGCCGGCGGCGCTGCTCGCCGTGCACGGGGTGTTCGCCGCGCCGCGCCCGCGCGCGGCCGGCGGAGCGCTGGCCCTGGCGCTGGTCCTGGGGCTCCAGACGCTCGGCGGCCATCCGCAAATCGTCGCGTACTCGGCGGCGCTGGCGGCCGCGTTCGCGGTCGAGCGGGCGCGCCGCTTTCGCCGGTTCCGCCGTCTCGCGCTGGCGGCGGGTGCTACGGGACTCGGTGCCGCGCTCTCGGCCGCGCTGTGGTGGCCGGCCTGGCTCTACAGCCTCCACTCCGTGCGCGGCGCGGGTGGCGGGCTCCCGGTCGAGGCGGCGGCCGACTTCAGCCTCGCCGCCCGCGATCTGCTGTCGCTGATCTGGCCGCGCGCGGTGGGGTTCGGCGGCGCGTCCTACTGGGGCGGGATGCGCGCCACCGACTTCTCGCCCTATCTGGGCGCGACGGTGGTGCTGCTGGCGTTCGCCTCGTGGCCGCGCCGCGGGGACTCGGGCCGCGGCGCGGCCACGCTGCTCGCGGCGGCCGCCGGGCTCGCGGCGCTGCTCGCGCTCGGCACCCATCTCGGCCCGGTCTATGCCCTGGCGCACGCGGTGGTGCCGCTCTTCAGCCGCTTCCGCGCCCCGGT
>CAZYQK010000081.1:0-14371 GCA_964650245.1 uncultured bacterium | reverse complement strand
ACGGCGGCTTCGCGCTCAAGGAACTCCTGAAGCGGCTCATCGCCGAAGAGCTGGGCTTCACCGTTCACGACTGCGGAACCCATTCCACCGAGGCGGTGGACTATCCCGACTTCGCCGCCGCGGTCGCGCGCGAGGTGGCGGGTGGACGGTGCGCGCGCGGCATCGTAGTGGACGCCGCCGGCATCGGCTCGGGCATGGCGGCGAACAAGATCCCCGGCGTCCGCTGCGCGGTATGCCAGGACGACACCACCGTGATCAACGCCCGCGAGCACAACGACGCCAACGTGCTGGCGCTGGGGAGCCGCGTCGTCAACCGCGGGCTGGCCGCTCGGCTGGTGCGGCTGTTTCTCGAGACTTCGTTCGGCGGCGGCCGCCACGAGCGGCGGGTCCAGAAGATCATGGCGCTCGAGCGCGGTGGGAAGTAGGCCCGCCGTGAGAGCGCCAGGACCACGCGACCGCCGCGCCGGCGCGCGCGCGGATTCGGTGCTGCCCGGCGCCGGCCCGCGACCCCTTCGGGCCCCATGCGTCTGACTCCGCGCGTCATCCAGCGACTGCCCAAGACCGACATCCACTGCCATCTCGACGGCTGCGTGCGCCCGCGCACCATGCTCGAGCTCGCCGACGCGCAGGGCATCAAGCTTCCCACGCGCCGTCTCCCGGAGCTCACCCGGCTGCTCCAGGCCGGGCGCCGCACGCGCAGTCTCGGCGACTACCTCAAGATCTTCGACCTGACGCTGAGCGTGATGCAGGAGAAGGAGGCCCTCTATCGCGTCGCCTACGAGCTGGCAGAGGACGCCGCCGCCGAGAACGTGCGCCACCTCGAGGTGCGCTACTCGCCCATCCTGCACCGCAAGAAGCGACTCTCGTTCGAAGACATCGTCGATCCGGTGATCGGGGGACTGGCCGACGCCGGCCGCAAGTACGGCATGTCCACCGGGGCCATCATCTGCGGCATTCGCTCGCTCAATCCCAAGTACTCGCTGGCGCTGGCCGAGCTGGCGGTCGCGTACAAGGGGCGGGGCGTGCTGGCGTTCGATCTGGCCGGGCAGGAGAAGGACTACCCGGCCAAGGCCCACCGCGCGGCCTTCCAGCTCATCCTCAAGAGCAACATCAACTCGACGGTTCACGCCGGCGAGGCGTTCGGCCCCGCCAGCATCGGGCAGGCGCTCCACTACTGCGGGGCGCACCGGATCGGACACGGCACGCGGTTGCGCGAGGACCCGGATCTGCTGCGCTACGTCAACGACCACCGCATCCCGCTCGAGGTCTGCCTGAGCTCCAACGTGCAGACGCGGACGGTGCGGAGCATCCGGCACCATCCGTTCCATTTCTATTTCAAGCAGGGCCTGCGGGTCACGATCAACACCGACAGCCGCCTGATCTCGGCCACCACTGTGACGCAGGAGTTGGCACTCGCGGCGCGCGCCTTCCGGCTCAGCCCGTACGAGGTGAAGCGCATCATCATGAACGGCTTCAAGAGCTCGTTCCTGCCCTACGATCAGAAGGCGCGCGTACTGCGCCGGGTGACGCACGAGATCGACGGCATCTTCATGGAGGAATTCCCCGCCGAATACGACCGCGGGGCGGCGGCCCTGTGAGACGGAGGCCCGGGCGCGTCCTGCCGCAGGGCGCCGCGGGACGGCTGCCGGGCGCCCGCCCCGGCGGAGCAGCGAACCGGCCCGGGGCTTGGCCTGGGCTTCACAGGGAGACTTCCCACAGGATTCCCTTGACCCTGCCGAGGTGACTCCGTAGGGTGCTTCTTCCCAAGCGAGACCGGCTCCAGGACGCCATGCAGAGACCCCTTCCGCCCACCGCCTTCGCCGCCTTACTGCTTTGCCTGCTGGCGCTTCCCGCCCTCGCCCAGGACAAGGGCAGCGTCGCCGGGCGGGTCATCGACAAGCGCACCCGCCACGCCATCCCATTCGCCACGGTGTCCGTGGTGGAGGCCAAGCGCGGCGCCCTCACCGACTCCGAGGGGCAGTACCTGATCCCGGGGTTGGTACCCGGCACCTACGAGGTCAAGGTCCAGTTCCTGGGCTACCGCGCCGAGTCGAAGCCCGGCGTGGTGGTGGCCGCGGGCCGGGCCACCAGCCTCAGCTTCGAGCTCCAGGACATCGTGGTGCGTGAGGAGAAGCAGATCGAGGTCACCGCCGAGCGGCGGCTGGTCGAGGTCAAGCAGGGTGCGACGATCCGGAGCGTCAGCGCCTCCGAGATCCGCAATCTCCCGGTGCAGACCATCAACCAGGTGCTCCAGCAGCAGGCCGGTATCAGCACCGACGCGGACCAGATCCACGTCCGCGGCGGCCGCGTGGACGAAACCGTGTTCGTGGTGAACGGGGTGGCGAACCGCGATCTGGTCACCGGCCAGTCCACGGCGGGACAGCTCAACGCGCGCTCGGTCGCCGAGGTGAACATCGCGACCGGCGCATACGACGTGCGGTACGGCAACGCGCTCTCGGGCGTGGTCGAGATCAAGCTCAAGGAGGGCAGCGACCGGCTCTCGGGCGGCCTCACGACCACCGGCGGCAGCTACGGCGGACGCGCCTTCCAGTTCGTGGCGGGAGGGCCCGACCCGGTCTGGCAGGTGCTGCGGCGCGGCGGGATCCGGCCACGCGGCACCATGACGTCCATTCTCGACGTTTCGGGCACGCTCTCCGAAACCCGCTTCCGGTACGGGGGCCGGCAATCGGACGCCTTCCTGCGCCGGGCGCTGACCGGCAGCGTGGTCCCGCCCTCCCATCCACCGCTGCGCTCGAGCTACGAGGACGCGTTCTTCGGCTACCGCTTCCACTACGGAGATGCGCTCACCTCGGCGCAGGACAACCGCTGGGCGTTGCGCTACGGGCTCACCTGGAGGCCCGACAACCGCGACAAGTGGAACTTCAACTTCGCGAAGCGCATCGCGATCGACCAGGGCTTCAGCCGCAGCTTCATCACGGCGAGCGGCGACGTCGGGGATCCGGCGTTCCCCTGGCAGTGGGCCCACAACCTGGAGCACGCGCCCACCATCTTCGAGGACAACGTACAGACCTCGCTCCAATGGCGGCGCACGCTCTCGACGACCGGCTACACGGAGATCCAGTTCTCGCGCTACTTCTTCGCCCAGCGCCAGGACGTGCAGGGCAGGATCCGCTGGTGGGACTACCGGGCGCCCTTCGATCGCTCGGCGTTCGACAGCACGGACGTGCGCCGGGACGACTTCTTCCTCGACACCGGGGACTACGACCAGTTCCAGGACCGGCGTACGCAGTCCTACGGGCTGCAGTGGGGCCTGACCCAGCGGCTCCGGCGCCACGAGATCGAGGTGGGGCTCGAGCACGAGCTCCAGACGGTCCAGTACCTGACCGTCGAGGATCCGTGGGTGGACGACCCCGACCGGCTGGGCGGCTCGCACGACCGCTGGGAAGTTCACCCGTGGATCGGCAACCTCTACCTGCGCGACCGGCTCGACTACGAAGGCTTCACCGGCAACGTCGGAATACGCGCCGACTACTGGTTCCTGGGGCGCGAGGCCGAGCGCGCGGTGGGCGATGCCGGCAACATCAACCTCACGCCCGCCACCCGCGAGCGCTTCCACCAGGAAACGCACTCCTTCTTCGGGCGCCGCTACAAGGTCAAGTATTCGCCACGCGTGATCGTGGCGCACCCGATCACCGAGAACAGCAGCTTCTTCTTCAACTACGGGCAGTTCACCCAGAACCCGTCCTACCGCTACGTCTACTCGAAGCTGACCTCGATCTCGAGCGAGTCGTTTCCGCTGCTCGGCAACCCGAATCTCAACCCGCAGGTGTCGGTGAACTACGAGGTGGGCGCCAAGCACCAGTTCCTGCCCCGGGCGGCGGCGAACCTCACGTTCTTCGTGAAGGACATCTACGACTACCCGGTCGCGACCACCTTCTCCCGCCTGGAGGGCAGCGACCTCAAGCCATTCTTCGTCTACCTGAATGGCCACTTCGCGCGCTCGCGCGGCTTCGAGATCGAGCTCGAGAAGCGCCGCAGCAGCCACTGGTCCGGCAAGCTCACATACACCTATCAGCAGACCAAGGGGAAGAGCAGCGACCCGCAGGAGCAGAAGGTGGTGCAGGAGAACGGCGGCGACGCCTCGGAGACCCGGCTCTCCGAGACCTTCGTGCGCTGGAACCGGCCGCACAAGCTGTCGGGCAACCTCGACATCCGATTCGATCGTGAGGCGCCGCGGCCCTGGCTCCGGCACATCGGGCTCAACGTGTACACGCAGGGCACCTCGGGGCGCGCATACACGCCGCAGAACCCGCTCTCGAACCAGGCGGCCGAGCCCAACTCGCACAACGGGCTGTTCCAGACGACGACTGACCTGCGCGTCAACCGTTCCTTCCAGGCCGGGCCCCGGCGGCTCGACTTGAGCGTCACTTGCACCAACGTGTTCGACAACCACCAGATCAACCGCGTGGACCGCGTGACCGGGCGCGGGCGGGTGTGGGGCGTCGGCGAGTACGACCCGGATCTCTACCCGCGCACCCGGAACAACCAGTACGTGAAGATCTCCGAAGTGGACGATCCGTCGAATTACGGACCCGGCGCCGAATGGCGCTTCTCGCTCGACTATGACTTCTAATCAAGTGTCCCGCGCGCCCGCGGGCGCCTTCCTGACCGCGCCGCTCCGTGCGGGGGTGGCGCTCGCGGCGATTCTCGCGGCGGCGCTGCTGGCCGCGCCGGCCGCAGCACAGTTCAAGCTCGGGAGCCAGCGCGCCGGCACTTCCTCGGGCGCCTTCCTCAAGATCGGGGTGGGGGCCCGCGCCAGCGCGCTCGGGGAGTCGTTCGTCGCGGTCGCGAATGACCCGACCGCGATCTACTGGAACCCCGCCGGCCTGGCCTCGATGGTGCGGCAGGAGTTGACGCTTTCGCACATCGAGTGGCCGGGCGACATCCGCTACGAGCACGCCGCGGTGGTGATCCCGAACCGGAGGCTGGGCGGCTCGTTCGGCGTCCAGCTCGGCGTGCTCTCGACCGAGCTCGACGAGACCAGCGAGCTGCAGCCCTTCGGCACCGGCCGGTCGTTCCTGTTCAGCGATGTGGTGGCGGGCGTGGCGTACGCGCGTCGCTGGACCGACAAGCTGCTGGTCGGCGTAGGCCTCAAGTACGTGCGGGAGGACCTGGGCTCCGACGTGGGCGGGCCGGTGACGAACTCGACCCTGGTGGACATCGGCTCGATCTACTACCTGGGCTACGGCAGCGTGCGGATCGCGACGTCACTCAGCAACTTCGGCGCGGAGATGACGCCGGGCGGGTCCTTCGTCTCGCCCGTGACCGGCGAGGTGCGCGCCTACGACGGCTTCGACCCGCCCATCCAGTTTCGCTACGGACTCGCCTTCGAGGCGGTCGAGAACTCCCAGCAGCGCCTCACCATGTCGGTGGAGATCGCCCAGCCGGCCGACAACGCGCAGCGCGTCAAGACCGGCATGGAATGGGTCTGGCAGCGGCGGCTCGCGCTGAGGACGGGCTACAACTTCAATGCCGACGAGCTGAAATTCTCGGCGGGCGCCGGCCTCTACCTGGCGGTCGGACAGACCCAGGGAACGATCGACTACGCCTTCACCGAGGGTGGGCCGCTGGGCGCCATCAACCGCCTGTCGCTCGGGGTGAAGTTCTGATGGCGCGCCCGCTTCGCACCTGCGCCGCGGCGGTCGCGGCCCTCGCGCTCTGGCTCGGCGCGCTCGCGGGCTGCGGCATCAAGTTCGAGCTCCCGACCGAGAACCGCGCCGGGCGCGGCTTCTCGAAAGACGGCAGCTACACCCGGCTCAATACCTGGACCGGAATGACCGGGATCACCGACCTCCTGCTCACCCAGGGCCGGGGCCAGCAGTTGTTCCTGGTGTTCCGCGGGTCGCCGGGGCGGGTGGCCGAGTTCGCGACCGAGGCGCCGGTCGAGATCGACCGCCACCGGCCCCTCAACATGATCAATCCCGCCGCGATCTGCTCGGACGGCGCGCGCCTCTACGTGCTCGACCAGGGCGACACCCTGATGGCGCGGGCCAACCAGCCCTGCCGCTACGAGGCGAGCTGCGACTCGAACCTCGCCGGCTTCACGCGGCCAATCGCCGACCTCTCGAAATACTGGCGCGTTCGGGAGTACCAGCTCTACGGCGGCGACACGCTGAGCAGCTTCACCGACACCACCTTCGCGTGGGTGAACGGCATCGCGGCGGACGACCAGGGCAACGTGTACGTCTCGGGGGTCGTGATCATATGCTCGGTGGACCGCTTCGACTCGCGGCTCAAGACGATCGCGACCGAGTTTCGCGTGCGCCGCTACCGGCGCGGCGGCCCGGATCCGGACATGCCGGGCGCGCGCTGGGAGCGCGACCGCGGCTACGAGCTGATCGAGGGCTCGGGGCTCGGCTCGACCAAGGACCCGCGCGGCATGCAGTGGGTGGGTGCGGGCCAGGGCGGTCCGGCGCTGTTCTTCGCCGATTTCGGCAACAGCGAGGCGCAGAAGTTCCCGGAGCCGGGTGCTGCGGCCTCCGCCTTCAAGTTCGAGATCGGAGGCACCGGGCCGGACAGCCTTCACCTGCTCCTCCCCACCGACGTCGCGGTGGACGGCGCGGGCTTCGCATACATCGCGGACACCGGAAATCTCAGGGTGCTGCGCTACGCCCCGCACCCCGTGCTCACGTTCGAGTACGCGCAGCGCGTGGACCTCATCAAGCCCGGCAGCATCCCGCTCCTGAACCCGGTAGGGGTGGCGGCGGACGACTCGCTGGTCTACGTCGCGGACGCCGGGCGCGGCGAGGTAGTCCGCTACAAGAGGCTGCCGTGAAGGCGCGCGCCTCGGTCCTGCTCGCGCTGGCGTTCGTCGCGGGTCCCGTCGCGGCCGGCGAACGGGAATGGCCCGCGCGGCCGCTGCGCGCGGAGCGCACCATTCCCGACTCCGTGCTCTTCGACCAGCAGTTCCCGCCCGAGCGGCACGGGAACCTGGTGCGCATGACGGTGACCAACTACGGCTTCTACGGCAACAATTTCTTCTCCCGCGACCCGTCGCTCGAATACCCGGCGAACCGGGGGGTCGAGCACATGGTGCGCGGCGGGCTGTGGGTCGGGGGCCTCGCCTCGGACGCGTTCGGCCCGTTCATCGGCGTGACCACCGGCACGGTGGACGCGGCCCAGGGCCCCACCAGTCCCGAGGCCAGCGAGTACACCCCCGGCAATAGGAAGATTCTGCTGCGCTCGAAGCTCCCGACCAGCCCCTACTTCAGCCGCCAGGCGGTCAGCGAGTTCGACATGATCTCGGACTTCAACGACCTCACGCCGACGCAGGCGGCCAGCAACTCAGAGCCCCACCGGAGCATGAAGATCTCGGTGCACCACGAGAACTACCAGTGGAACTACGCGGAGTTCCGCAACATCCTGTTCTTCCACATTCAGGTGAAGAACCTGGGCACGGCGATCGACAGCATGTGGATCGGCATCTACAACGAATTCGCGAGCGGCTACAAGGCGGGCTACGTGAACTGGCCGCCGTCGGGCACCGATCAGGGCGGGCTGGGGAGCTGGTTCAACAACAAGTGGAACGTCTGGGACCCGTCGCTGAGCCTGCTGCGCGAGCACTACTGCGACTCGCAGCCGCTGCCCCCGGCAGCGACCAACTGCAAGCTGGACCGGGCGCCGTACTGGATCGGCCTGCGCTACCTGGGCTCCCGGGGCATCTCCTCGGACGACACCACCCGGCTCATCACGGTCTCGTCCTGGAACTGGGCCCCCGGCAACATCGAGCGCAACGAGGACCGCGAGCGCTACCGGCTCATGAGTACCGGCGTGGCTCAGGACGTGACCGCCGACAGCCTGAAGCCCGGGCCCGGAGACCCCACGACGATCTACGCCGTGGGCCCGTTCCCGGTGGTCCCGCACGACGCCACGGTGAGCGTGGACTTTGCGATCGTCGGGGGCGCCGGGGCCGCCGACGCCGCGGAGATTCAGTCGAACAGCAGATTCGCCCAGTTCGCATACGACCACGACTACAATCTGCCGGAGCCGCCGGCCTCGCCCCGTTTCCACGTGGTCGCGCGCGACACGGCGCTCGACTTCTACTGGGACAACATCTCGGAGTCGGCCTACGACATCACCAGCCCCGACCCGAAAGACTTCGAGGGTTACCGGGTGCGGATGAGCAGCGAAGACCCCGACACGCTCAGGCTGATCGCCCAGTTCGACGCCGGCGGCGACACCGCCAGCTACAACACCGGCTTCGATGAGGTGAAGCTGGCTACGCCGGTCGTGATCGGCGGCGACACCTGCTACTACAAGTACACGGTGAGAGGCGTGCGCGACGGCTTCAAGTACTTCTGCGCCGTGACCGCGTTCGATCTCGGGAACAGCCAGAGCGCTCCGAAGGAGGGCGGGGTCGAGCAGAACCGGGTGGTCGCGATCCCCGGGCCGAGGCCGGGCGAGCGCGCCGGCCGCGGCCCGACGGTCTTTCCGAACCCGTACCGGGTGGAGGCGCTGTGGGACCGCGGCCGAAACGTCCGCGATCACTTTCTGTGGTTCACGAACCTGCCGAAGCGCTGCCGGCTCAAGATCTTCACGCTGTCCGGGGACCTCGTGTTCGATCAGGATTTCGACGGCGCGACCTACGGGGGCGAGGGGGCGCGCGGCATCTACAATCCGAGCGAGTCGCTGGGCAGGCCCACGCTCTCGGGCACCACGTTCGGCTGGAACTTGATCACGCGCGAAGGCCAGGCGGTCGCGACCGGCCTCTATCTCTACACCGTCGAGGACCGCGGGCCGGGCGGGAAGACGACCGTGGGCAAGTTCCTGGTGGTGAAGTCCGACCGGGAGGGCTTCTAGATGGCGGCGCGGCCGGCGTCATTGCGCGCCCCGGACGGCCGCGGATGCTCCGCGGGCGCCGCGCGGCGCGGTGCCGGCGCGTTGCGCCCGGCGCTCGCCGCCGCTCTGCTCGTGGGCGCTCTGCTCGCGCTTGCGCTGACCTCCGGCTGCGGCAAGCGGAAGAACGTCCTGGTGGGAAACCTGCCGCCCGAGACCACGCTCTTCGTTCAGGACGACACGATCTCCACCGTGAGCCACCGGGTCCACATCTATTGGTTCGGCACGGATCCCGACGGCGAGGTCGTGCGCTTCGAATTCCGCTTTCTCCAGCCCGGCGGGCCGCCGGATCCGCTCTGGATATCGCTCAGCTGCCCGCGGGCGGAGCATTGCAACGATTCCCTGTTCACGGTGTTCACGGGCGATTCGGCCGTCATCTCCCGCCAGTTCCAGGTGCGCGCGGTCGACAACCGCGGCACTCCGGACCCCACACCCGCGACCCAGCTCTTCACGCTCAGCAACCTGCTCCCGAAGGTGCGGATCACGAATCCCTACACCTCGCGCGACACCACGTTCGCTTCGGCCGCGATCAGTTGGGAGCTGGACGATCCGGACGGCGGCGGGCCGGGGCTCAGCTTCCGGGTCTACCTGAATGGCCACGAGGCGGACTACGACTCGACGACCGAGCTCTCGTACACAGTCCCGACCGCCCGCTTTCTGCAGGGCGGACTCCTCCGCTCGGGCTTTCGCACCCTTTACGTGCAAGCGCTCGACGACGGCGGGCGGCTGGGCCCTCCCGACAGCACGCGCTGGTACGTGCGCGCGCCGGCCCAGGTGCTGCGGAACAACCGCGGGCGGCTCCTGCTGATCGACGACTCCGGCGTGAACAGCGTCAACAACTTCAGCGTGGACACGCTCTTCGCCAACACGCTCGCACGGGACTCCATCGGCACGGCCGAGACCATCGCGCTGCCGCGCGGGAGCTTCAGCATTCTGAAGCTCAACTCCGGAAGCCCGTTCCGAAGCGCCACCGACTTCTCACAGACGCTGCGCCTGTTCGAGGCCGTGGCCTGGTACCGCGGGTACGACGTGAGCTTCTCGGTGCCTCTGCAGACCTACCAGGACTCGCTCGGGGCGTACATGGAGAACGGTGGGCGCCTCCTCCTGGAGGGGACGTACCTGATCCAGGGACTTCACACCCACGGCTCGCTCCGCGAAGATTTCGTCACGCGGTACCTCGACTGCGTCGGGCTCTACGAGCAATTCAATCCCAACCTGAACGATCTGAGCGCGGGGCTCGGTAACAACACCGGCGTCTCGGGGAAGCTGCGCTCGTCGCTTTACGGCGGCATCCTCGCCCGTTTCGCCGACTTCGCTCCGGTGGTCGTGGCCGAGGGCCCGGGTCTGCGCGGCTTCGTGCCGATCGACACCAGCGAAGTGGCGCTGTGGGCGATGCCGGGCACGCTCAATCCCGCGAACACGGACGAGGTCCCGGTCGCGATGACCGTCCCCCGGGCGGGCGGCGGGCGGGTGACCATCGTGACCCTCCCGGTGCGGATCCTGGGGGTGGCGGCAGGATTCAACCGCTCGTGGCAGGTTCTGGCAAAGCTCCTCTTCGACCGCACCAGCGGCGTGATTCTGCCCTGAGACCGGGCCGCGCCCCCCGGGCCCGTGGCCCGGGCACCGACCCCAGCGGCATCCACGCCCCAAGACTTCGGCGAGCCACTTCCGCCGGACCGCAGGCGTTTGCCCCATCCCGCATCGTTCCCGGGTGGCCAACCCGTTGCGGGAGCGAAAGATTCCGCTGGTGCTCGGAATTCTCGGCTGCTACAATCCAGTCGGTTCTCGCCGTCCTCTTCTTCGGCCGCCATCGCCGGGGCACCCTCGAGCGTTCGGTGACGGTCGCACGTGGAGTCAGGCGTCCGAGCACACCGTCGTCCCTTGTCCATCGCTGGATCGACCACCCGCACACCGAGGGAAGCCACGATGAAGAGAATCGCCACTCCGCTTCTCGGGGTCACGCTCCTGCTGTGTACCGCCGCAGCCGCGCTGGCCGCCAACAAGTACCCGCCCGGGCCGTCCTACCGAAGCTGTACCACCGACTCGCTTCCGCCCTACCAGATCCAGCAGACCGACACCCTGCTCGCGCCCTGCCATCCGGCGCTGCTCGACACCGTGCTCGGGGTAAAGGGCATCATCATCGGTTTCGACGCCAAGGCCTCGGCCTATGCGGTGTACTTCCAGAACAGCCAGGGCGGCGACTTCACCGGCGTTCAGGCCTTCACCGGCGCCACGAACTACAATGCCTCACCCTTCCTCCTCGCGCTCGGCGACAGCATCGCGGTCTACGGCACCACGCAGGAGTTCCCCGCGAGCAACGGCACCACAGAGATCGAAGGCCCGGACGTCATCCAGAGCACGAACGACATCATCATCCGGAGGATCAGCTCCGGGAACCCCCTGCCTCCGTTTCGGATCTCCACCACGACGGAGTTGAACTGGGTCCCGAGCTCGTCGGGCAACCAGGGCGAGAGGCGCGAGGCCACGCTGGTGCGCCTCCGGGGCCCGCTCAAGGTCGGCCGCAATGTGGGCCAGGGCGGCTTGCCGGCGCTCCCCTTCAACTCGTTCCTGATCGTGAACCCCGGCAGCCCGGGCGACAGTACGCTGATTGACGGCAACACGCTCACCACGGTGACGCCTCCCGCCCCCGGAACGAACATCGACTCGATCCAGGGGATCGTGTTCCAGAACACGACCCTCGGCGTGAACTCGTACCGCGTGCAGATCCGAAACGGGAACGACATGTTCCTCGCGGTAGCGCCGAACCTGACGGACGCCTACCCGATTGACGACACCTTCGCCGCCCCGTACCGGGCGAACCGCGCGGCCGGAACGAGCAATCTCACCCTGCGCCTCGTGTTCGACCGCAACGTGGACGTCACCACCGCCGAGATCGAGGGCAACTACGGGCTCGGCTCGGGGATCGACGGCTCCATCGTGGACCTCGCGACCGTCGAAGGCGGATCGGGGCAGGCCGTACAGCTCCAGATCACCAGCGTGCGCACCGACGGTGACATCGAGACGGTTTCCGCCGTGGACATCGGCTCCCAGACCTGCCCGCTTTGCATCATATCGCCGCAGCAGCAGCGCACCTTCGTGAACGGCGTGCTCAAGTGCGCCGACGTGCAGCGGCCCGATCCCACGATGCTGCCGGTCTACGACGACCGTTCGCGCTTCGCCGGACCCGGCACCACGCTCGGCACCAGGCTCAGCTTCCGGGGCGTCGGCATCGGCCAGTACGGGAGCCTTTACTACCTTGAGGATGCGGACGCCGGCCTGCGCGGCGGACTTTCGGTGTTCGGCCCGACCGCGCCGCTGGTGCGCGGCCACAAGTACCTGATCGCCGGCCAGGTCCAGGAATTCGGCACTGAGACCGAAGTCGTCTCGACGGTGTACATCGTGGACGAAGGGCTCGCCGCGATCCCGGCGGCGAGGGTCGTCCCGGGTCATATCTTCGCCGAGCCCTCTCCGACCATCATCCCGGTGGGCACGCAGAAGGACACGACCACCGATCTGACCCAGTCCGTGCTCACCGGCGAGGACTACGAGGGCATGCTGATCCAGCTCCACAAGGTCAGCGTCTCCGAGCAGCGTAACGTCGGGCAGTCGTGGTTCGTCAGAGGGACCAAGGCGGAGACCGGCGACACCACGCTGGTCTCGAACCTGAACGGCGTGCTTAGCACGTTCGACCCGCCGGACTCGAACATGACGATCGACGTGACGGGAGTGCAGCACATCGCGTTCGGAAGCTTCCGGATCTGCCCGCGCGACGCGGCCGACGTCGTCGAGCTGGGCTTCGGCGTGGACGTGCCGTCCGGCGACCACGCGGCGCTCGACCTGAGCGTGTTCCCGAACCCGTCACGGACGGCGAACGTCAGCTTCACGCTGCCGACACGGGGCCAGGTGGATATCGGAGTGTTCGACCTCGCGGGACGCCGCGTCGCCACGGTGGCGAGGGGAGTCTTTGACCCCGGTCCGTACAGCCGCCAGTGGAACGGACTCGATGCTGCGGGCAAGGCAGCCGGGCCCGGCGTCTACTTCTACCGGCTCAAGTTCGGCGCCGAGACGCGCGTGGTGCGTGCGGTCAGGCTGAACTAGCCATCGCTTCGAGCGACGGCCGGGCTCCGCGTGGAGCCCGGCCGTCGTGTTGCAGGGCGCTCGATTGCGCGGGCCGCGCGCAGCCTCCTATAATGCCGCGCTTGCGTTTCGACCAGCCGGACCCCCGCCGGGCCCTGCGTTCCGGGCCCCACCGCCGGTGCCATGGCGGCTGAAGCATCGCGCGGCCCGCGCGCGGCCGTCTCGGCCACCGAGATGGCCCACCTGGTGCTGCCGCATCACGCCAACGTCCACGGCAGCGTGCTGGGCGGAACGGTCATGCACTGGATCGACATGGCCGCGGCGGTGGTCGCGAGTCGCCACTGCCGGCGCCCGGTGGTGACGGCGGCGATCGACGAGATGTCGTTCCTCGCGCCGATCCAGGTCGGCCAGCTCGCCCTGATCCACGCGCGCATCACGCTCGTGGACCGGAGCAGCATGGAGATCCGGGTGGACGTGGAATCCGAGGACCTGCTCACGGGCGAGCGCCGGCACACCAGCACCGCCTTCGTCACTTTCGTGGCGCTGGACCCGGTGACGCGGCGTCCGACGCCGGTGGCGACGCTGGCGCTGGAGGGTGACGCCGAGCGCGCCGAGCACGCGCGGGCGCTGGAGCGGCGCCGGCTGCGGCTGGAGCGGCGCCGGCTGCCGAATGGCGGGACGGCGCCCCATCGCCCCTGAGGGGCTGATTCGCTATAGTCGTGGCTGCGCGTCGTGCGCGGCGCCGCAGCGGGTGACCGTCGGCGGCGGGCTTCGGCCCCACGGCGCTCATGGAGGATGACTCGATGCCGATTTCTATCGTGGTGCCCCAGCTCGGCGAGAGCGTGGCCGAGGGAACGGTTTCCAGGTGGCTCAAGGCGGTCGGTGACCGGGTGCGCAAGGAGGAGCCGCTGGTCGAGATTCAGACCGACAAGATCAACGTCGAGATTCCTTCGCCGGCGGAAGGCGTGCTGCAGGCGATCGTGGTTCCGGAGGGCACCACGGTGCTGGTCGGCACCGAGATCGCAGTGCTGGCGGGCGCGGGTGAGGAGTCCGGCGCCGCCGCACGCCCGGCCGCCGCGCGGGCCGCCGCGGGTGCTCCGGCCGCGGCGGCAACACCCGCGATCGCGACCGCGGCCAGCATCCCGACCGCGGCCCGAACGCCCGTTGCGGCATCGGGCGCGCCGACCGGAAACGGCGGAGCCGGGCTCGAAGCGCAGCGCAACCTCTCGCCCGCGGTACGGAAGATCATGCGCGAGCACGATCTCAGCGCGCAGGAGATTGCCGCCATCGCCGGCTCGGGGGTCGCGGGCCGCGTCACGCGCGACGACCTGCTCGAGTACATGCAGTCCCGGATCGCGCGGCCCGCGGCGCCGTCGGCCGCCCCGGGCTTCGCGCCGTTGCCGGGCGCGGCGCCGGTGGCTCCCGGCCCGCCCGCCCC
>CAZYQK010000080.1:0-14437 GCA_964650245.1 uncultured bacterium | reverse complement strand
CTGGCCGCCGCCTCGCTGCTCGCCTGCCACGGGCTGGCGGCGCGGGTGTGCGACGCGCGCGGCGCGGCCGATCTGCCCGGGGCGGTCTCGAAGCTCAAAGAGCTCGGCGCCGAGGCGGTGCTCGGACGCGACGACGCCGGGCTGCTCGAGGGCCGCGATTTCGTGGTGTGGAGCCCGGGCATTCCCGTCACCCATCCGCTCGCGGTCTCGGCCCGCGCGCACGGCGTGCCGCTCCTGTCCGAGCTGGAGCTGGCGTTCCTCGCCGCCCACGCGCCGTTCGTGTGCGTCACCGGCACCAACGGCAAGAGCACGACCACCGACCTGGTCGGCGCACTGCTGGCGGCCGCCGGGCGGGAAGTGGAGGTGTGCGGCAACATCGGGCGCGCGGCGTGCGAGGTGGCCGAGCGCGTGAGCCCAACCGGGCTGCTGGTGGCCGAGGTGTCGTCGTTCCAGCTCGAGACCGTCGAGCACCTGAAGCCGTTCGTCGCGACCTGGCTCAATCTGACGCCCGACCACCTCGACCGCCACCGGGATCTCGATGCCTACGGTGCGTGCAAGCGACGCCTGTTCGAGCGCCAGAACGAGAACGATTACGCGGTGTGGAACGCGGACGACCCCGAGGTCGCGAAGCGCCGCGCGGGCGGAGGCTCGGCGCTCGCCTTTTCGCTCCGGGGGCCGGTGGGCGAGGGCGCGTTTCTCGACGGCGAGACGCTGGTGCTCGCCTGGCGAGGGGGAACCGAGCGGCTGGTCTCAACCAGTGAGCTCCAGCTGCGCGGGCGCCACAACCACGCCAACGTGCTGGCGGCGCTCGCCACCACGCTGCCGCTCGAGATCTCGCCCGCCACGCTGCGCGCCGTGCTGCGCGAGTACCGGGGGCTCGAACACCGGCTCGAACGCGTCGGGCAGGTGGAGGGCGTCGAGTTCGTGAACGACTCCAAGGCCACCAACCTGGACTCGCTCAAGGTCGCGCTCGAGAGCTTCGAGCAGCCGCTGGTGCTGATCGTGGGCGGGCGCGACAAGGGGCAGGACTTCGCGGCGGCGCGCGAGCTCGCGCGCCGCCGGGTGCTGCACGCCGTGCTGATCGGGGAAGGGGCGCCGCGCATCGCCGCCGCCTGGCAGGGGCTGCCGCTTTCGCGCGCGGACTCGCTGGCGGGGGCGGTGGACCTGGCGTTCGAGCTCGCGAAGCGCTCGGAAAAGCGCCCTGCGGTGGTGCTGCTCTCGCCCGGCTGCGCCTCGTTCGACATGTTCCGCGACTTCGAGGACCGGGGCCGGCGCTTCAAGGCTGAAGTCGAGCGGCTCAAGCTCCGCGAGGTGCCGGCGTGAATCGCGGGGACCGCTGGATTCCCGTGCTCGCGCTCGCGCTCACGGCGGTGGGCCTCATCATGGTCTACTCCTCGAGCGCGATCCTGGGGATCACCCGCTACCAGGATCCCGACCACTTCCTGGTGCGCCAGCTGCAGCGCGTCGCGGTCGGCATGGCGGTGCTCCTGCTGTGCGCGCGCGCGAGCCTCAAGCGGCTCGAGGCGCTGTCTCCCTGGCTGCTGGGCGTGAGCGCCGGACTGCTGGCCGCGGTCGTGGTGCTGGGCCGCGTCGTGAACGGCGCGACGCGATGGCTTCCGGTCGGAACGCTCTCCATCCAGCCCACCGACCTGGTGCGGATCGCGGCGGTCGTGTTCCTGGCGTGGTGGCTCAAGCGTCATCCTCCCGCGGAGCGCGGCTTCGCGCGCGGGCTGCTGCCCCCGCTCGCGATGGTGGGCGCGTTGAGCGGGCTCATCCTGCTCCAGCCCAACTTGAGCAGCGCCGCGCTGCTCGGTCTCACCGGCTTCCTCATGGTGTTCATGGCCGGAGCGCGGCTGCGCCATCTCGCGGTTCCCGTGGGTGCGGGACTCGCCGGCGTGGCGCTGGCACTTCAGAGCCACCCATACCAGATGGAGCGGCTTCGCACGTTTCTCAAGTTCACGCTCACCGGGGCGCTCGACGCCCACGGGGCCGGCTGGCAGCTCGATCAGTCGCTGATCGCGATCGGCTCGGGGGGCTGGATGGGCCGCGGCATCGGCGGGAGCCTGCAGAAATACCTGTTCCTGCCCGAGGCCCACACCGACTTCATCTTCTCCATCATGGCCGAGGAGACCGGCTTCATCGGCGCCACCATCCTGCTCGTGCTGTTCGCGCTGCTGGTGTGGCGCGGCATGCGGGTGGCGGTGCGCGCCGCGGAGCCGTTCAGCGGCCTGCTGGCGGCGGGACTCACGCTTCAATTCGGGCTCTACGCCCTGGTCAACCTCGCGGTGGCGACGGGCCTGGCGCCCACCACCGGGTTGCCGCTGCCGTTCGTCTCGTACGGCGGATCGGCGCTGGTCGCCAACTTGGCGGCGGCCGGTCTGCTGTTCCGCATCAGCTCGATGAACGGCCTCGACGAGGCGCTCGCCCGCCAGCGCTGGTCGAGGGGGGACGCATGAAGGTACTGGTGGCGGGCGGCGGCACCGGCGGCCACGTCTTCCCCGGCATCGCGGTGGCCGAGGAGCTCAAGCGGCGGCGTCCATCCACCACCGTCGTGTTTGTTGGAGGACGGCGCGGTCTCGAGGCGCAGGCGGTGCCGGGCGCGGGATTTGCCATCCGCTACGTGCTCACGCGCGGGTTTCCGCGCCGCGCCTGGTGGCGCTGGCCATGGGCGCTGCTCTCGAACCTGATCGGACTGGTCCAGTCGCTGTGGATCGTGTGGCGCGAGCGGCCCGACGTCGTGCTCGGCACCGGGGGCTACGTGAGCGGCCCGGTGTCGTTCGCGGCCTGGATGCTGGGCCGCCCGCTGCTGCTCCAGGAGCAGAACAGCATCCCCGGCCTGGCCAACCGCTGGCTGGCGCGGCTCGCCGACGAGGTCCACCTCTCGTTCGTCGAGGCGCGCTCCTACTTCGCGCGCAAGGACAACCTCAAGGTGAGCGGCAATCCGGTGCGCTCCTACATCCTGAGCGGCGACCGCGCGACCGCGCTCCAGGAGTTCGGGCTCATCCCGGGCCGGCCCACGGTGTTCATCTTCGGCGGCAGCCGCGGCGCGCACCGCATCAACGAGGCGGCGCTCGAAGCCATGCGGCGGCTGAAGGGCCGGGTGGACGTCCAGTTCATCCTCCAGACCGGGCGCGAGGACTTCGAATGGGCGGGCGGCATCGTCGAGCGCGAGCAGCTCCCCGCCCGGGTGCTGCCCTTTCTGCAGCGCATTCACATGGCGTACGCCGCCGCCGATCTGGTGGTGTGCCGCTCGGGTGCGATGACGCTGGCGGAGATCGCGGTGTGCGGCACGCCCGCCATCCTCGTGCCCTACCCGCACGCGGCCCACGGGCACCAGGTGGTGAACGCGGCCAACCTGGTGGATCGCGGGGCGGCGGCCATGATTCTCGACCGCGAGCTGTCGGGCGAGCGGCTGGCACGCGAGATCGCCCACCTGGTGAGCGACCGCCAGACGCTGTCGCGCATGTCGGCGAACGCGCGCACCTTCGCGCGGCCCGACGCCGCGGAGCGCATCGCGAAGAGCCTCGAGCGCTGGTCGGCGGGCCGCAAGGCGGCGCGCGCCGCGGACGGTGCCGGAGAGGGCGGAGGGCGCTGAAATGAGGGGCCACTGATGTACGGACGCACCCACCGGATCCACTTCATCGGGATCGGCGGCGCCGGCATGTGCGGCATCGCCGAGGTGCTGCTCAACCTGGGCTACCAGGTTTCGGGCAGCGACCTCCGCCTGAGCGAGACCACCGACCGCCTGGTGCGGCTCGGGGGCCGGGTGTTCCAGGGCCACGCCCCGGCGAACGTCGAGGGCGCGCAGGTGGTGGTCTATTCCAGCGCCGTGAAACCCGAGAACCCCGAGCTTCAGGCCGCGCGCGCGGCCGCCATTCCCGTGATCGGCCGCGCCGAGATGCTGTCGGAGCTCATGCGCATGAAGTACGGCGTCGCGGTGGGCGGCTCACACGGCAAGACCACGACCACCTCGATGATCGCCGCGGTGCTGGCGCGCGGCGGGCTGGATCCCACCATCGTGGTGGGCGGCCGCCTGCATGCCATCGGTTCCAACGCCCGGCTCGGGCACGGGCAGTTCCTGGTCGCGGAGGCCGACGAGAGCGACGGCTCGTTCCTGCGCCTGAATCCCGCGGTCGCCGTGATCACCAACATCGACCGTGAGCACCTCGACCACTACGCCGGGCTCGAGGCGATCCGCCAGGCATTCATCTACTTCGCCAACCGCGTGCCGTTCTACGGCGTCACCGTGCTGTGCGCGGACGACGGGCCGGTGCGTGAGATCCTGCCCTCGGTCACCCGGCGCACCACGCTCTACGGCACCCGGCCCGAGGCGCAGATCCGCGCCACGAGGATCGAGCTCGTGCCCGGAGGCTCGCGCATGGCGGTCGGCGCCTTCGGCCGCGAGCTGGGCGTGATCGAGCTCCCGGTGCCGGGCCGCCACAACGCGCTCAACGCCCTGGCCGCGGTCGCCGTCGGGCTCGAGGTCGAGGTCGGCTTCGATCACATCGCAGAGTCGCTCGCCGCCTTCCACGGCGTGGGGCGCCGCTTCGAGACCCGCGGTGAGGCCGCGGGCGTGCGCGTGGTGGACGATTACGGGCACCATCCCACCGAGATCCTGGCCACGCTCGCCGCGGCGCGCACGCTGGGGAGCCGCGTGCTGGTGGTGTTCCAGCCGCATCGCTACACGCGCACCGCGCTCCTGCGGGAGGAGTTCGGCGGCGCTTTCCGCGAGGCCGACCGGGTCTGGGTGCTGGACGTCTACCCGGCGGGCGAGGCGCCGATCGCGGGCGTGTCGGGGCGCACCGTGGTGGAGAGCGCTCTCGAGCAGGGCTCGGCGCATGTCGCATACGCCCCCGACGCGTTCGCGGTGGTGGCCGCGGTGGTCGCGGAGGCGCGCCCCGGCGATCTGGTGCTCACGCTCGGGGCCGGCGACGTGTGGAAGCTGGCCGACGAGATCCTGGGCCTCCTGCGGAGCGGCGTCTCCGCCGCGGAGCATCCGCGATGAGCCTCTACCGCGGTCGCGCGCTCAGGGCCGAGCGGCCGCGCGCCCGTGGCGGGGTCGCGCGGCGCGTGCTCGCCATGCTGGGCACGCTCGCCGTCCTGGTCGTACTCGTGCACCTGCCGTGGGACGCGATGCGGCGCCGCTGGGCCGTTCTCGACGAGGTCCGGGTGGAGGGGCTTCACTACCTGGACGCCGCGCGGGTGCTGGAGGTGGCGGGCCTCGAGCGCGGCGCCGACCTGTTCGCGCTCGACTTCGAGCGCGCGCGCCAGCGCCTGCTGTTGCATCCGCGGGTGGCGGCAGCCGAGTTCCGGCGCCGCGGCCTGCGCTCGCTCACCATCCGGATCGAGGAGCGGCTGCCGGTGCTGCTGGTCGCGCACGGCGTGCCGTGGGAGATCGACTCGGACGGGGTGCTGCTGGCCCCGCTGGCCGAGGGTGTGGCGGCCGACGTGCCGCTGCTGGCGGGACCCAGCCTGGAGCGCCTGCCCGCCGGCTCACGGCTCGGCACCGTCGAGGTGCGGCGAGGGCTGGCCTGGATGCGCGCGCTCTCGGCCCGGGAGCTGTCGCTCGGCGGACAGATTTCGGAGCTCGACGTGACGGAGCAGCACTCGACCGGGCTCCTGCTCATGAACGGCACGCGCGTGCTGTCCTCGGCCTGGCCGCCCGGCACCCGCACGCTGTCCGCGCTGCGGGTGGTGTTGGCGGACCTCGCGCATCGAGGCATGCGGGCCCAGGAGGTGGATCTCCGGTTCGAGAATCAGGTCATCGTGCGGCCCGTCGCGCCCGGCGGCGCGACGAGCGCGCAGCGTAGCTAGCTCAAAGGGGAGGTGAGCGTCACCATGGGACAGGCTTCCCGGACGTTCGTGGGACTGGACATCGGCACCACCAAGATCTCGTGCATCGTCGCCGACCAGAACGGGTCGGGCGAGCTGCGCGTGGTCGGCGTCGGCAACGCCCCCAGCGAAGGGCTGCGCCGCGGGGTGGTGGTGGATCTCGAGAAGACCGTGCACAGCATCCAGCGCGCGGCCGAGGAGGCCGAGCGCATGGCGGGAGTGCCGATTCGCGACGTGACCGCCGGCATCGCGGGGGACCACATCCGCAGCATCAACAGCCGCGGCGTGATCGCTGTTTCGCGCAAGGACAACGAGATCGGTCCGGCAGACGTGGATCGAGTCGTCGAGGCGGCCAAGGCCATCGCCATCCCGATGGACCGCGAGATCATCCACGTCATCCCGCAGGAATTCATCGTCGACGATCAGGACGGGATCAAGGATCCGACCGGAATGAGCGGCGTGCGGCTGGAAGCCGAGGTGCACATCATCACCGGTGCCGTGACTTCGGCCAAGAACATCTGCCGCGCGATCCAGCGCGCGGGCTTCAAGGTCGCGGACCTGGTGCTCGAGCCGCTGGCCTCGGCGAACGCGGTGCTGGGTCGGGACGAGCGCGATCTGGGCGTGGTGCTGCTCGACCTGGGCGGCGGCACGACCGATGTCGCCGTATTCTTCGAGGGCTCGATCCGCCACACCGCGATCGTCCCGTTCGGCGGCGCGAACGTGACCAACGACATCGCGATCGGGCTGCGCACCCCGATCGACAAGGCGGAACAGATCAAGATCCAGCACGGTTGCGCGCTCGCGGCGCTGGTGCCGCCCCAGCAGACCGTCACGGTGTCCGGCGTGGGCGGCCGCGCCGACCGCGAGATCTCTCGCCACGTCCTGGCCTCGATGATCGAGCCGCGGATGGAGGAGATCTTCGCGCTCGCCAACAAGGAGGTGAAGAAGAACCACTTCGCCGAGCTGCTGGGCGGAGGCGTGGTGCTGACCGGCGGCACCTCGCTCATGCCCGGCGTGGTCGAGCTTGCGGAGCAGGTGTTCGAGATGCCGGTGAGGCTCGGAGTGCCCCAGGGACTGGGGGGGCTCTCGGCCAACGTCGCCGATCCGCGCTTCGCGACCGGCGTGGGCCTCGTGCTCCACGCCGCGCTGGGCGAGAGCGGCGAGGGGACCGGCCGCGAGCGGCGCGGTCACCGCGAAAGGGGCCGCGGGTTCGACCTGCGGCGCTGGTTCACCGATCTGTTCTGACCCTTCAACCGCCTCACACCCGGGCGCTCTCGCGCGCGCGGAGGGACCCCGCCGCGGCGCCTCCGGGAAGGGCACAAGGAGTGGTGCCATGTTCGAGCTGGAAATCGAGACCACGAACACCGCGAAGCTCAAGGTCATCGGCTGCGGGGGCGCGGGCAGCAACGCCGTGAACCGCATGATCGGCGCGGGGCTGCGCGGCGTGGAGTTCATCGTCGCCAACACCGACCTGCAGGCGCTCAACCAGTCGCTGGCGCCACACCGCATCCAGATCGGGATGAACGCCACCCGCGGGCTGGGCTCGGGCGGCGATCCCAGCCAGGGCCGCGCGGCGGCCGAGGAGGACTCTCAGTCCATCACGGATGCGCTCGCCGACAGCGACATGGTGTTCATCACCGCCGGCATGGGTGGCGGCACCGGCACCGGCGCCGCCCCCGTGGTGGCGCGCATCGCGAAGCAGACCGGGGCGCTCACGGTGGCGGTGGTCACCAAGCCGTTCCAGTTCGAGGGCCGGCGGCGCATGCGGCAGGCCGAGGAGGGCCTGAGCGAGCTGCGGGCCGAGGTCGACACCCTGATCGTGATTCCGAACGAGCGGCTGCTCGCGGTGGTGGACAAGGGCACTTCGCTCTCGGACGCCTTCAGCGTGTGCGACGAGGTCCTGCTCAAGGCCACCAAGGGCATCTCGGACCTGGTGACCGTGCCGGGCATCGTCAACCTGGACTTCGCCGACGTGAAGGCGGTGATGTCGAACCGCGGCAACGCCCTGATGGGCACCGGCCGCGCGTCCGGCGCTTCGCGCGCGACCGAGGCGGCGCAGGCCGCGGTCTCGAGCCCGCTGCTCGAGGACGTCTCGATCGCGGGCGCCGAGGGCGTGCTGGTGAACATCACCGGCGGGCGCGACCTGACGCTGCACGAGGTCAACGAGGCGGCCGGGGTGGTGGTGGGCGCGGCGGGGGAAGACGCCAACGTCATCTTCGGGGCGGTGATCGATCCCAACATGGACGGTGAGGTGATGATCACGGTGGTCGCGACCGGATTCGGACACGTCGAGCCGCGGCTCAAGCTGATCGACAAGGCGCGCGTGGCCCAGGAGGGCGAGGCCGCCGGCGACTACCGCCACCCGCAGCCGTGGAGGCGGGATGAAGGGCGCGGCGGCCGCTGGAATCGCCCCGGCACGCGTGGCGAGTCGCTCGAGGTGCCGACCTTTCTGAGACGACAGATGGACTGAGCCGCCCGCGTGCGACTCGTGACCGGCCGGGGCGAGGCGCGCGGCGGCGCCGCGCCGTTCACGGCCGCTGGAAGGAGCGTGTCCTGACGATCCTTTCTACCTTGCTCAGGTGGGGCCACAACCGTCACTACCATCGCGGAATGGTGCACTTCAACCGCGGCGAATTCGAGCGCGCGGCGGAGTGCTTCGAGCGGGCGCTCGAGGAAGTGCGCCAACCGTCCGATCCGGACTGGAGCCTCGCGCGCTGCTACGCGGCCGAGGCACGGTCGCGGCTCGGCCTCGCGTTCTTCCACGCCGGCGACTACCCGCGCGCGGAGCGGGAATTCACGCGCGTGCTCGAGGAGAATCCCTCGTTCCCCGACGTGCGGTATCTCCGGGCGCGCATCTACGAGCGCTCGGGACGCGCGAACGAGGCGGCAGACGATCTCGCGCTCGCGCTCGGCGACCAGCCGAGCTACGTAGAGGCCCACCTGCTGATGGCGGTGTGCCGGAGCCAGCTCGGGGACCGCGCGGGCGCCGCGGCCTCGCTCGAGCACGCGCTCGCGCTCGGCTTCGAGCTGCCGGCCGGAGTAGCCAGCGCGCGCGCCGCGGAATGGGGAACGGCCGAGTGGGCGCGGCTGGTGCCGCCGGAACGCCGCCCCGGGACGGCGGCGGCCCGGCCCCACGAGCGCGCGCTGGAGCGCTACCACGCCGGCGACCTGGCGGGCGCGATCGAAGACCTGGAGCGGGCGGTGGAGGAGCAGCCTTCCTGGGCCGACCGCCGATGCCGGCTGGGCGGCCTGCTGCTCGAGGCCGGGCGCGCGGAGGAAGCGATCGTCCAGCTCGATCAGGCGCTGCGCATCAACCCGCGCTACCTCGAGGCCCGCATCCTCCTGGCACGCGCCCGACTCGAGCAGGGCGAGGCGCGCGAGGCGGCCGCGGAGCTGACGGCGGCGCTCGAGGCCTTTCCGGACTTTCCCGACCTTCATTTCTGGCTCGGGCTCGCCCGCTTCCGCGCCGGGGAGTTCGCGCGCGCCGCGGAATCCCTGGAGCGGGCGGTCGAGCTCAACCGCGGATTTTCTCGCGGCCAGCGCCTGCTGGGGCTGGTCTACCACGCGCTCGGCCGGCGCGACGACGCGCTGCGCGCGCTGCGGCGCGGGCTCGCGCGCGATCGGGAGATCCCGCAGTCCGTGCTGGAGGCGGCGCCGCTGCTGATGCAGCTGGGTGATCCCGCCGCGGCGGAGGCCGAGATCCGGCGCGGGCTGGCGCTCCAGCCCGACTACCCCGACCTCCATCTCGCGCTGGCGCGCATCCGGAGCGCGGCCGGCGATCTGGAGGGCGCGCGCGAGGCCTACGGCGCCGCGCTCGCGCTCGCGCCGGGTTACGGCGCGGCCGCGATCGAGCTGGCGCGCGTGGAGCTGCTGCTGGGGCGGCACGCGGCGGCCGAGGAGCGGCTCGCCGGGCTCGCGCAGAGCCACCCCCAGTGGGCCGACGTGCAGGCGCTGCTCGGGCGCACGCGCTTGCTGCGCGGCGACGGGACGGGGGCCGAAGCGCCGCTCCGGGCGGCGGTGCTGCTCAACCCGAGCTTCGCGGCGGCGCGCGCCGACCTGGGCTGGGCGCTGCTGGCGCAGGCCCGCAGCCGCGAGGCCGACCAGGAGTTCGCGCGCGCGCTCGAACTCGACCCGCTCCACGCGCTGCCGCGCCAGCAGCTGGAGTGGCGCGAGCTGCTGAGCGCGAGGCGTGAGCGCGCGGCGTAGGCGTGGCGTCGTCGGGCGAGGGGTCGCGCCCGATTCGCCCCGGGCGCGTTTCGGGAATCAGACCGCGGCAGCCGGCCGGCGGCCGCGCACCGCCTTCTGCACCTTGTTTCCCCGCAGGCAGCGAGTGCAAACGTCGATGTTCTTCACGCGGCCGTCCACCAGCGCGCGCACGCGCTGGAGGTTGGGGTTCCACACGCGCTTGGACAGGTTGTGAGCGTGGCTCACGCTGTGCCCGTACATGGTGCCCTTCCCGCACACGTGACAGCGTTGAGCCAAGGTCTTACCTCCCGTCATAGGTCTCGCGCCATCCGGAGAACCGGAAGCACGGGGTGGCTGTTGAAGAGGATGGGGGAACCTACCAGCCGATGCGCCTCGGTGTAAAGACGTCTCGGAATCCGTCTCGAAATAGGGATCGGTCGATTCCAAAGCGAAACGAGCAGGTGACGGTTTTGACCGCCCGTCACACGGCCCCCTATACTGCCGCGCGGCGCTGGCGGCCATGCTGAGCGCAGCGTTCGCGCACGATGGTCCGCGAGCGCCGCGCCTCCGGAGTCGCGTGGTTTCCTATTCGATCAGCGGGAATCGGCTCCCGCCGGTGTTCCGCGTCACCCACCCACTCGACTGGTCACCGATGAAGCTGTTCAGCAATCCATGCGGGTGCAGGGCAGTGTCGGGAGTTCCGCACCCTGCCCTTCCCGCCGTCCGCGGGCTCGCGGCTTGAGCACGGGCTCCCGCCGGCTGATTGGAAATGTATTCGTGCTGGCTGCGGGCACTCTCGTCGCCCTCTTGCTCGGCGAGGGCGTTATTCGCGTCCTCGGCTTCTATCCCGCGTACGTCATCCCGGACGCCACGATAGGCTATCGCTATCGTCCGCGTGCCCAATACCGGTGGAAGTTCGAGGGATTCTCGCAGGGGCGGATGAATGCCGCGGGCTGGCGGGACCGTGATTACAGCGAGTCCAAACCCCAGGGCACGACCCGAATCCTCATCGTGGGTGATTCGTACGTGGAGGCGATCGGGGTACCGCTCGACAGCACGTTTCACAAGCGCCTCGAGCGCGGACTCAACGCCCGTGCGCCTTCCGGCCATCGAGTCGAAGTCATCGCGCTCGGCCGGGCCGGCCTGGGAACGACTCAGGAGTATCTGACTTACAGACGATGGGGAGTACGTTACGACCCGGACATCGTGGCCGTGTTGTTCGTACTCAACGACTGCTCCGACAACTGGCCGTGGCCCGGGGCGTCTTTCCTGAAACCGTTCTTGCTGGAGGTCGGTGATTCGCTGCGGCTTGACACTTCGTTCGTGGACTCACCGCAGTTCCGCAGGAAAGAGAGGCTGTTATGGCTCAAGCAGCGTTCGAGCCTGCTCACGCTCGTGGCGACGATGTGGCAGGATCTGCGCGTCCGCGCCAGGCCGGACACTTCGGAGGCAGGCCTCTTCGGTGCCGGTGGCTGGTACTACGCCTGGAACTTGGCGGCATCACCCCCTGCGGATTCGATCCCGGCGTTTCGCCTCACCGAGAAGATTCTCGCCCGCTTCGCTCGCGACGTGCGGCAGGAGGGTGGCAAATTCGTGGTGTTTGTGACCGGGATCGCGGAGAATGAAGATCCCGCCCTGCTTGCGCGAAGAAGAGACGACCCCGTGTTCGATCCGGACAAGGTTCAGCGCTGGCTGGGATCGGTGGGAGCCCGAAACGGGTTCGATGTCGTCCCGCTGAGCCCCGCATTCCGGTCGGCTGGCAAGAGCACCCGTCTGCGCCAGGGATACGGGCACTGGAACACCAATGGCCAGGCCGTCGTGACAGAGGTCATGATCCGCTATTTCGCCCCGCGGCTGCCGGGTCTCTAGGGAGCCGCGATCGGCAGTGGTGCTGCGGGACCCGCTCGACAGACGCCGACGAGCGGTCATCGGCCCCCCTCGACCGCCGAGCCTCGAGCGGCGCTTCACGGATCGCGCCGGCTCGCGCACAATGCGCCGGTTCCGCGCCGCCGGTCGTGCCCGTCGCCGCGCTCCGAAGAGACTGGGTCCTGACCAGGAGCCGCCCGTATTCCATGTTCCAATGCTCTCGAGTTCTCTCCCCATGCCGGCCGTGACCCGGCCGCGGCTCGAGCCCGCTTCGCGCCTCCAGTTCCTGCCGGGCGTGGGACCGGCGCGCGCCCGGGCCTTCGAGCGGCTCGGGCTCACGACAGTCGAGCACCTCATGCGGCACTACCCGCGCGCCTACATCGACGCGCGCCGCTTCGTGCGCATCGGCGATCTCGCGCCGGGCGAGCTGGTCACGGTGGAAGGCACGGTCAGGCACGCGGCCGCGCTGCGCACCCGCGCCGGACGCACCGACTTCGTCGCCACGCTCGAGGACGGCAGCGGCACGCTGGCCTGCTACTTCTTCGGGCAACCCTTCCTGGCACGCAGCTTCCGGCGCGGCGCGCGGGTGGTGGTGAGCGGCGAGCTGGACGCGCTCGAGGGCCGGATGCTAAATCCGATGTTCGAGCTGATCGAGGGCGAGGTCGAGCGGCTGCTCCACGTCGGGCGCCTGGTGCCGGTCCACGCGCTGACCCGGGGCCTCACCGCGCGCGGCATGCGGAGCGCGGTGCGCGCGGCGCTGGACGACGCCGCCGGACGGGTGCCCGATCCGGTGCCGCACGAGGTGGCGCGCGCCCACGCGCTCGCCCCGCTCGGCGATTCGCTCTCTGCCATCCACTTTCCGGACGACGACACGGCGCTCGCCGCCGCGCGCCGCCGGCTCGTATTCGAGGAGCTGTTCCTGCTGCAAAGCGTGCTCGAGCTGCGCCGCCGCGCGCTGCGCGAGGAGGGACGCGGGCTGGCCAGCGCGGGGGAGGGAACGCTGGCCGCGGCGGTACGCGTGGCACTGCCCTTCACGCTCACCGCCGACCAGGACCGGGCGCTGGCCGAGATCGTGGCCGACCTGCGCTCGCCCCATCCCATGCAGCGGCTGCTGCTGGGCGACGTTGGCAGCGGCAAGACCGTGGTCGCCCTGCTCGCGGCGCTGCACGTGATCGAGGCCGGCCACCAGGTGGCGTTCATGGCCCCGACCGAGATCCTGGCGCGCCAGCACGCCGCCACCATCGAGCGGCTGGCGGGGACCGCCGCGGTCCCGATCGCGGCGCTCACCGGCGCTACTCCGGCCGCCGAGCGCCGCGCGCTCGCCACAAGGCTCGAGGCGGGCGATCCGCTGCTGGTGGTCGGCACGCACGCGCTGCTCGAGGAAAAGGTCAGGCTTCCGCGCCTGGGGCTCGCGATCGTGGACGAGCAGCACCGGTTCGGGGTGCGGCAGCGCGCGACGCTGGCGCAGAAGAGCGTGATCCCGGACGTGCTGGTGCTGACCGCGACGCCCATTCCGCGCACTCTGATGCTGGCCTGCTACGGCGACCTCGAAGTGAGCCGCCTGCGCGGCCGGCCCGCCGGGCGCGGGCGGGTGGTGACGCGCGTGACCGGCGAGGAGAAGTTCCCACAGGTGGTCGAGTTCATGGCGCGCGAGCTCGACGCCGGCCGCCAGGCGTTCGTGGTGCTGCCCGTGATCGAGGAGGGCGGGCGTCTCGAGGCGCGCGCGGCCGAGGCCGAGTTCGAGCGGCTGAAGGGCCACCCCCTGCTCCGGCGCTTCACGCTCGGGCTGCTCCACGGGCGGCTCAAGCCCGAAGCGAAGCAGGCGGTGATGGCCGCGTTCGCGCGCGGCGAGACCGGGGTGCTGGTGACGACCACGGTGGTCGAGGTGGGGGTGGACGTGGCCAACGCGACGCTCATGGTGGTCGAGAACGCCGAGCGCTTCGGGCTCTCCCAGCTCCACCAGCTGCGCGGGCGGGTGGGGCGCGGTGCGCACCGCTCGGTGTGCGTGCTGGTGCCGGGTTCCGGCGCGAGTGGAACCGCCCGCGAGCGGCTCGACGTGCTGACCCGCACCGAAGACGGCTTCGCGATCGCCGAGGCCGACCTCGAGCTGCGCGGTCCGGGCGAGTTGTGGGGGACGCGGCAGAGCGGGCTGCCGCGCTTGAAGCTCGCCGACCTCAAGCGCGACGAGCCGCTGCTCGAAGCGGCCCGCGCGGCGGCGGCCGCGGTGGTGGCGGAGGATCCCTGGCTGATGCAGGACGGGCACGCCCCGCTCAGGGCGGTGCTGCTCGCGCACTACCGCGAGCCGCTCGAGCTCGCGCTCGCCGGATAAACGTGCCTTGAATGGCCGCGCGGTTCGGGCACAATGCGGACGGTTTTCACCCGGTGAGCCACAGGAGGAAGCATGACCGTCCAGTGCCCGTATTGCTCGACGCGCTACGAACTGCCCGAGCGCCTGATCGGTCCGGGCGGGGCCGAGGTGCGCTGTCCGCGCTGCCGGCGACGATTCGTGGTGGGCGCCGACGGCAGGCTGTTCGGGGCCGGCCTGGCACCCGCG
>CAZYQK010000079.1:0-14492 GCA_964650245.1 uncultured bacterium | reverse complement strand
CTCGACCCGCGCGAACGGAATGTAGCCGCCGCTCCACTCGGGCACGGTCGAGAGCCGGGCCTCGACGTTCGGCACCTGCGACAGGCTCTGGAGATCTGCGATGCGCGGGCTGTCGGCCTCCCAGTCGGAGACGAGGAGCCGGACCTTCACGCCGCGCGCCGCGGCGCGACGCAGCGCGAGATCGATCGCGTCATCGCGCTCTCCGCGGTCGGCGACCGCGTAGGTCAGGAGTTGGACCACGATCTCGCGCCGAGCCGCGTCCAGGATGCGAACGACAGCGTCACGGTCCCACAGCGTGGAGTCCGGGATGAACTTCTTCGGGCTGTAGCTCGGCCGGACCTCGACGGTGTCGCCCGGGGCTCGGACTATGTTCACCGAGCCGGGGCCCACGACCCGCCTCGGGCCGGCGAGCTGCCGCGCGCCGGTGGAGTCGCGTCCCGCCATCTGATCGCCGGCAGCCTCCCAGTCCCACTCGAACGCGCCGCGGAAGGTCGCGGCGATCCGCGCGTCGCGCACCCGGAGACCCAGCTCGTGGATGTGCTTGAGCGCGCGCCAGTCGAAGTTCTGGCTGCCGAGGAAGACCTGGTCGTCGTCCGCCAGGATGAACTTGGCATGCTGTATTCCCCCCGCGATCCGGCCCATGTCGATCCGGCGCACCGTGATGCCCGGGACTTTCCCGAGCGAATCCGCCGGCTCCGGGTACGTCCGGTACATGCGGGCGTCGAGCAGCAGCCGCACCCTGACCCCGCGTTTCGCGGCCTCGCCGATCGCATCGAGCAGGTCCCCGGTCGGCTCGCCGGGCCAGTGCGAGAGGTAGAACTGCTCGAAGTCGAGGCTACGCCTGGCTCCGCGGATCATCTCGAGCCAGACGTCGTGCGCCGTGGGCAGCGCGGGGTTGCCGAGCGTGGACTCCACGGGGCGCGTCTCGACCAGCTCGACCGCGGGCGCGCCGGCCGCGGAGGAGGAGCAGAGGATCGCGGCGCAGCTCGAGAGGGCGAGCACCGCCCGCGCGGCGCGGCGCACGACGCGCGCGGCGCGGGACCATTTGTGGACTGCAATCATCGCGCGATCCTTTCCCTGCGAAGCGCCGGCCTGGCCGCGTCGGATACTACGGGGACCAGGGCCCGCGCTCCAGCGGCTCAGGCGCCGGCCGCTTGCTCCGTTCGCTTCCGGATCCCCGGAAGCATCGTTCCGGCAAGCAGCACCAGCCACAGCAGCGCCGCGCCGCGCGTGGTGGCGACCGCCGGCGCCCAGCCCGGGGGCTCGTACGACATGGTCAGACGGTGCCGGCCCGCGGGCACCGCCACCCCGCGCACCATGTGGTTCACGCGGAAGAGCGGGGCCGCTTCGCCGTCCACGCGGGCCCGCCAGCCCGCAAAGAAGGCGTCGGCCACCACGATGAAGGCGCGGTCGGGCGCGTTGGCGTCGAGGATCAGCCGATCGGGAGAGTCCTCGACCCAGCCGATCGCGCAGCGCGGCGAGCCCGGATAGAGGCCCGCTGCCGCCACGTCCGTGGTGAACGCCACGCGGCCGGGGAGCCAGTCGTCCCGCGCCATGGCGGACAACACGGCGACGTCGTTGCCGGGCGCGAGCACCTGCGGCACCGCGTAGGCGCGCGAGAGCGCGCCGCGAAGGCGCCACAGCGATACGCTCGACCCCGGGTCGGGCACGCGCTCGTAATCGGACGAATCCATCTCGCTGCCGGCGATGTTCGAGACGTACCGGACCGCGAGCGCGCGCTGCACCGCGGCGTGGCCGACGAGCCCGGTGCCCATCAGCTCGTTCCATCGCCGGGGGGGCGTCCCGTGCGAGCCGCCCAGCCAGGGAACCCGCCAGCTTACCCAGTCGTTGTTGAGCAGGAACTCTCTCTGCCACTGGGAGGAGGCGCGAATGTGGGGCTCCGCGGCGGTCAGGCGGGCGAGCCGCGACACGGGCGGAGGCGCCAGCCGATCCCGGGCGCCGGTGGCCGAGCGCAGCGTGGGAATGCTGACCATCCCCAGGTCGGTGGCCAGCAGCAAGACGAGCGCCGGGCCGACAAGCCTGGCGCCGGGCCGGGTCGAGCCACGCCACGCGAGCAGGATCGCGGCGGCGCCCGCGAGCGCGAGCTGGACCATCAGGCTCATCCGCGCTGCCGAGGCCGCTTGCATGGCCTGCGCTGCGCCGAACCCGTCACGCGCATGGAGCGCGAATCGCGCGTAGGCGCGTTCGAGAGAGCCGGGGGCGATCGCCACTACCGCCGCCGCGAGAACGGAGGCGACCGCCGCCGCCACGAAGGCGCCCCGCCGGGCGCGCGACGCGGGCCCGGGCACCGAAGGCCAGGCGAGCGCCCGATCGAGCCCGCGGGCCGACAGCAGCGCGCAGGCCAGTTGCGCCACGATGAGCACCGCCACCGCCACCCGCATCCGCGACCACAGGGGGACGAAAAAGTGGAGCAGCGCGTACGCGGGACCGAGATGCGTGCCGAGCGACAGCACGACCGCGAGCAGGGCCGCGCCGGCGAGCAGGAGCCCCGCGCCGTGCCCGCGCGCTTCGGGCCGCGACCACGCGAATCCGAGCAGCAGGACGACGAGGATTCCGAAGTACTGGGGGAAGTCTGTGCCGTTCATCGCGCCCCAGTAGGTCTCCCCGCCGAAGCCCATCGCCCGCGGCCACACGAATACGAGGAAATCGCGCAGCGCGATGCTGTACAGCCGCACCTCACCCAGCCACACTCCGCCCTCGACCCCACGCACCGAGTCCGCGCCATAAAGCGACATCGGCCACCAGGTGGCGGCCGACATCGTGAAGCCCATCAGCGCCGCGGCAAGCGCCAGGGCAAGCCGCGCGCGATGACCGGACAACCACGCGCGCTCGAGCGCGAAGGCGCCCGTGAGCAGGGCCGAGTAGTAGACGAACTGCGGGTGCCCGGCGATGGTCTGGATCGCGATCACGAGCGCGAGCACGAGTGCCCGGCGCGCGGCGGCGCGAAAACCCTCGGCGGCAAAAAGCCGGTGGGTCGCGAGCAGCGCCACCGGCATGAGCGAGACCGTGACGAGTTGCGCGTGGTGGCCGTGGGCGAACGGCACGAGCAGATTCGGCATCAGTCCCCAGGCCACGCCGGCCCAGGCCATCGCCCACGTCCCCGTGCCCCACAGCGAGCGGACCAGCAGCGCGGCGGCCAGCATTCCCGCGAGATGCGCGAGCAGCGGCACCACCAGCGGCGGCCACACCGGCAGGCGGTCCAGCGTTCCGAGCGCATCGAGCATGAGGTCCGGGAGATACTGCGGCCGCGAGTCGGCGAGGCTCGCGGCGGCGGGCACGCCGGCGAACACGTACGGATTCCAGAAGGTCCGCTGGTGCAGCTCGCGCCAGCGCGCGCCGGAGAACTCACTGAACGGCAGGTAGTGAGGCCAGTCGCCGCTCAAGAAGACCCGGCCGGAGAAAAGCTGGGGCGCGAAGAGCATTCCCCACGCGGCGAGGATGATGAGCGCCGCGATCGTGAAACCGCGGCGGGCCGCCTCCGGGGACTCCGGCCGGGGCGCAGCGGGCGGCGGCGCTTCCGCGCTCTCCGCTCCCGCGGGCGCGGGGCGCGGACTAAATGGCTTCGCCTGATTCGGCAATGCCAGCTATGAACCCAACTGACTTCCGCTTACGTTCGTGCGAGGTCCCGGGTGGCACGGACCGAGACCCCGTCGCACGGGGAGGTCGAGCGCCCCGACATCGCGCAGAGGCGCGGCCCGCGGGCGAGAAAGGCAGGCGGTGGCGCCACGGCATCGAACACGCCCTGGCGAGGCTCGCCCCGCCAATAGCCGAATCCTTGCAAACCCTTGCCACGGCAGGCGGACCTCCGACCTTTGCCGAATCAGGCGAGGCCATTTAGGACGAGAAGCCGGCGATCTCAATCAGCTTCTACCGATGGGCAACGACGTTCTCCGCTGCGGATTGCCGCATGTCGCCGGCTCTCACGCTTGCATGCAAGACTGCGCCGCTGATCGCTCATTCCTGATTACGGCAAGACGACCGCCTTTCGTGCGCCCGGCATCCACTTGCCGTCCACACTCATCCGTACGAAGCACAAGCCACTGCCTCCCGCAAATGCGCGGCTACCGATCGTCAGATCACACCAGTGGGCTCCGGCACCCAACCTCCGTGCGGGGATCTCCCTCAACAGCCGCCCGGTGACATCAAAGATGCCGATCTCTACCTCTGCCTCCTGAGGCAGCTCGAAATCGACTCTGACCGCCTGGCCCGAGCGTCCCGGATTCGGCCTGACCCCCAGCAGGTGCGCTCGCTGCTGACCCTCGCCGGGCGTGGACTGGCCTCCAACGCTCACGACAACCGGCGGGAACATCTCAACGTTGTCAACGTAGACGGGCCGCAGGGGATCCTGCGGGACTACTTCCAAGCTGAATCGCGCGGGTCGGACGCCGTAGTACGGGTTGCCAACCGGGGCATTCACCGTCTGCCAGGTCGCTGAGGTATTCACAGACATATCGACGAGTAGTGTTCCGACCTCCAAATCACGAATGCGAACACGGAAACTTGTGGGGTCTGGTGCATAGTGCCTCAACTGCACGGTATACATACCGGCCTCCACATTCGCCGTGAACACTTGCTTTGCACCGTCGCCGTTGGCGTAGACATCCTGGACGACTATGCTGTAGTTCCCGTCCGACTTGAAGGCATCACTCCGAAGTCCATTCAACGTTGTTGTCTCACCATTCAGGTTTGTCCAGAAGTCGGGGGTTCCGTTGCCGTCCACATCCTCCTCGAATGAGTGATTAATCAGCTCTTGACTCTCCACGGACTCGTACCGCTCCACCCGGATGTTATCCACGTAGGTCAAAATGGCTCCGGAATCCGCGGGGCTCAGCGACTCGTAGCGGATACGCAAGTCCTGAAGTGTCGCGCCGCGCAGGGGGCTCAAGTCGGCGTAGTAAAACCTCCACCCTGGATCCGTCGCGGTCCGGAGCTTGGCGTCAAGTTGACTGCCGTACTGATCAAAGACATCCAGACGGTCCTTGAGCCGCCCAATAGAGGTATTCCCATCGATCACGAGCTTCCCGTTGCCGGAGGGAGTGCTCTGAACATTGAGCCAGAAGGACAGAATCATGTTCTGCGTGATCGGAAGACTCATGTCCTGCATCTTCCACTCGATCGATCCGGGCGCACCTGCAGCATCGTGGCCCGATATCTTGAGCATCCGCTCGCCGACCAGCGGCGTCACCCCAGGCGCTTCGTTGACCACCCGCACGTTGTCCAGCGTGATGTCCGAGGTTTTCGCAACCACTTGGTCCTGAAGTACTGGTGCGTCTTCGATTTCAATGCCGCTCCGGTAGGCAGTCGGGCTCGGAAGCGGCCCCAGCTTGATGTCCAGGGCGGGGTCTCCGAGAAGGACGTACTGGTCCGCGAACACAGCGTGCCCCTGGTTCTCCGTGATGAACTTGCTCTTGGCTGTCGAGTACAGACGCCCGATATTCCGCACCCCATCTGTGACCATTGCGTGCACGAACGTGCGATTCAACGCATAGGTCTCCACCATGTCCGCAAGATGGGTAGGTCCGATAACCGCCACCGCGCCCCTCGCCGCATCGGCGCCAAACAGCAGGTCCTCACCAACGCAGAGTTGCGGTCCGCGATGAAACCAGTTGGTGAAGCAGCTGTTCGCGAAGACCACGGGCGTGTACCACGTCTCCGCAAGGCTCTCCGTGAATGTCGGATTCCCCGTACCCACCCCCACACCCGGCAAGTTGAAGTAGGCCATGAAAACCAACCAGTTAAGGTCCTGCGTATTTCCGAGCGCGTTCACGAATCCGTAGCCCGCATTCCACGCGCCTCGGGTGATGGCCGTCCTGTCCTGACCAGCCTGGAAGAGAGCGTCCGCATAATATGTCGTGATCTTCGCGAGATCCCACGCGTTGAGCTCCGTGGCCCGGAGCTGATCGTTGAGCGTCCGATACGTCGCGTTCCGCGGCTCTCCAGGGAACTCGTTAATGCTCGCGTCTCCGACCAGCATAAGAATCTTCTCTAGCCACACGGGGTTAGCGGGCTCACGCTGGAGCTGGTACTCAGTGATCTTTATTTGCGTCTGGTTGACTTGGTACGTGTCGCGGGCGGGTATCCGGCCAAGGTGCATAATAGGCTTCATCTGGCCAGGGATCGCCGACCCGACGTAGTAGCCATCATTGGCGTACCAATCGATCCCATCCCAGCTATAGTATGGATTGTGTGCAACAAATGTGGGGATGAGATCGTATTGTGGCTCGACCATATCGGCGTCACCGACGAGGAGGAGGTAGGTGGGAGCAACGTGCCAGCTCTGGTACGCATAAACAACGAAGGATCGGACCTGATCGACAGTGGTGCCACCTGGAAACGCGGCCTGCACCTCGGAAAGCCGAACCATGCATGAGCGGAGCGAGCGGTGGAGGTAGAGATAGTATTGGGCGTAGTCGGCAAGACTATCGTGGGTGAGAACGACGTAGTCATAACTGTTTGAAGGGTCCAGCGGGTTGAACGCCCGAGCGGCCGGCGCTGCGAGGAGAAGCGCCACCGCGACCGCACTCGCAAATTCCGCGCCCTCGCGCATCCCAGCCGCCTCGGGCCTATCGGAAGACCGCGATCTTCCGCGAGCCGAATTCCGGGCCCGGCAGTGTTCGAACCTTAAGCAGGTACACGCCGTTTGGAACTGAGCGTCCCTCATCATCTCGGCCGTCCCAGACTACTCTCGTGACGCCAGGCTCGAGGGGACCGTTGTGAACCGCCCGAACCCGGCGACCGCTTAGATCGAAGATCGTCACCTCACCGGTGCTCCGGTGCGCGAGCGACAGCGCGATGGTGTATCGATCGGCAATCGGGTTCGGATACCCCCGCAGGCCATCGACAATCGCAGGCACCCCCAACCGTGCCTCCCCAAGCATCAATGTCGACCCAACAGTATTCTGAGCCGTGAGGCGGTACCACACGCTGTCCACCCCGGCGGGAGCGTCGCCGAAAAAGTCGTATAGCTCCTGCCCCTCCGCCGCGGGAATCGGCGCAGTGTTCACCTTTCGATAGACGCCTACCGGGTCCGGTGACTCCCAGACGCTGAAAGCTTGAACTCCCGCCTCTCGCAGGTCCCCGGCGTCGATTCGCCACGTCAGATGCACCCTCCCATCCAGGATCGTACCGCCCATCGACACCGCGGGCATCTCTCGCCCCGGGAGCCCGTTCCGGGGATCGCCATGAAGCAGGTTGCCTTTCGCGTCGAAGACATCGAGACGCCAGATGTGATCACCCGCCTGCGTGCCCCAGGACAGCTTGTACTGCAGCACGCTCGGGTTGTTCGTCCCGCTAGGCGTGCACTGCGGAGCCGTGCAGTAGTAGTACTCTGACGCGGTCGGCGACGAGCTCCCGCTCTTGTTTCGCCACCGGTCGAAGGACAATGCGTCGACAAGGACATCATCGACGTAGAGACGAATCGCGTAGATGCCGCTGTAGACCGATGGCTGCAGGTCAGCCTGGTCGTAGGCATGGATCTCGAAGATCGTCGGATTCCCTACGGCGGCGCCGTGCACTACGGTCAAGTCCACCTTTGGCGCGTACGTGTCATCGTTCCAACTTCCTACTGTCGAAAACCCGTTCCGTTGTGGGTGCACAAGGTCCACGTCAGAGCAGCATTGCGAGGCACCTGCGGCCAGAAAAAGCGCAGCATGAAGGTGCGGGGTTGGCTGCGAGGGATCGACCGTGCCGAGCGGCGTATTCCGGACAATCCACGACCAAAGGCTGAGTGAGGGCTCAGGAATAATGTGCAAGGCCTCGAAGACAGCCACATTACCATTCTGCCTGTCGCGTGCGAGGAGACGAACCCAATCCGGGCCAATCTGGAACACCTGACTGTCTGAGCCGTACCGAATGGGCGCAACCACTCTCTGGTCGGCCCCAGGGTAGGTCGTCTCAATGTCAATCCCGGTATGCAGGCGCTGGGGCGATATGTTGTCGAGCTGCATGAACTGGTTGTAGATGAACGCACCGATCGTATAGGGAAGTGGGTCGCCTAGGAACTGTTTCTGAGCCTGAGCCCGAGCCTTGCCTGGGACAAGGGCAGTCGCCGCAAGCAGCCATAGGATGATGGCCATCCGTCTCATCGCGGCCCTCCTCACAGTCCGCCGAGATCGTACAGCCTGATCTGTGTGGTCGGATTGAAAATGAAGTATGTGGGAATGGGGTGGCGCTGCGTTCCCGAAAGGAGGAAGTGGCCCTCGAATTGCAGGCCACCGGCTTGGGTTCGCGTGGCCACCACGGCGCGCTGCTGCAGATTCCGGTCGAGGGCAATGACCCGCGTGAGGGTGCGCATCGGATTTTCGTCCCTCTCGAGCATTTGAAGGGCGACGAGCATTCCATCATTCGACACCGCGCCAGTAATAAAATGACCCTCCGGTGCCTCAAACGGAGGCGCCACCTCGACCGGATTGAGCGGATCTGTCACATCGAAGAGGCGCAGGCTGCCCGGACTCGGGCTTAGGACGAGCACTGTACGGCCGTCGGCCGAGTAGTAGCGCGTCCCATCGGGCATGATGGAGAGAACATGTTCCTCGCCGGTTGCGAGGTTGACCGCCACTATAGTCGGGGGCACGTGTGCACTTCGCTCCCGCGTAAACGTCAGCACGTCTGCCCGGGGCGATAGCTCCAATTGACTCATGGAGTCCTCGCTTGGCGCACCCTCCTTGAGAATGGCACCATCCGCAGACACGACGATCCAGCGCCTGAGACGCTCGTCATCGACCACGGCGGCGTAGCGCTTCCCGTCCTTCGAGAACACCCCATCGTATGAGCGGCCCGCGAGACGGAGGACCGGTTCCGTCCTCGTTTCCACAAAGAACTGCGTACTGGTGCTTGTGTGCACCACGAGCCACTGCCCGGTGGGAGATCTCTCCCATCCCAAGAACTCTTCTGACGGGCCGATCCGGAGATTGGCTGACACCGTGCGGGCAGCCAGCTGCGGCGAGAGCGGTCGCGCCATTCCTGCCAAACCGGGCGAGGCAAGGATCGCCTCATTTCCAGTCTGCGGATTCACGCTTACCAAGGAACTGGACACGAAAGCCAAGTGACTTACCGCCGGACGCCCATTTGTATCGAAGTCCAGCGGCGCGACATCGACCCCAATGACCGGTACTGTGCGGTCTCCGGAGCTGCCGGCGGTCTCGACCCTCCGTTTGATCGGAAGAGTGCGGATTGGGAACGGAGCCAAATAAGCCGTGTTGACAAACTCATTGGCAACTACCCGCGCACGCGGCAAGTCGTCCACTTGCGTGACATCGAGTTGCCACACCGGTGCGAGGCCCGCCGAGGAGTCCGCCACGAGCACGCGGTTCGCGAGAGTGTCGGAACTGGTGGAGGTGCTGACGATCACATCGAGCGGCCCGGCGAAGCTACTCGGGATCGGGACGGTAGCCGTAGCAGTCGTGTCTCCCGCAACAACGACCGAAGACGCGGCGGCAGCTATCCCGTCATCAACCAGGGCAATCTGGGTATCTTGGGAGAGGTCGCGACCCTGAATTGTGAACGTGTTCTCCCGACCCAGTACCGCCACGTGCGGGAAGATGTCCTGTGCGACCACGGGGCATCCGTCCTCCACACCACCGAGGATCGTGGCGCCCCCAAGCACCGTGAGCTCGTCAACCGCTCCGTCGGAGTCCACTGTCTTGACGGACATCAGACAGAAGCTGGCGGGCCGGCCCTCGCAGTAGTCGCCGCCCACCATGAACACGACGCAGCTCCGCGGAGCTCCGTCAAAGGTGATCATCCACGTGTAACTTGAATCCTCCTCAAAGACCCCAGGGGGTTGCAGGTACGAAGTCCAACCGCAGCTGGTGGCGCTCGAGTCCATCGGAATGAGGTAGTAGCAGGGCCCGACAAGGTCGTTCGGCGACCACTTGAGCTCAACCGCTAGCGACCGCACGTCAGGGATTCCAGTGAGGAGGAGGTAGAGCGGAACGGGTTCCACCGGGACCGTCGGGAGGTCGCTGACCTCGGCAATGCCGCTCCAGCTCAGGGCAGCCGAGCCCCCGAAGTTGTTCCCTGCATGCACGGGGGGGACGGGGTTCAGAACTGCCGCGAGCAGGACCGCGGTTAGAGGTCGACTCATGCCTGTTCTCTCCTCTTTGGCATCCTGCGGCAACGCACCTGTCCGAACCAGAAGGTCTCTCCGGCCGGCGTTGTCACGATTACCGCCCTAAGGAGGTAGCGTTCGAGGCAGCAACGGAAACCTCCCGCCGACGGCCCACCGGAGTCAAGCCCATTCTTGGTTGTCGAACGACGCGGCTCATGTTGAATGGTCGCGCCGCGTTCTGCTGGCGAACACGATCGACCTTGATCTTCAGCACGCGCGCGAGCGCGGCTTCGAGCTTCGGCAGATGGCGGTAGCCACGCACGCGTCGCAGGCGGACCCGCGACCTTTGCCGAATCAGGCGAAGCCATTTAGGCCCGGGGCGCTTCGATCGTGCGGTCACGGAGCGGGCTCAGGGCCCCGGAGCTGCCGTGCCTCTCGCCCGTGCCTCTCGCCCAGGAACATCACCTCTTCCTCCAGCTCGACGCCGAACTTCTCGTGCGCGCGCGCCTTCATGATCGCGGCCAGCTCCAGCACCTCGCGCGCCGTGGCGTGGCCGGCATTCACGATGATGTTGGCGTGCTTGGCGAACACCACGGCGTCGCCCACGCGCAGGCCGCGGCAGCCGCACTCGTCCAGCAGCTGTCCCGTGGCCACGCGCCGCGTCCCGGGCGAGAGCCTGGCACCCGGCATCTGCCAGTCGGGCGGCAGATTCTTGAAGTAGGAGCCGGCGGTGGGCTCGATCCGCCACTGCGGGTGCTTGACCCGGCGCACTTCGAGCTTCTCGTCGATCATCTTCTGAATGGCGGGGCGCTCGCCACGCCGGAACTGGAGCAGGCATGAGAGCAGCACGCGCGGCTCGCGCTTGAGCCGCGAATCGCGATAGGCGAACTCGTACCACGCGGCGGACCGGGTCTCGACCGTGCCGCCGTCGAGCGTCACGTGAGTGCACTCGATGGTGTAGGTGCCGATGTCCTCGCCGTAGCAGCCGGCGCTGCCGTAGAGCGCCCCGCCCACCGAGCCCGGGATGCCGGCCGCGAACTCGAGCCCGGCCAGCTCACGGTCGCGGCACTGGTAGATGAGGTCGAGGAAGTCGGCGCCGCACCCGACGTGGGCCGCGGTGCCGTCGAACTGGATCGTCTCGCACGCGTTGCGCAGCACCAGACCGCGGAACCCGTCGTCCGAGACCAGCAGGTTGCTGCCGCCGCCCAGCAGAAATACGGGGAGGCCGATCTCGTTCGCCAGATGGAGTGCTTCGACCAGCTGGTCGGGGGTGCGGGCCGCGAAATAGAAATCGGCGGGTCCGCCGATGCGAAACGTGGTGTGGTGGCGCAACGGCTCGCCGGTGAGCAGCCCCTCGCCCAGCGTTTCGCGCAGCCGGTCCTCGATGGAGCGGACGGGTCTCGGCATGGTCGCGGAGCACGTTCGCTCAATCGTTGCGCACGGTCAAACTCGGCGGGCCGCGGATTTGTTGGCGCCGGCACGCGGCGCTATAGTCCGCGCCGGTCGCAGGCGATACCGGTCGAGGCCACGGAGGAACTCATGAGCCAGCTCGAGATCACGTACTGCGTACAGTGAAACTACCTTCCCCGGGCCACCAGTCTGGCGGCCGAGCTGAAGAAGGCGCGCGGCATCGACGCGAAGCTCACCAAGGGATCCGGCGGTCAGTTCGAAGTCGTGCTGGACGGTAAGCCGATCTTCTCGAAGAAGGCACTCGGGCGCTTCCCCGAGCTGCAGGAGCTGCTCGACAAGATTCCCGCGTGACCCGTCCCGGGTGAGCCCGCGGTCCCTCACCTGCCGACCGTTCATCGCCGCGAGTGCCGCGCATCGCGCGGCCTCCGACCGCAGGACTTTGGCATGGTGTTCGAGAGCCGCGAGCAGGCCGCTGGTCTCCTCGCCGCACGGCTGATCGCCTACCGCGGGCAGCGCCCGCTGGTGCTCGCCGTGCCGCGCGGCGCCGTCCCGATGGGCGACATCCTGGCCGCCGGGCTGGACGGCGAGCTCGACGTGGTGCTGGTCCACAAGCTGCGCGCGCCGTACCAGCCCGAGCTGGCGATCGGGGCGGTGGACGAGACGGGGCTCGTGGAGCTGGAGCCTCATGCCCGCCAGCTCGGGGTGACCGAGCTCTTCCTGGAAGCGGAGCGTGAGCTCCAGCTTCAGACGTTGCGCGCCCGCCGCGCGGCATACAGCCCGGGGCGCGGGGCCATCGACCCCGCGGGCCGCATCGCGATCGTGGTGGACGACGGCGCCGCGACCGGCGCCACCATGGCCGCCGCGTTGCGCGCGGTGCGGGCGAAGCGGCCGGCGAGGCTGATCGCGGCGGCGGCGGTGGCGTCCACCGAGGCGATGGAGCGCCTGCGCCGGGCCGCGGACGAGGTCGTTTGCCTCGAGGTGCCGGCGGCATTCGACGCGGTCAGCCTGTGGTTCGAGAGCTTTCCGCAGGTGGACGATGAGGAAGTCGTCGCGCTGCTGCGCCGCGCACGAGCGCGGCCACCGGCCTGAGTCGCGCCCGCCCGGACGGCTCCGCTCACGGGGCCGGCGTCGCGCCCTCACCCTTCTCCAGCGACAGCCGGTAGCGGCGCTCGCCGAGTTGCTCGAACATGATCCTGTCCCCCACCTCGAGCCCGCGCTCGCGGCACCACTTCATCATGCCCGGCTGCTTCGGCGACCGGGGGCGGAATACCCACGAGCCGAACTGTATGTCGGTCTCGAAGGAGAAGCCCAGGTCGGTCTCGATCGTCACGGGCTTCACGTCGTAGGACGGCGGCGGATCGCTCGGACCGCGCGGGCCGATGGCGTCCTGCGGGAAGAAGTCGAGGAGGTCCCACAGCGGGACGTTGCGCTCGGTGAAGAGCCAGAGGTCTTCCTTCGTGCGGATCGAGATGCGGCGGGTTTCGGCCATGTCGGGTCGCGCGCGGGCGCGCGCTGTTCAGTGTGACGCCGCGGTGGCGATCTGGCCCGCCACCGCGGTGGCCCGCCGGATCATGCCCCTCCGCCGCCCGGCGGCCCCACCTTCGGCCGCGCCTGGTGAAGGACTTCGCGCACCACCGAGTAGCCCTCGCCGCCGAGGCGCCCCACCGGCCTGAGCTTGGCGATGTCCACCCGGCCGTCGGTGAGCACGCCGTCCACGACGTGCGCGCGCACGATCTCGCCCACGGTGAAGAACGCGTCGCCCAGCTCGATCAGGCGATGCAGCCGGCATTCCATGCCGACCGGCGACTCGGCCACGCGCGGCGACTTCACGAGGTCCGAGGCGATCGGCGTGAGTCCGCTGAGGGCGAACTCGTCCACGTCCGCGGGCCAGTCGCCCGAGGTCTGCACCATGCGCTCGAGCAGCGGCTCGTCCACCAGGTTCACGACGAAGTCGCCGACCTCCCGGATGTTGCTCAGCGTGTCCTTGGGCTCGCCCGCGCGCCGGTTGATCGAGATTCCAAGCAACGGCGGCCGGTTGGTGATGGCGTTGAAGTAGGAGAACGGCGCGACGTTGAACGTGCCGGCCGCACTCACCGTCGAGACGAACGCGATGGGACGCGGCACGACGACGCCGATCATGAAGCGGTACAGGGCGCCGGGCGAGATCGAGGCGGGGTCGAGGATCATTGGTAGATCCTACGTGACGCCGCTGAACAAGCGGCTGACGGTAAGACCCCCGCTCAAACCGTGCGTGCCGATTTCCAGCACACGGCTTACCGATGGTCTTCGTGACGGAGCGTGCACGACTCGCCACATCGCCAGCGTTCGCGCGCCGGTACGAGCGTCACTTCGCGCCGGAGGTATCGAGCGGTTGCTGGGAGCGGTGGACCGCTTGGCTCCTGCCCATAGCTCGCGTCCAGGTTCTTGTGCTTTGTCCGCGTGCTTGCGCACGTGGGGGTGATTGGGAACGGTCGTGCCGTCCATGCCCTCGCACTTACCCTTTCTCCGAGCGTGACCAAAGCAGGGGCCCTTCCCTCCGGCGGCGTTGTTCTGCGCCGCCATCGCCAGTACTACGACCCCCTCGGACTCCCGCTGCACACGACGCGACTTCACCTTCGGCTTATACGCGCCGCCTTGCCCTGACCTGAGCCGTGCAGACGGGTCTCTCCTGTTCCACACCGAGCCTTGAGCACGTGCTGCGCCCCATACCCCGGCAGGACTCGCGGTCGTTGCTGCGCCGGACTTCCGCACCGCGAACATGGCCTTCGCCGCGACATGCTCGGCTCGGCTCCCGCGTTGTAACTGTGTCGAGGCGGCAGGCTTCACTTGATGTTGCGGCCCGCGCTCTTGCTCCCTCCGAAGAGGCTTTCGTCGCCCCGCTTCGGCCACGGCGATCTCTCCCCGTGCCGGGGGCCTGCTACCGGACGGTCCGATTCCTGTCCGGGCGGGACTCACACCCGCTGGTTCGGTGTAGCGGAAGCGACCTCCCGGTCGCTCATCAGGACGCACCATG
>CAZYQK010000078.1:0-14532 GCA_964650245.1 uncultured bacterium | reverse complement strand
CTCGAGGCGGGTGCGCGCCGGGCAGCGGCGGCCGGCCTCGCTGGCGAACGTGCACTGGCCCCCATCCCGCTCCCAGACCGTGCGCTTGACCTCCGCAGGGATGTGCCGCGGGCTCGCGGAAGAGCGTCGCTGCCGGGAACGCGGCCGGGAGGTGGCCGAGAACTTGCGCTGCTCGAGCTGGACGATGAGCGCATCGAGCGCGCGATCGAGGACCGCAGCCAGGTCCCCCGAGGGAAGCTGGTGGCCGAGCAGCGCCTGGGCGTAGCGCAGCTTGTCGTGGGTGCCCTTGCCCATGGTGAGCTGGAGCGCGTATCGCTCCGGTGCCAGCGGCGCCAGCTTCGGTCGCGGGGTGGGGGCCTCAACACGCCCCGGGGCGTGTTGGTCAGCTGGCCCCGGGGCCAGTTGACCGCTGGGCAGCGGCGGGGAGACGGCCTCGAGCCGGGCAGGCAGGTCCGGCCGCGGGAAGCGTTCCGCCAGGAGTTGCTCGATCCCGGCCTTGCTCCGGTGCGCGGCCGCCGCCAGCAGCCCGTCCGCGTTCTCCGGTGTCAGGTGGGGCGCCAGCATCACCACCCCACTCAGGTGCAGCCGGCCGTCGGCCAGCGCGGCGAAGATGGCGGGGAACCGCCGTGCGGTGCGCGCCGCGTGGATGCGCTTGAACGCCGCCTCTTCGGCGAGGCGCAGCTCGTGGACGCAATAGGCGTACATCGAGGGATAGGCCGCCGGCAGGTAGAGCCGCCGTGCATCCACTTCGGCCAGGTGGGCGAGCAGCGCGGCGGTGGTGGCGCGATCCCGGGCGACCAGCGCCGCCAGATCGCGCAGGAGAACTGGATCGGGGACATGGGACAGCGAATAGGTGCTCACGGGCGTGACTCCGCGGGGGCGGGTCGCCGGCGGGGGCGCATGACTCATAGCACGCCCGTTTCAGGCGCTCCGGCAGCCCCGCACGCGCGCTGGAACGGAGCCCCACGAGATCTCTTTCGTCGCGGACGATTCGTGGCCGTGTGCACGCATCACAGGCGCGCTGGTGAGCGATTGCCGCGGGCAGGAGCGAGACTTCGACGTGCGCTCGCGCAAGTCTGTCAAGGAAAAAAGTGCGATCTTGCATTGGTGACCTGCGGAACTGGAGGGCAACACCGATGAGGCACCGGATACGCCCGCACGATTCCCGGAAGAGCTAGAAAAAAGGCCCTTCGCTTCCTCCCTACGAAGAACGGCGCTCCCTACACCTTCACCATGTAGTACATCGCCGCCGGGTGGTGGACGACCAGCGCGCTCGTGCTCGCCTCGGGCACGAGCTGGAACGCGCTGGTCAGGGTCACGCCGATCGCCGCCTCGGGCTTCAGCAACTCGAAGAGCTTCGCCTGGTCGGCGAGCTCGGGGCACGCGCTGTAACCGAACGAGTACCGCAGTCCGCGATCCGCTCCAATGCCCAGCTCGCGGCGGATCTTGCGGTGATGCCACTCGGCGAGGCCTTCGGCGGCCGAGACCGCGACCCCGTGGACGAACAGCGCGGTCGAGTATTCCCCGCTCGCGTTGAGACGCTCGCAGCGCTCGTCGGCCCGCGAGCCCACCGTCACCACCTGGAACGCGACCACGTCGAACTTGCTCGACTCCGCCGGCAGGAAGTAGTCGGAGAGGCACAGCCCCTCGCGCTCGGTCTGGCGCGGGAAGGTGAAACGCACGGCCTCCTCGATCTTGCCGCGCGGCGTGAGCGACCCCGGAGTGAACGCCGCGGGGTCGAAGACCACCAGATCCTGCCCCTCGCTCTGGCACGGAAAGAAGCCGTAGCTCGCCCGCGGCTCGAGCCAGCCCTCGGCCTCCGCCTCGCGCTGGAGCGCGAGCCGCCGGGGCTCGAAGTCCTCGCGGATCAGCTTCTCGAACTCCGCCCCGCTGCCGCGCGCGCCCCAGTGCAGCCGGTAGAGGGTCTTGAGGTCCATGCCGGCGAACATCTCGGTGAATGGAATCTCGCGGGCCGCCGTCACGCGCGCGCCCCAGAAGGAAGGCGGCGGGATGGCGTGGTCGCGCGTCACGGTGACCTTGAAATCGCGCTGCTGCGACGTGGACTCGGCGGCGCGCGATTCCAGCTCCGCGGCCTTGACCTTGAACTCGAACGCCTCGCGCCGCACGCGCTCGACCAGCGCCCCCGCCTGCGCGGGATCGGCCAGCGCGTTCACGGTGTTGAGGCCCTCGAAGGCGTCCTTGCAATAGTAGACGCCCGGCTCGTAGAACACCTCGCTGTCCACCAGCGCCGCGCGGCGGCCGAAGTTGCGGTTGATGGCCGCGCCGCCGATCAGCACCGGGTATTTCAGTCCCGCGCGGTGCAGCTCGGCGACGCAGACCGGCATCTGCTTGCTGGTCGAGACCAGCAGCGCCGAGAGCCCGATCGCGGTGGCGTCCACCTCCCTGGCCTTCGCGATGATGGTCTGCACCGGGACCTGCTTGCCCAGGTCGAACACGGTGTAGCCGTTGTTGGAGAGGATGGTCTTCACCAGGTTCTTGCCGATGTCGTGCACGTCGCCGTAGACCGTCGCCACCACCACCCGGCCTTTGGAGACGTTCGCGCTCTTCTCGAGATAGGTCTCGAGCCGCGCCACGGCCTTCTTCATGACCTCGGCGCTCTGGAGCACGAACGGCAGGATGAGCTCGCCCGCGCCGAACTTGTCGCCCACCTCCTTCATCGCCGGCAGCAGCACGGTGTTGAGCACCGCGACCGGATCCTGCCGCTTCACCGCCTCGTCGATCAGCGTCTCGATGCCGGCCGGCTTGCGGTGGAGGATCTGCCAGTGGACCTTCTGCTCCACTGTAAGCGCCGCCTCCTCCGCCTCCTCTTCCTTCGCGCGCGCGTCGGGCGCGCGGCCCTCGAAGTGCACGATGAACTTCGAGAGCGCCTGCGGGTCGCGGTTGAAGATCAGGTCCTCGGCCTGCCGCCGGTCCTCCCCGCCGATCTCGGCGTAGGGCGTGATGTCGGCCGGGTTCACGATTGCCATGTCGAGCCCGGCCTGCACGCAGTGGTAGAGAAACACGGAGTTCAGTACGGCGCGGGCCTCGCGGCCGAGGCCGAACGACACGTTCGAGACCCCGAGACTCGTCAGCACGCCGGGCAGCTCCGCCTTGATGCGCCGGATGCCCTCGATGGTTTCCACCCCCGAGTCCAGGAACTCGGCGTCGCCGGTCGCGAGTGTGAAGGTGAGATCGTCGAACACCAGCCGCTCGGGCGGCAGGCCGTACTCTTTCGTCACGATGTCGTGAATGGCCCGGGCCACCTCCAGCTTGCGCGCGGCGGTCTTCGCCATCCCGACCGGATCGATGGTGAGCGCGATCACGGCCGCGCCGTATTTCACGACCAGCGGCATCACGGCGTCGATCCGCTCGCGGCCGTTCTCCATGTTGATGGAGTTGACGAGCGCGCATCCCGGATACGCCTTGAGCGCCTCTTCGATCACGTTCGGCTCGGTCGAATCGATCACCAGCGGGGCCTCGACCGAGAGCGCCAGCTTCTTGACGAGTCTCCGCATCATGGCGGCCTCGTCGGTGCGCTCGGTCAGCGCCATGCACACGTCGAGCGTGTGGGCGCCGCCCTCGACCTGCTCGCGGGCGACCGGAATCATCTCCTCGATCCGGTCCTCGAGTGCCAGGCGCTTGACGCGGCGCGAGCCCTGGGTGTTGAGCCGCTCGCCGATCAGGAGCGGCGCCGGCTCCTGCCGCATCGCGGTCGCCGTCATCGCACTCGAGAGAAACCAGCCGCTGCGGCCGGGGCGCGGCGCGGGGGCGCGGCGGCCGACCGCCGCGATCATGGCGCGGACGTGATCGGGCGTGGTGCCGCAGCAGCCGCCGACGATGTTGACGCCCAGCTCGTTCACGAACTCGCGCAGCACCGCGGCCAGGGGCTCGGGCCTCATCGGATAGAGCGTTCGGCCGCCGTCGTTGATGGGCAGCCCGGCGTTGGGGATGCAGTGCAGGAACGTGCTCGCGTTCTGCGACAGGTATCGCACCGAGTCGCGCATGAGATCGGGCCCGGTCGAGCAGTTGAGCCCGATGATCTCCGCACCCATCGCCTCGAGCGTGGCGAGCGCGCCCCGGATGTCGGTGCCGAGCAGCATGCGGCCCGAAGGGTCGAGCGTGACGGAGCACTGGAGCGGCACGACGCGGCCGGCGCGCTCGAAGGCCTCGCGGCAGGCCAGGATCTGGGCCTTCATCTCGAGGATGTCCTGGCAGGTCTCGAGGATGAGCACGTCGGCCCCGCCCTCGAGCAGCCCCTGCGCCTGGACCGCGAAAGCGGGTACCAGGTCCTCGAGCCGGAGCTTGCCAAGGTCCGCGTCCTCGGAGGCGGGCAGCATGCCGGATGGCCCCATCGAGCCGGCCACGAATCGTGGCCGCCCGTCGGCGCGCTCGAAGCGCTCCGCTGCGCGCCGCGCGATGGCGGCGGCGGCGCGGTTGATCTCGAGCGTCTTCTCCCCCAGTCCCCACTCCTCGAGCCGCAGGCGTGAAGCCTGGAAGGAGTTGGTCTCCACCACGTCGGCGCCGGCCTCGAAGTACGCGGCGTGGATCGACTCCACGGCGTCGGGACGGGTCAGGCAGAGATAGTCGTTGCACCCCTCCCAGCGCTGGCCGCCGAAGTCGTCCGGGGTCAGGTTCCGGGCCTGGAGCTGGGTGCCCATCCCGCCGTCGAAGAACAGGACGCGCTCGCGAAGGGTGTCGAGGTAGCGGCTGGTCATGGCGGGGAAGGCGGTGCTCCTTGGAGGACGGGCCGGGCGTGAGGCGGCCGCGAAGGTGGCGGGAAAGACTATCGGAGGAGATGGGAGGCCGCAACCGTGTCGCACCGGTCACGACCCCGCATTGCCAACCGCGAGGGGCGGGTCTAATCTGCCCGCCGACGCCGAAGGCCGTTCAGCGGAATGTCACCCCCACCCGCTCCAAGGAGGATCACATGCTCAAGCAATCGTTGTTGGGAGCCGCGCTGGCACTGTGCGTCGCCGGGCCGGCCGTGGCCGCGAAGGACGCTGCCATGGCGGCGTCGGCCGCGCCCGAGTGGAGCATGAACGCGACCATCATCGAGGCGTGCTCGTGCCCCATGTTCTGCCAGTGCTACTTCGCCTCCAAGCCGGCCGCGCACGCCGAGCACGGCGAGCACGAGGCCGAGCACTATTGCCGCGCGAACAACGTGTTCAAGGTCAACAAGGGCATGTACGGAAAGACCAGGCTCGACGGCGCCAAGTTCTGGATCGGGATGGATCTCGGCGACGACTTCTCGGACGGCACGATGAAGTGGGCGGAGCTCACCTTCGACCCGTCCGTCACGAAGGAGCAGCGCGCGGGCATCACGGCCGCGCTCGGCCGCCTCTATCCCGTCAAGTGGGAGTCGTTCACGGTCTCCCCGACCGACTTGCCGGTCGAGTGGAGTCACATGGGCGATCGGGCAGTCGCGAAGCTCGACGGCGGAAGGGCTGGCGAGGTCGTGCTGAACGGCGCGGCGGTCAACCGCAATCAGAGCGCCCCGGTGGTGATCAACAACCTCAAGTACTGGGGCGCCTCGCGGCACACCGGGTTCGTGCTGATGCCGAACGAGGTCGAGGCCTACCGGCTCGGGCCGAACGCCTTCGAGTTCAAGGGCACGAATGGCTTCATGATCACGTTCGACATCGACTCGAAGTCGGGAGCGGGCGGCGGCGGGAACTGACGGCTCCGCGCCGAAACCCTTTGACACCGGACGGCACGGGCGGGACCTTCCACGCTCGTGCCGTTCGTTCTCGATCTGGTGCGCCACGGTCATGCCCCGGCGGCCCCGCCCGGGGGCGCTGACGCCGAACGCCGTCTGTCTCCAGCGGGACGCGACGCGATCGCGCGCCTCGCCGCGCGGCTCCGCGGCGATGGCTTCCACCCCGACCGCATTCTCACGAGCCCCTACCGCCGCGCGCGAGAGACCGCGACGCTGCTGCGCGAGGGCGCCGCGGCGAGCCCTGAGATTCAGCCTCTGGAAGAGCTCGCCCCGGAGCGCGAGCCGTCGGAGGTGGTGGACGCGCTGGCCACGCTCGGGCGGGCTGCCACGCACGTGGTGCTGGTCTCGCATCAGCCGCTGGTCGGGAGGCTGGCCCTCCACCTGACCGGCGTCGAGCAGGGGTTCCACGCCGGAACCCTGGTGCGAATCGATTTCCCCGGGGCGCTCGAGCCCGGGTCGGGACGCGTCGTCCGGGTGTTCGACCCGCCCGAACTCGGCTGACGCCCGGGAACCCGGCCGACCGGCGGGAGTTCTTGACATCCACCCGGCACGAGCGCAGCCTCGACGCATTACCCGCGGGACGCGCGGGGGAACGAGGGCCCCAATCCCTCGCACGCGCAAATGAGCAACGAGCGGTCAATCCGACCTGCCTGGGTTAGCGGCGATTTTCCCGGCGGCCATTTGCGCCGAAGGTCCAGGTTCGATCGCGATCCTCAGACTCTGCGCGGCACGCCGGCGGCCAGCATCGTTGCCTCAGATTGGAGGTCGTCATGCTGCGAGATTCCGATTGTTCCAGAACGGTCCCGGCGATCACGGGACTCGTGTCCCTTTGGTCGAGCATGCGCCGGCCTCTGCGACGACTTTCGGCGATCGCCCCGTTCCTGCTTCTCGTTGCTGCGCTTTCGAACTCCGCCTCGTCCCAGTGCATGATCGGAGAATCCCCGGGGCTGTCCAATGTGACATGGTCGCTCATCGACTCGATCGCCGGCTGCCCGGCTGGGGACACGCTCATTTTCACGCATCCCGGTCACCGGCATCCTTCGCTGCTCAGAATCTACGTGTGCTATTCGGACCCCTTCGGCTTTCCCAAGGTGGGGGTCCCGCCCGAGTCCATTTATGTGCGCCCCGGAACGGCGCAGGGAAACCTCAAGCTCAACGACAAGGGCGTCAAGATCTTTGCGGATGATTCCACCGATGGCTTCGGCTTCACGCGGATAACGATCCCGAGCTTTTCAGGCTGCGGCTCGATGCCATTTACCCTCACGGTCTCCGGATATAACCAGGGGCAGAAGACTGCGAGGGTGCGGACGACCGACGCTGACGCCGACAACGAACGCCGGGTGACGAGCGCCGACCAGCAATCCCCCTGCGACATCAACTACGACGGGGCGATCAACTCTCTGGATCGCGACAGCGTGGTAGCTTTTCATCTCAGCCACTGGAAGCGGCATGCGCTGCATGGGACGCTGGTGCGGCGCACCAATCTCTGCGAAATCTGCGGGGTAAACGCGAACAACACCATCGGAGCGGGAGACATCTCCTGGTCGCTGGATGGCAAACGCCTCGCATTCAGCGGGCGAGACACCTGCCCCGCGTGCACGCTCGTCGCGAACCCCTGTCGCATCAAGTTCGTGCCTTCGGATCCGGCGATGGGGAATCAGGTCCGCAATCTCACGTTCAACGGGGCAGCGAGCGATTCGGAAGACTACGACCCCAGTTGGTCGCCGCTGGCGCCCTACATCTTCTACGTGCGGGACGACCGGGTAATCCACCGGAAGGGTGTGCCCGGCCTCATTGCAGACACATCCGATATCGCGCTGATCGGTAGCTCGGTCTCGAAAACCACTGCCCAGGTATCTCCCGACGGCGACAGCCTCGCGTACGTCGAGTACGTTGGAGGTTTCCAACAGGTCTTCATCTCTCCCGCAGTTGGCGGATCGCGACGCCAGCTCACGAGCGATAACACGGCGAACTTCTACTATCCAAAATGGTCCCCTGATGGTGACGCGCTAATCGTGACCAGGGTTCCACTCTCGGGTCGGAGGGGCATCTACAAGATTCGAGTCAGGGCATCCCCCACACCGGCCCCTACCCCGCTGTTCGCGCCCAGCGACCGCCACGCGGAGTGGGCAGCTTACGCGCCCGACTCTCAAGTGGTCGTGGCTGGAGTCGATCCGAGCGTGAGCGCACCAAAGACACATACTATTGACGCGACCGGAAGCACGACCTCGCTCGCCATCCGCAACTATCCGGACTTCACCTATTCATTCCTGCACCCGCGCCCGTCGCCTGACGGAACCCGCACCGCGCTGCTCGGCAAGGACCCGCGGGTTCCATCCACGCTGGTCCCGCAGGTCTGGGTAGCGCGTCGCAATATGAGCTTGCCGCCGCAGATCACCTCCGTGGGTGCCACGCCGGTGGCGGACAGCACGCTCACGGTGGCATTCACGGTAGTTCAGGGCACTCCTTACTCGTATCTCATCTCTGCGGCGGACCCGGAGGGAGATGCAGTGAAGGACACCGCATTCTTCCTTCAGCCGTGGATGTCCTACAACGTGGCGTCGCACACGCTCTCGGTGAATCCCGGCGGAACGGTCGGCAAGACCTATGACGTGGTACTGCACGTCGCGACACCGAGCGGCGGTACGGATGGGCTGATCGCGCGATTCACGGTGGGCTCCAGCGGAGGTGGCTCTCGAAGCCGTGCCCCTCGGTCCGGCGAGGAAGTCCCGGCTGAAGGACCCAATCCCACGCGTGGAAGGTTCTCGCTGTCCACGCCCTTCATGCCGCAGACGGTAGCGGAGTTCGAAGTGTTCGACCTCGCAGGACGGCGGGTCGCAACGGTCCGAGTACCTTCGGGCCGCCAGTTGGTGTGGGAGGGAGTGGACATTGACGGGAACGCGGTGCCGAACGGAGTGTACGCATACCGCCTGAGAGTCGGAGCCTATCTGAAGGCCGGCAAGGTGGTGGTACTCCGATGAGCGTGGGGCGGTGGTGGCTCCTCCTCGGTGGTTGGATCTGCGTGCTAAGCGGCTGGCTGTACGTGGCGGCGACGCGGGCAGCTATGGGGGCCGCGTGCACCGAAACGACGATCGGCGTCGCTATCGCGCGTGCCGACAGTTTTGCTGTTGCCTACTTGTGCAGAGGTTACGGGCAGGTCTTCGCCGCGCCAGACACTCTGATTCATTCCATCACTATCTGGCGACCCGCTGACGATGCCGCTGACGGACAGGCTCGGTGTCTCTTCATCACGGACGTCAGGCTGGGAGCCGATTCTCTGGTGATACCGGATACCCCGACGGTTCTCCTGGCCGGGCCATGTATCGTAAACGAATTCGGCGACGGGGTGCATCCCATGGAGTACCGCTTCACCTTTGATCCACCCTTCGTGCTCCCGCACAACGGAAATTTCTTCTTCGTGATTCAGGGGGAGGAGAAATTCTCTGGATTCAGAATGCTGGCGGCAGCGGGAAACCCCTACCCGGAGGGCGATTCTTGGGAAACTGGACCGGTGTTTGATTGCTCCATACCGGGGTATCCACGACACCGCAGCACGGACCTCGATCTCGTTTTCGAAATCGCGTATTGCGCCACGGGAGCCACGCCGGTACGGCAGATGAGTTGGGGGAAGCTCAAGATCATGTACCGATGATATGGGGTGACCGGCGGCGGGGGTGGCTCCGCCTGGGTGCTTTGGTCTGCGTGCTCAACTGCTGGCTGTGGGTGGGGGAGACCCGCGCAGCGATGGGGGCCGCGTGCACCGAAACGACGATCGGCGTCGCGATCGCGCGCGCCGACAGTTTTGCTATTACCTACTTGTGCAGAGGTTACGGGCAGGTCTTTGCCGCGCCAGACACCCTGATTCATTCCATCACTATCTGGCGGCCCGCCGCCGATGCCGCTGACGGACAGGCTCGGTGTCTCTTCATCACGGGCGTCAGGCTGGGAGCGGATTCCCTGGTGATACCGGATACCCCGACGGTTCTCCTGGCCGGGCCATGTCTCGTAAACGAATTCGGCGACGGGGTGCATCCCATGGAGTATCGCTTCACCTTTGATCCACCCTTCGTGCTCCCGCACAACGGAAATTTCTTCTTCGTGATTCAGGGGGAGGAGAAATTCTCTGGATTCAGAATGCTGGCGGCAGCGGGAAACCCCTACCCGGAGGGCGATTCTTGGGAAACTGGACCGGTGTTTGATTGCTCCATACCGGGGTATCCACGACACCGCAGCACGGACCTCGATCTCGTTTTCGAAATCGCGTATTGCGCCACGGGAGCCACGCCGGTACGGCAGATGAGTTGGGGGAAGCTCAAGATCATGTACCGATGAAGGGAGCCCCTGGGGTGCAACCCAAGCGGCGGGTGCGATCGCTGGTGCTCCCTCGTGCCGGCGTCCTGCAGATTGCTCGTGCCCTCAGCAGCGGCTCCAAGATCTCGCTGGACACGTCGCGCCGCCAGCGACCTCCAACCTTCGGCGACTGGAGACGCGGACTGTGCTTGGGCAGTTGACCACGGAATGACCGGCCATCCCGGGGGTCGCGGGGAACCGGGCCGGGCCCGGAAAGCGTGCTCACAGTGCACGCTCCAGCGGGGCGCCCCTCGTAGCGCGGCGATTTGCCCGCGGGGGTTCCTCCGGCCGTGCCGCGGTGCTACCTTTCCGCCGCTGGTCGTCACCCACCGATATTGAAGCGTGGAGGAACCCACGATGACCGTGGATCAGGTTTCGAGCTCGGGCGCAGCCCGCGCCGGCAGCACGGCCGACGTCCTGCTGGATGGTCTCTTCACCGGCATGATCGGCGCACTCCTGGTCGCGCTCTGGTTCCTGGCGCTCGACCTCGCCGCCGGCCGCCCGCTCTTCACCCCCGCGCTACTTGGCACCGTGCTGCTGCACGGCGGGGCTGCGGCCGCGCAGGGCGTCACGGTCGCGCCGCTCGAGGTCGCGGCCTACACCGCGTTCCACTTCGTGGTGTTCGTCGCCTTCGGCCTGGTGGTGTCGTGGCTGATGACCCTGTTCGAGAAGTTCCCCATCATGTTCTTCGTGCTGCTGGTGTTTGCGCTGTGCCTGCAGGTCGGCTTCTTCGTGCTCAACCTGGCGCTCGGCGCCGAGCTGTTGGGCCAGCTCAGGGCCTGGACCGTGATTGTGGCCAACCTGCTCGCGGCGGCGGGCATGGCGCTCTACCAGTGGAAGCGCCATCCCAGCGTGATGAAGGGCATCGAGCGGCTCTGGGAGGACGAGGCGTAGCATCGGCGGGTTGCGCCCGGGAGGGCGATTGGGCTTCCTCGACGGCAAGGTCGCGGTGGTCACCGGCGGCAACCGCGGCATCGGGCGCGGGGTCGCGGAGGCGCTGGCGCGTGAGGGTGCCACCGTGGCGCTGACGGCGCGCAGCGTGGCGGCGGCCGAGCGCGCGGCCCGCGAGATCGGCGGTGGCGCGCTCGGATTCGAGTGCGACGTGCGCGACGCCTCTGCGGTGCAGCGGTTGTTTCGTGAGTTGGAGCGCGCCGCGGGCGGAACCGACATCCTGGTCAACAACGCCGGGATCGGCATCTTCGGCCCGGTCGCCGACACGAGCTTCGAGGACTGGCGCGCGGTGATCGAAACCAATCTGAACGGCGTGTTCTACTGCTGCCACGAGGCCATTCCGCAGATGCGCAGGCGCGGCGGCGGCTACATCTTCAACATCTCCTCGCTCGCCGGGAAGAACCCGATGGTGAACAGCGCCGCCTACAACGCGAGCAAGTTCGGGCTCAACGGCTTCAGCGAAGCGCTCATGATGGAAGTGCGCTACGACGGCATCCGCGTTTCCTACCTGATGCCGGGCAGCGTGGCCACCGATTTCAGCCCGGGGTCGAAGCAGAAATGGGAGTGGGCCCTGCACCCGGATGACGTGGGCCAGGTGGTGCTCGACCTGTTGCGCTCGCCCGCGCGTGCGCTCTACAGCCGGGTCGAGATGCGCCCGAGCCAGCCAGCGCGGAAGGGCTAGCCGCCGCCCGCGCGGCGCCCGGAGAGGCAGGGCGGGGTTCAGGGCCGGCGCAGCGACGGCGACGCGACCGTCGCCCGGGCCCGGGACGGGGCGTCCGGCGCGAGCGCGGCGCCCGCGTCCAGCACGCCGGCTCCGTAATCGTCCCGCAGCTCGGAGCGAAGCGCGAGCGGCGCCGCGGATTCCGCGAGGCGGCGCTCGACCTGGTCCCGATCCCAGTCCGGATGGAGCGCGAGCAGCAGCGCCGCCGCCCCCGAGACGAACGGCGCCGCCATCGAGGTGCCGCTCCACAGTGCCCAGCCGTGGTGCAGGTACGCGCTACGCACCGCCACACCCGGCGCACTGAGCGCGACGAAGCTGCCGTAAGAGGAAAACGGCGCGGGGCGCAGCGCGTCGTCCACCGCCCCGACCGCCAGCGCGTGGGGACTGCGGGCCGGGTACTCACGCGGGGTGTCGCTGCCCCAGTTCCCGGCGGCCGCCACGCACGTAGCGCCCGCCCGCTCGGCCGCTTCGAGCGCGTACTCGATCGCGCTCGATTCGTTCAGCATGCCGAGGCTCAGGTTGATGACGCGCGCTCCGTGGGCGCGCGCCCAGTGGAGGCCGGCGGCCACCGTCCACACGTCGCCGCGGCCGTCCGCGTCGAGCACGCGAACGATGAGCAGCCGGGCGTCGGGCGCCACCAGCGCCACGATGCCGGCGACGTGCGTGCCGTGGCCCCGGGCCTCGTCCACCCGCCCGTCGCCGTCGTTGTCGATCCCGTCACCGCGATCGGAGGGATCGTAGTCGACCTCCACGGCGTCGTAGCGCCCGGCGATGCGGCCGGCGAGCGCGGGGTGGGTGAGCTCGGCGCCGGTGTCGAGGATCGCGACCAGGGTGCCCTCGCCCGTGCTCACCCCGTGGGCGGCCGCGAGGCGCACCGCATCGGACGCGGGCTGACCCGTCCAAGTCTCGGGTGATCCGCGCCCGTCGTCGAAAGCCCAGCTCTGCTGGCGGCTCTCCGCCGGTTCGAGCGTGGCGTTCTGCTCCGAGGTGATGACGCGCGGGTCGGCCGCCAGCTCCTCCGCGAGTGCCGGGCCGAGCCGGCCCGGCCCGGGCCCGAGCTTGATGCAACCCCAGGCCGACGATCGCAGCAGGATCGCGTCGAAGTCGGCCGCGACCTGCACGGCGCTGACGCCCGACTGCAGCGTCACCACCACCTCGTTCGACACATCGCCCGCGGTCGCGGGCGGCGAGCCCGGGGGCGCGGCGCCGCTTCCCCCGGGAGCGAGGGGAACTTCCCGCCCACATCCCGCGGCGAGCAGGGCGGAGGCGAGCGCGGCGGCGGCGTAGCGCAGGAAAAGAGCGCGACTGGTTGTCGGGGGCATAGGCACAATCCTCACCAGATGACCCATTGAGTCTAATCCACTCCAGCTTCGCTTCGAACCAGATTCTTCGGCCCCCTTCCAACCCAGGCCGCGGGACCCCCGATGAGCACGAACCCCGCCCATTCCAGCGGGTGGCGGCCCGCTCCCAGAGCCGCCCGCTGGGACAACGCCAGCGCCGCGCCCAGCGACTCTCCCGCGGCGAGGCGGCGGTACAGGCCGGCCATGAATTGCGCAGCTGCCGCGTCCTCGATGTCCCACTGGGGCGCTAGCACCGCCCCGGCCCCGGCGAGCAGCAGCGCGCGCGCGAGCCCGAACCACTCTTCTCCCGGGCGCACCAGCGCGCGCGCGGTCTGGCATGCCGAGAGCGTGACCCAGCGGGCGCGAAGCCTGCGCGCGCCCAGCTCCGCGGCCGTGACCCAGCGGTCCACGAGCCGCAGCCCGGACTGCTGGGGCGAGTCGGCCCGATAGATGCCGTGCCCGGCGAAGTGGATCCAGGGCGCTTCGGGCGCGAGCCCGAGGAAGCGCGCGGCGTCGGCGGTGGCGCCCTCGAGCCGCACCGCGTCAGGGAACGCGGCCTGCACCGCCGCCGTCTCCTCGCCGACGCGTTCGAGCTCGCCGTCGTCCGAGGCCACGATGAGCGGCGCGCCGTGCGCGCGCGGGGCCGAATCGCGCGCGAGGCCGAGTCTCAGGCCCGGAACCAGGGTGAGGACCGTCGCCTCGCACAGCGCGCGCCCGTCGGGAAGCGGGAGCGCCGCCCATGGCACGCGCGACAGCGGTCCCACCGGAACCAGCGCGAGCGCGCGGGGAATGCCGCCGGCGCGGGCGAGTGCTGGCCACAGCACCAGCGAGGCGATCTCGCTCAGGGTCTCGGCGAGTGCCAGGTCGTTCGAGCGACCCTCCGTGGGGCACAGTGCTGCGCTCCGCAGACCGAACAGCAGCGCGTGCTCGAGCTGCCGAAGCCGGCGCTCGGTGGCGAGCCCGCGCACCGCGTCGAGCCGGTCGCTGCGCACCACGAAGACGCCGAGCGTCCCGCGATGGAGGGCGTAGTCGAGCAGGAGCGTGCCCTGCGGCAATCGCGAGCGCAACGCGTCGGCGGTGACGGTGAGCGGGGGCACTGCGGCGAGCGCGCGGCGCAGCGCGACGGGGGCGCGCTCCGCCGCGTGCGGTGCGGCCGACGAACGGGTGGTGCGCTCGCGGTCGCGGCCCATGCGCGCCGCGGCCCACGCCCGCACCCCGGCCGCGAGGATCTCGTCGGGCGCGGCGCGCGCGCTTGCCGCGGTTCCGAGCAGGGCGCGTCCGCGTCCGCGCTCCAGCGTCTCGAAGCCCGCCGCAACGTCGCCGCGCTGCAGCTCGAGATCCGAAAGCGCCTCGTGCGCCCAGCCCCAGTCCCCCCAGAAGCTCGCGCGCCACTGCTCGTCCAGGATGCGCGCCGCGAGCCGCTCCGATTCGCGCGCGGCGCGCCGGAGCAGCCG
>CAZYQK010000077.1:0-14628 GCA_964650245.1 uncultured bacterium | reverse complement strand
GAGAAGCCGGAAGATTACGCCACTTCCTTTTTCAACACGACGCGGGACACGGCCGAGCCTCGTGGGGCTCGACACTCGTTGCCGTCAAGGTGCTCGACAAGGGGGGGAATGCCTACCCCTCCGCCGTGAGCCGGGGCATTGCCTGGGCGACCGGCCAGCGGATTCCCATCATCAACATGAGTCTTTCTTTCCCGGAATCAGAGTCCTTTGGCCCGGACACCAACTCCAAGAAGTTCATGAACGACTTCTGCCTCGATGCATTCTATCGCGGCCACCTCCTGGTTGCCTCGATGGGAAACATTCCCATCGAGAACGGGCAAGACATGACAGGCCCCCACTACCCCGCGGCCTTCGCAACGCGCGTTTACGCAGTGGGGGCCGTCTTGCCCAGCGGACTACGTTGGCGCGATTCCGACCTTCCGTTCGAAACTTCTTATCCTCGGTCCTCGAACTTTGGCCCGTGGATCGATGTCGTCGCGCCTGGTGGCCTATTGATCCCGACGACGGGTTGGTCAAGCCCAAACCAGTCGAACGTATACTTCTTCGCCACCTGCGAATTTGGAAAGTACGGCTTCGGGGGCACGTCGGCTGCCGCACCTCTGGTCTCCGGCGTTGCTGCCCTGCTGCGGTCGGTTCACCCCGACCTGTTAGGCGAGGATATGCAGCAGATCCTCAACCGGACCGCGATCCCTAGGTTTCTTGGGCAGGGGTTTCATCTGGAGTACGGCTGGGGTCGCATCCGCGCCGACGCGGCGCTGGATTTCGTCGCCCCACCAAAAATCATCGCTCACTGGGGAGCCGGGGGAACGGGTCCCTTCTCGCTCGCGCTGCTCGCGCCGGCCGACTCCAGCCTGGTTCAGGTAGTGTTCAAGAATGTTCCAGGAATGCCCTCCACGAACTACTCGACCCAGTGCTGGAGGTATCATCTCCAGTCGACTCTAACTTTCCCGTTCGGCTTCGCGAGCACTCCGGTGGTCTGGACTCGGGCTTCCGGCGGCCTCGGCTGGCGCGATACGTCGGTGGTGGATTTCGACGAGGATGTGTACTGGAGTCGCGTGACGCCGTCGGGCCCCTCGTCGGCCTCGGCCGAAACCTACGTTTACCGCGTCCTGGACAATCAGAACCCGCAGATTACCTTGCGATGGTGGCCCACTTCCCCGCAGAGCGCCCGCGTCGCGTTCACGGCGATCGGCCTGCCGGGCACGACCGCTGTAGGGGATGCAGTATCCGGGAACGTCGTCTCATTTGCCGTGCTGCCGAACCCGGCAAACAGCGTTCCTCGGTTCCGAATCACGCTCCCGACAAGGCAACAGGTGCGACTGCGGGTGTACGACCTGGCGGGCCGGCTGCTGGGGACGATTCTCGACGACTTGCTTCCCGCCGGGTCGCACGAGATCCCCTGGAACATCGCCGCTTCCCGTGGCCGGTCGGAACCCGGTGTCTACTTTTCTTGCTTGGAGGCAGACGGACAGCGGTTCACGAAGCGATTCGTCCTGCTGGCACAGCTCAAGTAGGAGTCGAGAATGCGCCGCCCTGGAAAGGAAATAGCCGCTGGACTGTGCTTGGCGCTTCCGGCTTGCCTTCTCGCCCTCAGCGTTTCCACTGTGCGTGCTGAGGGTGACGCGCCCACTCCTGCCCGAGGACTCTTCTTCGGCTCGTACGTCGGGACTGGGATCTCCGATCAGCTCGGCGTCACTGACCTTCAGCCTCGGCCTCACGGTGCGTGGGGCGGAACGGCCGAACTCAGTTACTGCACTGTGGCCGGCTGGACCACCGGCCTGGCCGGTAGATTCAGCGGCGCGTGGTACGACTTCAGCGATCCGGCCGTCGCAGGAAACATCAAGGAAGTTTCTTGGACCATCCGTCTCGGTCTCGATCGAACCATAGTTTCCGCCGGCCGCTTGAGCCTTTCGGTCGGCCTCGGGGCTGAATACGGAGAAGCACGCTCCTGGCTCCACAATCTGAGCGGCACCTTCGAGGGGCCGCGCGCTTTCGAGGCGGGTGGATCGGCAAGGCTGATCGCCGCGATGCCCGTGAGCTCCAAGACGCAGTTCGTACTGCAACTCGCCCAGTCCGCCTACCGCGCTCATGCCCGGGATGCTTCGAAGCTGAGCGACTACAACTGGCTGGGGCAGTCGCTTTCGCTGGCTCTCGGCATGCGGCTGAGGCTCGCCGGGAAGACATAGTGTCGGCGATGCGATGCGCAACTCCTTGAATCGTTCAACCGTTCGTGGGCGACGCAGGTAGGACGGGTAGCCGGGGCACCTGCGTGGAATTCCGGGCCAGGGTATTGAGCCCAGCCTCTGCGCGCTTCCGTGCGATGATCTCGACCGCTGCTGCGGACGCCCTGGGTTGCGCGGGTCCCTCTCCAAGTTCGTATCCTGCCCAACGCCGCTCGCCCTCGCGCCCGGCGCTCGCGCGCGCACATGCCGCACGACGGTCTGGCTGTGAGTCCGCTGGGCACCGTGGACATCATCGCCGTCGGGAGCCGCGCCCGCCGCGGTTGACACCGGCGGCGCCGGCTCCCTAGATTCCGCGGACTCATTCTTCCGCGCCGCTCTCTCGAGGAGACCCCGTCATGCCCGCCACCGTGGTCGCGCTCCATCTCTGCTCCGCGAGCCGCGCCCCGCTCGTGCCGGTCGAGCGCGCGAGCGCGGTGCTGGAGACGGGTCTCGAGGGTGACCGGCACGCGAAGCGCGACAGCCGCCGCCAGGTTCTGCTCGTCGAGCAGGAGGTGCTCGACGCGTTCGGGCTGCCGCCCGGTGGTATCCGCGAGCAGATCACGGTGCGCGGGCTCGACCTTGGAAAGCTCGTCTTCGGCGCCCGCCTCCGGGTGGGCGGCGCGTTGCTCGAGGTCGCGGGGCCCTGCGCTCCGTGCGCGCGCATGGACGAGATCAAGCCCGGGCTGCGCGCGGAGCTCGAGGGCCGGCGCGGGCGCTTCGTTCGCGTGATCGCGGCCGGCACGCTGGCGGTCGGCGACGCGATTCATCTGGAGCCGCCCGTCTAGCGACTGCGAAAGCCGCCGCGCGGCCGCGGCACCGCGCACCGGGCCGAGGGGAGGAGCACCTGCAGCGCACCATCTCCGGCACGGTCCTGTTCGCCGCGGTCGCGGTGCTCGCGACCTGCGCGCTCTCGTGGTTCTCCTACCGCGGGGTGCGCTCGGCGCTGGAGGCCGAGTTCGAGCGCCGGCTCGCCAACGTGGCGGGCGCCACCGCCTCCCAGATCAGCGCCGAGGACATCGCCGACGCGCGGCTGCTGGGTGAGGAGGGAACCGGCTACGCCAACCTCCAGGTCCAGCTCGAAGCGCTGCGCACCACGACCGGCCTCGCCAACGCCTCGCTCTTCGATTCGCTCAAGCTCGTCGTCTACGACTGCCGCGGTCCCGAGTACCAGCACGAGGTGACGCGGCTCGACTCGCTTTCGGCTGCCGCCGTGGATCGGGCGCTCGGCGGTCGCCCGGCGGTCACGGCGCGGTTCGCGCTCGGTCGCGGCATGTTCCGCGCCGGGCTCGCGCCCGTGGTGGGAAAGAGCGGCCGCGTGGCGGGCGTGGTCGCGGTCGAAGGCGAGCTCGACTACCTGCCGGTGCTGGCGCGCTTCGGTCGCGGACTGCTGCTCACCGCGGTCGTCATCGCGCTCACGCTCGCCGTGCTGGTGGCGCTCCGCATCCGCATGGCGCTCGCCGCGGAGCGGCTCGAGCGGCGGCTCTCCCGCGCCGAGAACCTGGCGGCGATGGGCCGTCTCACCGCGACGCTGGCGCACGAGATCAAGAATCCGCTCGCCATCATCCGCGGCTCGGCGCAGCGGCTCGCGAAGCTCGAGCCAGAGGCGCAGCGCATGGCCGACTCGATCGTCGAGGAGACCGACCGCCTGACGAAGACGGTGGCGCGCTACCTCCAGTTCGCGCGCGCCGATCAAGGCACTGGCGACGGCGGCGACGCGGCCCTCGCGCTGGCCGCGACGCTCGACCTGCTCGAGGGCGAGTGCCGCGCGCGCCGCGTCACGGTCGAGCGCGGCGATCTCGGCTCGCCGGCGCCGGTCCGGCTCGACAGCGAATCCCTGAAGCAGGTCTACCTCAATTTGATCCTGAACGCGCTCGAGGCCATGCCCGAGGGCGGCCGCCTTGCGGTGACCCGCGCAGAGCGCGGACACCGCGTCGAGTTTGCGATCGCCGACGACGGCGCCGGCATCGCGCCCGCGGTGGTCGCTCGCCTCGGCGACCCGTTCTTCACCACCAAGGCGCAGGGCTCGGGGCTGGGTCTCTTTTTGAGCCGGAGGCTGGTAGAGTCCGCCGGCGGCGGCCTCGAGATCGCGAGCGGCCCGGAGCGCGGGACCATCGTGACCGTGAGGCTGCCGCGCCGGAAAGGATGACGCGTGCGCGTGCTGGTGGTGGATGACGAGATCAAGAACGCCGAGCTCATAGCACTCGAGCTGCGCGACGCGGGCCACGACACCGAGTTCGTGAACGGCGGCGACGTCGCGCTCCGTCGCATGGAGGCATCGCCCTTCGACGCCGTGATCACCGACCTGCGCATGAAGCCGCCCGACGGGCTGGCGCTGCTCGAGCAGGTGCGGCAGCGCTGGCCCGCCACCACCGTGGTGCTGATGACCGCCTACGCCACGATCGAGACCGCGCGGCGGGCGCTCAAGAGCGGGGCCTACGACTACGTCGACAAGGAAGGGGAGTTCCGCGAGGAGCTGAAGGCCATCCTCGAGCGTGCGGCGCGCGAGCGTGAACTGCGGGCCGACAACCGCCGCCTGAGTGAGACGGTGGACGCCATGCTCGCGCGCGGGCTCGCGACCATCGTCGGCGAGTCGTCCGCGACCCGGCAGGCGGTGGAGCTGGCGAAGAAGGTGGCGGCCACAGACTCCACCGTGCTGCTGCGCGGCGAGAGCGGCTCGGGCAAGGATCTGTTCGCGCGCGCCATCCACTTCTCGAGCCGGCGCGCGTCCGGACCCTGGGTCAAGGTCAACTGTGGGGCGCTGCCCGAGAACCTGCTCGAGAGCGAACTGTTCGGCCATGAGAAGGGCGCGTTCACCGGGGCCGTGCGCCAGAAGCCCGGACGCTTCGAGGACGCCTCGCGCGGCACTATCTTCCTCGACGAGATCGGGGAGCTGCCGATGAGTCTGCAAGTCAAGCTGCTGCAGGTGATCGAGGAGAAGACCTTCACCCACGTCGGAGGCAACCAGCCGCTCACCGTGGACGTGCGCATCATCGCCGCCACCAACCGCGACCTCGAGGCGATGGTGAAGGAGCGCCAGTTCCGCGAAGACCTATTCTTCCGCCTCAACGTGTTCCCGGTGCGGCTGCCGCCACTGCGCGAGCGGCCGGGCGACATCGCCCCGTTGGTCGAGCACGTCCTGCGCCGCCACGGCGCCTCGCCCGACAAGCTCACGCCCGCCGTGATGAAGGCGCTCGAGCGTTACTCCTGGCCCGGCAACGTGCGCGAGCTCGAGAACACGCTGGAGCGCGCGCTGATCCTGGCGGGGGCCGATCTCATCGAGATCGAGCATCTCTCGTTCGCGCGCCCCGACCTGATGGGCGCCGAGTCCTCTGGAGGAGGGCTCTCGTGGGTGCCGAGGATTCCGCACGAGGGCCTGTCGCTCGAGGTGCTCGAGCGCGAGTTGATCCTCCAGGCGCTCGACATGGCCCGCGGCAACAAGAGCCAGGCCGCGCGGCTGCTCGGTCTCACGCGCCGCACGCTCTACTCGCGCATGGAGCGCCACGGTCTGCGCAAGCCGGGCGAGGGGGAGGAGGGCGGCGAGGACGACGCCGAGGCCGGCGAGCGCGCCGCCGGATCCGACGCCGCGCGGGAGCGCCATCCATGAACGTGATCCGCGGTCTGCTGTTCGACAACCTGGGGCTCAAGCTGGTGGCACTGCTGATTGCGGTGCTGGTCTACCTCAACGTCTACACCGACCGGTCCGCGACCATGATGGTGAGCTTCCCGCTCCAGCTCTCGGACCTGCCGGACTCGATCTCGCTCTCGGGCCCGGTGCCGGCCGCCGTGCAGGCCGAGATCCGCGGTACCGGCAAGCGGATCATCCTGCTGCGGGCCACGGAGCCGCACGTCAAGGTCTCGCTCGCGGGCGTCGGACCCGGCCGTTTCGAGCGGGCCTTCAGCGCCGCGGACCTGCCGCTCACCGAAGGCCTCGAGGTCGAGCGCATGGTGGGCCCGCGCATGCTCGAACTCGAGCTCGACCGCAAGCGCTCGCGGCGCATCGCGGTCGCGGCGCGCGTGCTGGGAACGCCGGCCGCGGGGATCGTGCGCCGGGGAGCGGTCGCGATCGAGCCTCCGATGGTGACGCTCACCGGTCCCGCGAAGGTGATCAGCCAGCTCGACAGCGTGGTGCTCGCCACGGTGCGCATCGACGGACGCCGCGACACGGTGCGGGTGCAGGTGGGTCCCGACGCGCTGCCCGACTGGTGCACGATCGAGCCTGCCGGCGTCACGGTGACGGTGCCGCTGCGGCGGGGTCCGAGCTGAGGGCGGGCGCCGCGAGCGCATGAGCGGGGCGTCGCCGTCCCGCGAAATGGCGGAGCGCCCGGCCTCACCGGGCCGGGCGCTCCGGTTCATCTATGGGTGAGCGCGGTCCTCTGTCATCGGACCACAGCCGCCCGTGCTGTCACAGACACTCCCTTCTGAGTCAGACGGACGAACCAGAGCCCTGGATCGAGGCCACCGTACGTTGAGAGCGACACGACGTGCTCGCCGGGGCCGAGCGAGCCCAACTCGCGCACGAGCACCCGACGACCGCGCACGTCGAACAGCTCCAGCGTCGCGCTTGATCTGTCACTCAGTGTGAACACGACTTGGGGATCGCCACCCGACGGGTTGGGCCTGAATCCGCCCAGTGCAAGCCGCGGCGCCCGCGGAACGTCCACCCACACCTCGCCGGCGATGAGTTCGCTGCCATCGGGAGCGGTCCATCCGAGGCGATAGCCGTAACGGCTCCCGGCAGCGACGGCCCGGTCCTCGAACGCGACGTTCCCCTGCGCATCGGGCGTGACGGCCCCGACTATTTGCCATATTGAAGCTGTGCTGGATCGATAGACCAGTAGGGTCGCCGCGCTCGCACTGACACGCCATTCGATCTCGACTCGACCCGGCTCGGTGTTGGCGCGGACAACGCTTGCCGCGGTGGGCGTGATCCCCAGAGAAACCACGTACAGATTCCACGCACTGGTCGAATCGGTGATGGGGTCGGACTGGAGATACGCGAGCCGACCGCCGTCATGGGAAAGCTTTCCGAGCCGCCGAAGCCCCGGCCCATTGGTCAGCTGCAGCTCCGGACCGCCACTCCGCAGAACGGTATAGATGTTCACCGGCGCAGCGCACGTCTGGGCGTCCGGACGGCCGAACACCACTCTCGTGCCGTCGGCGGACCACACCGGCGTGAAATGATCGACGGGCACGCTCGTGATCTTGACGGGCGAGCCCACCCCAGCTTGTGTCCAGAGCTGGAGGTTCGCATCGCCGGAGTTGGACACGAACACCAGCGTCCCGTCCACCGCCTCGTCGGGCCCGCCTACATCGCTGCTGAGCGACGTCACCTGGCTCGGGGGTCCACCTCCCGAGGGCACCTCGAAGATCTGAAGTAGCCCGCCCCCGTCGAAGGACTCGACCAGCACTCCTCGGCCGCCGCTGACCCAGAGCGGAACGTATTGTCCCTCATCGGCGGCCGGCGTGAGCATGATCTCGGTGCCACCCACCAGATCGAGGAGCACGAGCCTCCGGGTGCTGTCGGTTGCGACGGCGCAGGCGACGATCTGGAACGGCGACCGAAGCGGTCCGAAGCGAGGTGCGTAGCGCCCGGGGCCGCTCGTGTAGTCACAGAGGCCGCTCGCGGCGTTCAGGGCGCACACCTGGAAGCTGCCGCCCGAGAGATAGCTGGTGAGCAGGCGAAGGCCGTCGGCGGTCCAGTGGGGCGTCGTGTAGAAGGGTGCGGCGGAGGTCAGCACGGTGACCGCCCCGCCCGCGGCGGGAACCCGCGCCACCCGGGACCCCGTGCTGTCCGCCATCTCGATGAATGCGATGGTGGCGTCGTCCGGCGACCACTCGAAATCCGCGACCGAGTATGGCCCGGAGGTGAGCTGGATGGCGCGGGCGTCTGTCCAGGCAAGCGCCAGCGCCCCGGCCAGCATAAGCAGAGAGCAGCGAGCGAGCCTCCGCGGAGCATGCATTCCGTTGATGGTCGTCATGGCTTTCTCCCGATCAGCACGACAGGCACGCGAACGCGCACCCGGCGATCGTTCCGATGCGTGCAACGAGGATAAAGCCGCCGATGTATGCGACACAGCCCCAGATGACGGGGATGACCGCGGGAACCGCCGCGCCGCCGCTCACCAGCGAGGCGACCCCTGCGGCACCGATGCACCCGGCGAGGAATGCGAACTGACCAGCGCTCAGGAGAATGTTCGATCGCTTCAGGCATTGCCAGAAACAGTCCTTGAAGTCCTGAGTGGCGCTCGCGGAGAACCGGATGTCCTCGTTCCGGTGACCGGGTCCTGCCGGGAAGGTCGCGAGGTCCGTCACGATGCCGGTCGCGCGATCCACCACCGCCATGCTCACGGTGGAAGGGTCGCCACCGGCGGCCGGCTCGACATGAAATCGGATCGAGCAGCTCGGCCGCGCCGGGACCGTCGCTTCCCATTCGATCGTGGGGCCGGTCCTTCCGGGGGCCGACCACATGGTGTGCACGCTCTCCACCGTACCGTCCCGCTCGAGCATCATCACGCCGATCGGCACTCGGGAAGCGCCGGGCTGCGGGGATGGCCCGCGTCGGCCGGCCGCACGGACGCCAAAGACCCACACCGTGGCTCCACCCTCGGTCTGGGAGAGCCCGCTGGCGACATCCACATCGAAGCCCAGACTTCTCAACCCACCGATCACGGATTCGGAGATCGGGGCACGGACCGCACGGCCTGGGTCGGCCGGGCCGTTCCTCGGGACCGCTTGCGCGCCCGCCGCAGATGGCCCCGCGAGCGCGAAGTAGGGCACCTGCATCAGGGCGATGAGGAGGACGCACAACACCTTCTTGACCATGGCGGGCCTCCGAGGGCAGGAGTGGAACGATCCGCGGGAGTTCAGAAGCCGCAGGGCGTGAACGAATCCGGAAGCGGGGACATCGCCAGCCACTAGAGGGCTGTGGGGCCCATGAGGAGAACGCATTGGGGCGGCCTCGCGCTTGCAGCCGGGGGGAGAACTCCTCCCGTGGCCGCGATGATCGCATCGGCCTTGCATCTGGATCAACGAAAACTTGGAGAGTGGCGGTCGGAGGACTGGAGAGGAGTCGTGGGAGTGAACTGAGTTCAAGAACACAAAACAGGGGGACCCGAGTTCCCGGGCGGCAAGAAAGAAGGTCCCCCGGCAGCCCCCGCAGGGATGCGCGCCTCGTTCGCCTCGGCTCCCCGAAAACCAGAAGCCCTCGCCGGAATCGGCCACAGCCGGGCCGAATCGGGCAAAGGCGTCTGGCGCACGGGGTGGATGTGTCGCCCCTCGAAATGGCGGAGCGCCCGGCCTCACGGGGCCGGGCGCTCCGATCCATCTATGGACGGGGTCGGAGGCCGCGCTGGAGATGGCAGGCTCGGATGGAAGGACGCGACGCTCGCGCCCCCGCTGCCCGAGGGAATCCGCAAGCCATGTGCCAGCGGTGAGTGTGGGATCCCACCCGGAGCGCGCGCCATTCTGGCGCGGTGTTAGCCGCGCCCGCGAAGCACCGGTGCATTCTGCGGGGCGCGTCGAATCTGCGAAGTGCATGGCGGGCGGCAATCACTGCACGACTCCCAGTAGCGGACCCCTCAAGAAAACCGCGGAGGCTGACGATACCGGAAGGGACCGCGCAACTGGCAGCCCTTGACACTCGCGGGGCGCCGCGCCTAGTCTTTCTCCCGTCGGCCGACTCTGATGTGGCGCTTCCAGGCGCCCGGCCGGCTCAACCCAGCGACAGGCCCCTTGAGGACCCCGGGCGCGCTGGCCTTCCCAGGAGCCAACCCAGGCAACTCCCGCCGCTCTGCGGCTTCAGTTCACCCGGTTCACCCGTTACGAGGATCCCGTTCGCGGCCACCCCGGAGCCCGAACCCATATATAACCCGAACCACTGACCCCAAAGGCCTGCGGGCGACGGATTGGCCCGCATCCACGGCCCGACCGCCATGCCCCGCGTCATCGGCGCGCGGCGAGGCGGCAACGCCGCAACCTCTCGAAGGCGAAACCACGATGGAAACCACGGAAACCACCTCCACCGCGAGCCCAACCCCGACCACGGCTCAGACCCTGGAGCTGACCCAGCTCAAGGGCAAGACCATGTCGGAGCTCCTCCACCTGTGTCAGGAGCTCAACGTCCAGGGCTTGAGCGGCCTGCGCAAGCAGGAGCTGATCTTCAAGATCCTGGAGGCCCAGACCGAGAAGAACGGCCTGATCTTCGCGGAGGGCGTGCTCGAGATCCTGCCCGAGGGCTACGGCTTCCTGCGCTCGCCGACCTACAACTACCTGCCGGGCCCGGACGACATCTACGTCTCGCCCTCGCAGATCAAGCGCTTCGACCTCCACACCGGCGACACCGTGTCGGGGCAGGTGCGCCCGCCCAAGGAAGGCGAGCGCTACTTCGCGCTGCTGCGCGTCGAGGCGGTCAACTTCGAGAGCCCCGAGGCGGCCAAGGACAAGATCCTCTTCGAGAAGCTGAACCTGGAAACCAAGGACCGCTGCATCGAGACCCGCATCATCGACATGCTGTGCCCGTTCGGAAAGGGCCAGCGTGCGCTCATCACCTCGCCGCCCAAGGCGGGGAAGACGATTCTGCTCCAGAAGATCGCGAACGCCGTCTCCGAGAACCATCCCGAGGTCATGCTCATCGTGCTGCTGATCGACGAGCGCCCCGAGGAAGTGACCGACATGCAGCGCACCGTGAAGGGCGAGGTGGTGTCGTCCACCTTCGACGAGCCCGCCGAGCGCCACGTGCAGGTCGCCGACATGGTGATCGAGAAGGCCAAGCGCCTGGTCGAGCACAAGCGCGACGTCGTCATCCTGCTCGACTCCATCACCCGGCTGGCGCGCGCCCACAACACCGTGGTCCCGCACAGCGGCAAGATCCTGTCGGGCGGCGTGGATGCCAATGCGCTCCAGCGCCCCAAGCGCTTCTTCGGCTCGGCGCGCAACATCGAGGGCGGGGGCTCGCTCACCATCATCGCCACCGCGCTCATCGAGACCGGCTCGCGCATGGACGAGGTCATCTTCGAAGAGTTCAAGGGCACCGGAAACTCCGAGCTGGTGCTCGACCGCAAGCTCTCCGACAAGCGCATCTTCCCGGCGATCGACATCAACCGCTCCGGGACGCGCAAGGAAGAGCTGCTGATGACGCCCGAGATGCTGCAGCGGGTCTGGATCCTGAGAAAGTTCCTGAACGAGCTGAACCCGGTCGAGGCGATGGAGTTCCTGATCACCAAGCTCTCCGACACCAAGACCAACAAGAAGTTCCTGGAGGGCATGAATCAGTAGGGGCGACGCTCTGCCGCCCGCGCCCACCGCCCTCGAATCGCCGTTTGATTCCCCGCCGCCGGCTGGGGCATACTCCCCGGCCGCAATTGCACTGGGGCGGAGCGCCCGGCATCGGGCCGGGGAACGCCGCCCGCGAAAGCGACGCGCCGGATCAGGGCCGCGCCGCCCGTTCGGAGACCAGAACACATGAGAGCCGGCATCCATCCGATCTACGAGCTGCGCACCTTCCACTGCTACGGCTGCACCAGCGAGTGGCAGACGCGCACCACGATTCAGCCGCACAGCAGCGACGGCAAGATCCACCTCGACATCTGCTCGAGCTGCCATCCGTTCTTCACCGGCAAGCAGAAGCTGATCGACAAGGCCGGACGCATCGAGCGCTTCCGCAGGCGCTACGAGAAGAATGCGCCGGCCGCCGGCGCCCCGGCCAGCGCCGAATCCGCCAGCGCTTCCGACGCCGGCTCCGCGGCCCAGCCCGAGCCCGCACAGCAGTAACGTCCCTTCCACGGCTTCCGTCCGGGTGCCGAGCCCGGCCGGGAGCCGTGCTGCATTTGGAGAAGCCCGTGCCTTTTCTTCCCATCGGCGGCCAGGCCGTCATCGAAGGCGTCATGATGCGCTCGCCCACGCGGGTCGCGGTGGCGGTGCGGCGTCCCGACGGCTCGCTCGGCTTCATGGAGCGGCCGTTCGAGTCCGTCACGCGGCGGGTGAAGGGGCTCGGGCTGCCGGTGGTGCGCGGCGCGGTGTCGCTGTTCGAGACGCTCTACCTCGGGATAAGCGCCCTCAACTTCAGCGCCGACGAGGCGGTGAAGGACGACAAGATCGCGACGAAGAAAGCCCCCGCCTGGCAGGGCGCGGCGCAGGTGCTGGTGGTCGCGCTCTCGCTCGGGCTCGGGGTGCTGCTGTTCGTGGTGCTGCCGGCACGGCTCACGGTCGCGATCGGCGCCTCCAGTCGCGTCGCCTTCGGGCTGGTGGACGGGGGCATCCGGCTGATCGCGTTCATGCTTTACCTGCTGCTCATCAGCCAGTGGAAGGAGATGGCGCGCGTGCTCGGCTACCACGGAGCAGAGCACAAGGCGATCCACGCGATCGAGAACGGCGCGCCGCTGAACCCCGAGAGCGTGCAGGGTTTTTCGCGCTTCCATCCGCGCTGCGGCACTTCGTTCCTGTTCCTGCTGGTGGTGGTGAGCATCGTGGTGTTCACGTTCATCGGGAAGCCACGGCACGTCGGCGATCACCTGCTGCGGGTCGCGTCGATGCCGCTCATCGCGGGCGTGGCGTTCGAGTTCATCCGGCTCTCGGGGAAGCACTTCGACCGTCCGTGGGTGCGCGCCCTGGTGTGGCCGGGCATGCAGTTCCAGCGCCTCACCACGCGCGAGCCCGATCTCACGATGTGCGCGGTCGCGATCGCCGCGCTCGAGAAGGTGCGCGGCGACGAGCTGGTGGTGGCGCTCGAGCGCGCGGGCGAGCGGGCCCGCGCCGAAGTGCAGTTCGTCCAGTGACGGCCGCCGACCGGCCCCGGTAAGCGCCATGTGGGACGCCCTCAAGAAAGTCGAAGACCGGTTCGCCGAGCTGACCGACCTGCTCGGACGCCCCGAGGTCGCGAGCGATCCGAAGAAGCTGCGCGACCTTTCCAAGGAGCGCGCCGCGCTGGCGCCCACCATCCGGGCGCTCGAAGCGCACCGCAAGCTGGCGCACACCATCGCCGACGACGAGCGGGCGGCGGCCTCGGGCGATCCGGAGCTGGCGGCGCTGGCCAACGCCGAGCTGCCCGACCTCCGCGCGCGGCTCGAGAAACTCGAGGCCGAGCTCAAGACCCTGCTGCTTCCGCGCGATCCGGACGACGACAAGAACGTCATCGTCGAGATCCGTGGCGGCACCGGCGGCGACGAGGCCTCGCTGTTCGCGGCCAACTTGTTCCGCATGTACACCCGGCACGCCGAGCGCCGCGGCTGGCGGCAGGAGGTCTTGAGCTCGAGCCCGACCGGCGTCGGCGGCTTCAAGGAGATCATCTTCTCGCTCGAGGGCGAGGGCGTGTACCGTGAGATGAAGTTCGAGAGTGGCGTGCACCGCGTGCAGCGCGTGCCCGATACTGAGGCCTCGGGGCGAATCCACACTTCGGCCGCCACGGTGGCGGTGCTGCCCGAGGTCGAGGCCGTGGACATCGAGGTGCGCGAGCAGGACCTGCGCGTCGACGTCTATCGCGCCGGCGGCCCGGGCGGGCAGGGGGTCAACACCACCGATTCGGCGGTCCGTATCACGCACCTGCCGACCGGCCTGGTGGTGACCTGCCAGGACGAGCGCTCGCAGATCAAGAACCGCGCGAAGGCGATGAAGGTGCTGCGCGCGCGACTCTACGACGCCAGGCTCCAGGAGTCGCAGGCGAAGTACGCCGCGCAGCGCAAGTCGCAGGTCTCGACCGGCGACCGCAGCGCCAAGATCCGCACCTACAACTTCCCGCAGGCCCGGGTCACCGACCACCGCATCAACTTCACCAGCCACCGCCTGCCCGCCATCCTGGAAGGCGACATCGACGAGCTGGCCGAAGCGCTCGGGGCGGCCGACGCGGCCGAACGTCTGGCGGTGGCGGGGGCGGGGCCCGAGCCCTCCACGAACTGAGCCGCCCCACGCCGCGTGCTCACGCGGCCGTCGCCGGCGGAACGATCGTCGCCGGAGCAGCGGCCGTCGCCGGCGGAACGATCGGCGTGAACGTCGTTGCCGACTCGCCCGTCGTGAGAAGCCGGCCCTTCTCCGCTAGCGCGCGCATCCCACCCCGACCGTTCCGCGCCGGCGGGCCCGCCTACCCGTGCGCGGCCCGCCGCGCCTCGGCGGGCATGACGGGTGCATGGGGGTACTCGCGTCCCCCACCCACGCATCCCGACCGGGAGGGCCGCCGCCGATGCCGCCTGAATCACCAACCGAGCCGACCCGGAGCGCCGGCCTCCCCTGGCCGTTCCTGCCGGCCTTCCTTCCGTTCTGGTATGCCGGGATCGGATGGTGGTGGTGGCGGGAGAGCCGCGAGCAGCTCGAAGCCGCCTCGGCCGCCGCCCCGTCGCTGGACCCGGCCGCCATGGCCTCGCTCGCCCTGCTCGCGCGGGTCCTGAGCACGCTGTCCGAGGCCGGCCTCTACGCACTC
>CAZYQK010000076.1:0-15453 GCA_964650245.1 uncultured bacterium | reverse complement strand
CGCCGCGCCGGCGTGCGGCGCCGCGGCCGTGGCCTCCGGGTCGGCGGTGGGCTCGCCCGGCGCGGCGGCGAACTCGACATCGCCCGCGAACCCGCTCCGCGCTCCCAGCGCCGCGATGGTCGGCACCACGATCAACGCCACCACCAGCGAGGCCAGCAGCGAGAACGAAACGGTCAGGGCCTGGTCGCGGATGAGCTGCCCGGCCACGCCCTCCACGAACACCAGCGGCAGGAACACCACCACCGTGGTGAGCGTGGACGCCGTGATCGCCATCGCCACCATGCCGGTGCCGCGGCTCGCGGCGTCGCGCAGACTGCGGCCCTCCTGGCGGGTGCGGAAGATGCTCTCGAGCACCACGATCGAATCGTCCACCAGCATCCCCACCCCGAGCGCCAGGCCGCCCAGCGACATGAGGTTGAGCGAGAGCCCCATGCGGTACATGGCGACGAAGGTCGCGAAGATCGAGAGCGGGATCGAGAGACTGATGATGAGGGTCGAGCGCAGATCGCGCAGGAACGCGAAGATCACGATCACCGCGAGCAGCCCGCCGATCCAGGCCGCGTTCACCACGTCGCGCACCGACTGCTCGATGAAGCGCGACTGGTCGGCCACCGTCATGAGCTTCATCCCGGACGGCAGCGGGAAGCGCTTGAGCCGGGCCTTGACCGTGCGCGCCACCGCCACGGTGTTGGCGTCGCCCTCCTTATATATGGCGATCTCGACCGCCTCGTCGCGGCCGACCCGCGCCACCAGCTCACGCTCGCGCGCCCCGCGCGCCACGGTCGCGACGTCCGCCAACCGCACCACGCCGTCCGGGCGCGAGGCGAGCACGATCCGGCCCATTTCCTCCGGGGTCAGGAACTGATTCGCGATCCGCACCAGGTACTCGGCGCGGCCCTGGGTGAGCGATCCGCCCGCGACGTTGACGTTCTCCTGCCCGAGCCGGCGCGTGACGTCGGCGAGCGAGAGCCCGGCCGCGGCCAGGCGCTGGGCGTCCACCTCGACGTGGATCTCCTCCTCCTCTCCGCCCGCGACCCGCACCGCCGCCACCCCCGGTGCGCCCTCGAGGTCGCTCTTGAGGTTGCGCTCGGCGACCCGGCGCAGCCGCTGGAGGTTGGCGCCACCCGCGAGCCGCACCCGCATGATGGGATCGAGCGAGGGATCGAAGCGCAGGATCGCGGGCCGCCTGGCCTCGCGCGGCAGCGTCACCAGGTCGAGCTTCTCGCGCACCCCGAGCGCCGCGAGGTCCATGCGCGTGCCGGAGGCGAATTCGAGCGTGACCTCGGACTGCCCCGGGCGCGACACCGAATGGAGCCGGGCGAGGCCCGGCACCACGCCCACGCCCTCTTCGACCGGCCGGGTCACGAACTGCTCGACGTCGCCCGGGGCCGCGTCCGGCAGGTCGGTGCGGACGGTGAGCGAGGGATACGAGATGTCGGGCAGCAGGTCCACCGAGAGCCGCGAGGCCGCCACCAGCCCGAACACCACCAGCCACGCCGTCACCATGAACACCGTGACCGGCCGCCTGAGTGACGCGTCTACGAAGCGCATGCGTCGCTCCGCGGGTGCGCGGCGTGGCCGGTCACAGCCGGAGTGATGACCGCGGGTGCCGGCTGCTCAGCGGGCTGCGGGCGCCGGCGCCATAGAACCATCGAGTAGAGGAAGAGGACGATGAGAGCGAAACTCAGGAGACCCCACCGCACCCCCGCGAAGCGCTGTGGCAGCGGCATGGGGATGAGCAACTGGTAGCAGAGGTTGAACAGCCAGAACCCGATCATCGACATCAGCAGCCACCCGCTGGTTCGATCTCGGGGTGCGGGCTTCGCGGCGAGGGTGATCGTCATCGCGCCCCCGGCCAGCAGCAGGTAGCTGAAGAACGAGTTGATGGAGAGCAGCCCCCACCGGAGCATCGGCGCGCGCGAGAGGGCTTCGGGCCAGCCGAAGCCGAAGGGAAGCCAGAAGTGATAGAGCGCCATGGCGCTCGTGAGGACACCGGCGGCCAGGAGGCTCCAATCGACTGACGATGGTTTGGTCATATCCATGAGGCCTCGGGCGGCGTCCGGGGCCCGCGCCTACGAGCGCACCACCCGGATCTTCGAGCCCTGCTTCAGGCCGCCCTGTCCCACCGTCACCACGCGCTCGCCGGGCTTGAGCCCCGAGAGGATCTGGGCGGTGTCATGCTCGACCGCGCCCATCTTTACCGGCATGCGCACCGCGCTGTCGCCGCGCGCCAGGAACACGAAGTCCTCGCCGTCCTCGCTCATCACGCCGCGCCGCGGCAGCAGCAGCGCGTCGGCGAAGCTGCCGGTCTTGAGGCTAACGCGCGCGAAGGCGCCGGGGCGGAGCTTGCCCTCCGGGTTGGGCAGCTCGAGCGTGACCTTGAACGTTCCGTTGCTCTGCTCGACGACCGGGTTGATCCGCACCACGCGCGCCTCGAACGTGCGGCCCGGCTGGGAATCCATGGTGATGAGCGCCGATTGCCCCACGCGCACCGCCGGCACTTCGCGCTCCGGGAAGTAGAGCCGGATCAGCAGCGGGTCGAAGTCCACCAGCTCGAAGCAGGGGCGGCCGGGCGTGACGGTCTCGCCCAGGTTGACCCGCCGTTCGCTCACGCGGCCCGCGAACGGCGCGGTGATGCGGGTGAGCGAGAGATCGTGGCGGGCCTGCTCCAGCTCGACCTGCGCGGTGCGGCGCTTGAGGTCCAGGTCTTCCTGCTCGCGCGGGCTCAGGTAACCCTGGGCGTGGAGCTGGTCGCCGCGCTCGGCCTCGCGCTTCGCCACCTGGTACGCCAGCTCGGCACGCTCCACCGCCAGCTTCGCTTCGCGGTCCTCGAGCCGGGCCAGCACGTCGCCCGAGTTCACCCACTGGCCTTCTTCGGACAGGATCGCGACCACCGGGCCTTCGCGGCGCGCCATCAGGGTGGCGGCGTTGCGGGCCTCGAGCGTAGCGCTGGTCTGCAGGTAGGTCGAGATCGCCCCCACTTTCACATCGGACAACTCGACCGGCGAGGCGGGAGTGGTCTCCTTGTCCGCCTTCTTCTTCGCGGACGCGTTACTCCCCGCGTTCTTGAACGCGAGGCTCAGCACGACTGCGGCGGCCACCAACACGACGCCGAGCGAGGACCAGATGATCACGGCTCGCCGTCGGCGATGGTCCCGGTGGGCTTCCATGACGACCTCCCCTGCCCTGCCACCTCCGGGGGCTGCCTGACCGCGGGAGCGGACGGGGTGGGCGGCCCTCGAGAGCGGAACCCGATCCAGACAGACCGGGCCGAGCGGAATGCCCGGTTCTACGGCCGGACGTGGGAACAGGTTGCAGCAGGTCCGCTCGGCGAGCAAGGAGTGGCCAGTGGAACCGCCTCCCTATGCGACGGGCGCCGGAGACTGGCCCCCGAACGGGGCCGCAGGGGTGAACTCGCCGGGGAGCCTCACGCAATTCGGGAGGCTCCCCGGGTGACTCGGAAGCCGGTTCAGAGGAAAGGCCCCGTCACGAACTCATGCGACCTCACGCCGACGGGACACGTACCACAGGCCGCTGGCCAACATGAGCCCGGCCAGCAGAAGAGTTGTCCACTGCGACATTCCGGGCGTGCCGGGCAGTACGCGCTTCTCGCCGAAGGTATTGAGGAAGCTCCGGCCCGACACGTCCTGCTTCAGTACCACGGTGCCCGTGAAGGCCTTGACCGGGATACCTCCGAGACCAACGCTCAACTTCTCCATGAAATCCTGACCGGCCTTGCCGTCCGCGACCGAGCAGCCCAGCAACTCCAGATTCTCCAGCTCCCCCTGGAGCTGGGCGATGAAGTTGGCCTCGTTGGCCTCCTCCCCAGCGTCGGGCTGACCGATAATTTCGACCCCGACCTGCTGCCTGCCGGGTGCGCCATGGCCGTCGATCAGCACGTGCACCTTGCGCCCCAGAGCGGCCCGCCGGGCCAGGATCGCCGCGATCGCGTCCTGAAGATTACCCGACACGATCGGGGTGCCCGGGAAGAGTGCGCCGAGGACCTTCCTCGCATAATCCTCGCCCAGGCCATCGTCGTTTGGGTTCTTGGTGGCGGGCATGGTCACGATGATATCGGGCGTCTTGAGGTTGGTGATCTCGGTCTTCACGCCCCCAGCGCATGGGCCCAGACAGCGGCAATCCTCTTGATCCTGGGCGAACGCCGCGGTCGTGAGAAACAGGGCCGTTGAGAAAGCGGCCGCGACCGCTGCTGCCGGAACCACACTTCGAATGCGTACTCCCATCTGCGACCCCCATTCCGGTTGCTCGACTCGTTGACACATGCGGGTCCAGCCGGCGTCGAGGTCTCCGGAGGGCCGCGCTCGCGAGCGTCAGCGTGTCGCTCGCTCACCACTTCATTCGGGGGGAACCTGGAGCCCGGCTGATCGCGCCGGGTATCAGGCATCACCGCGCTACGCACGGGCCGTGCCTTCGCTGCGGGTCCAACCCCGCCGGACCCAGCTCTGCGCGCGACATGACGATTGGCCGCCTCGCAGGTCGTCATTCGCTCGCACGGGGTCGCGGTCGCTGCGGCATTCCGCAGCAGAGGGCCAAGCCCGGATTCATGCGGACGGCAGCAACCTCCTGCGCCAAAGAGGGTCGCGACTGCGTGCGGTATTCTGCCGCACCTGCTGCGGCGAAACACCGCACCCGGAGGCGCTCGGATGGCAAGCGACCCGTGTTTCGCGGCTGCCGCCGGATCCCCAGCTACCGGGGAGCCGGATAGAGTAGGCTCGCCGGGTTCGCTGGCGGGATCGTCACCCGCTACTTTCGACTCGGAGCCACCGTTGCTCAGGATCGCGCTGTTCGTCGTGCTCGGGCTTGTGTTCGCCGCCACGGCGTTCGCGCTGCTCGCGATCGGACCTCGCAACCTGATCGGCATGCTGCGCTACGACCGCCGCAAGGAGGGCGACCTCCGGGTCGGGACGCGAGCGCCGGATCTGGAGCTGGTGGCGCTCGACGGCGGCTCGCGGGTCCGGCTGCTCGGCGCGGCCCGCGGCCGACCGCTGGTGATCGTGTTCGGCAGCTTCACCTGACCGCCCTTCCGCCGCCAGGTGGCGCGCGTGGATTCCATGTTCGAGCGCTACCGCGAGCGGGCCGACTTCCTCACCGTCTACATCCGCGAGGCCCATCCCACCGACGAGTGGCAGATGCCTTCGAACAAGACCGATGGCGTGTGCTACCTGCAACCGCGCACGCTGGCGCAACGGGTCGCGATCGCGAAGGACTTCGTCGCGCGCTTCCACTACGCCATGCCGCTTGCGGTGGACCCGATCGAGAATCCCGCGGACCAGCTCTACGCCGGCTGGCCCGAACGCTTCTACATCGTGGACGAGGCCGGCCTCATCGCCTACAAGGGCAAGACCGGCCCGTTCGGCTATCACCCCGAAGAAGTCGAGGCCTGGCTCGAGAAGCGGTTCGGGAGCTGAGGGGCGGCCGGGAACAGGGATGGCCGGGACGCGGGGCGATGGCCCGCTGTGTGGTTGATTGCCGAGCGCCAAGTCACCCGCACCGGGTGCCGCGCCCGGCGCGATGCCGGCGCGGCGCGGCGAAAGACTCCCCCGTTGATGGGGCAGGTGAGGCGCAGAGTTCAGCCGTTCCCGGCTCCCCATGATCCCGTGGCTCTGCTCTCTCAGTCGCCCGGCGGCCGCGAGTCGCGATCTAAAGCGGCGGCTCAAACATGACCTTCCTCCAGCCCGCGCCTTCGACATAGACCTGCAGCTTCCCCTCGGTCGTGTTGAAGAGCATGTCTCCGCTGCGCAGGTTCTGCAGTTGGCTGATCTCTTCCCCGGGACCCCCGGTGAGCCTCGGGACTCGCATCCGCCCCATGCAATTGACGAGCACGGTCCGACGTGAATCGTCGGTCACGTGGATGGGGACGAGGTGCTCGGCGGGATCCTCAGGAGGCCTTGGGGGGACCCTGAGGCTCCCGCCGACGATGACGACCTCGTTCTCTTGGCCAGGGTTCACTGCAGCGTTGATAAGAATGTTGCCGACATCGGGGATTGCGGCGTACTCCGTGAGGTGGAGTTCCGGATTATTGATCGTCACGCTGCGCCCGTAGCCCGCGATCCGTACAGCCTTGAGGTTCTTTCCAGGACGGACGAAGTGACAGGTATCGATGGTAAGGCCGCGGTAGGTACCCACCGCCTGAATGAACTCGTGCGCTCCCTGCGTCGTGCTGAACGGCGCGGTCGTCGCATACCGGCTCTCAAACCAGCAATGTTCGATGAGCACATGGTCGCAACTGTCGAGAAACACGTAGGGTTGAGCCCCGCCCAGCACGATCTCGCTGTTGCTCAACTCGATAATGCAGTCGATGAGCGAGATACCCTGCGCGTGGATGCCCCAGACTCCATATCCTCTGAAGTTCTTGAAATTGCAATTCTTGAAACGCTGGGTCGTTGTCCCGCCCTGCCCGATGTAGACGCAGCCGCCGCCGCCGTTCTCTCGCACCTCGACCCCGTCGTACATGGCCCAGACGGAGATCTGCATCGGGTCTGGGTCGGTGATTTCAGGGTTGTCACGCACGCGGTCGTCGACGTAGATCCCCCAGCTTGGCGTCAGGCGGATGCGGCAGTTCTTGATCGCGGTTCGGTAGATCACGTATGTTGCGCGCTGCTGATCAGGCAACGTAGTATTGCCGCCGCGCCAGATCACGATCCCTTTACTTGTATGATTGAGGACTGCCCCCCCGCCAACAATGGTAATACCATCGATTGTCTGGTGGTCCCCCTCCATGTGTATTAGGTCGGTATCGAGAAAGGCGTTCAGATCCACCTGGAGGAAGGTGCGGTCGGGCCCAGCGCCGAGGAGATGCACCGAGCGATCGAAGGGGAGTCGGAGGGTTGGCGTGAAGCTCGGTCGGCTGGTTGGCGTGTACACCCCCTCCGGGATGTGGACGATGCCTCCGCTACTTGGCAGGTCGTTGATGGCGTCCTGGATGCTCCTGTAGTCGAGGGCGTTCACGCCGAAGGGAGACCTGGCGAACGCGGAGCCCTCGGCATCAGGGTAGAGACGGCCGCCCGGCTTGAGTTCAACACCGATGAGGCCCCACGACTTGGACTGGCTTAGGGTCCAGCTCATTACGACCGCGGCGCCTGTGCCAGGCTTCGTGGAGCCGGCGCCGCGCGTGAAAAATGGCCCGGTCAGGTTTGCGTCGTTCCAGCGCTGGACTTGCGGCGCTGATCCCACCGTGGCGCTAACCGGCGCTGGCAGATCCCCGACTCCGAGCGTGTCCACCACGATCCCACCGGTGATCGTGGCGCCCACCGAAACGCTCGGCGATGCGGAGGTGGCCTGAGCTGTCTGCACGGTGCCGAGCGGCGTGCCCTGGTGGATGGCGAAGGCACTGACAGCTCCTCCAACGGCGTAGACAAACGCTGTCGGGTTGAAGCTCACGACGATGGCCTGCTGGCCCGCCGGAGGGTTCACGAGTCGAAAGAGAGCCGTGAAGTTCGCCGTAGCCACAGGCTCCATGTCCCGTCCCCCGTACCTCACGGAATCGAGCGTCTCCTCCCCCAGATTGCCGGTCCACGAGACGCCGACCAGCACGCACCGTTCTGCCCCGCTCGCCGTGTGGGTCCAGGTAAGCGTGCCGGCTCCCGAAAGAGTCGCGCTGGATGCCGCGTCGAAAAGTGCGGGATGGTCTCGGCTAACGTAGTCGAAGCGTCGCTCCCCGAGGTAGGCCGTCACCCGACCGCCTGCGTCGGCCGTGGCGGACGGCCCCAGCGGAACGGTTCCGAAAGGATCGGCGTAGACGGTTGGGCGGCTCGAGGTGAGGACGAGCCGCATCCCCTGGCTGAGGACCACCGGCGACGTGCCATCGTTCCGGAGCGTGACGCGCGTCGAGGTAGGCACTGCCGTGACCGTCAACGTGGGCCCCCCGAGCCCGGCCTGGACGAGTGCATCGGGGGCGAGCTGCCCCGAGTGGTAAACATCCACGTCTCCGCTCCCGCCGCTGGCGAGCGTAAGCCAGACGCTGCTCACGGTGGCGCCCTGTCCGTAGAAATCCACACGCCCGAAGGGAATCGGTACCTGAGAATCGTCCGAGAGAGATCGAGGCCTGTGGAGGTTTAGATCCAAGCGGCGCAATACGGCCAGCGGCATTGGGATTCACCCCTTTGAGTGCGAAAGCGGCAGTTCCGAGCCACCGGGCGGCGCCGAGTGGCTCTTGAGCTCAGCGATAGCGAGCCTTGAGCTGACCCCAGGTTTGAAACCGCACGGGCGTCGGCCCCGTGGGAACGATCGCAAGTCCCCAAGGGTCGATGAATTCACCCTCCTTCGAGACCACCGACTGCGCCCCGCTGACGGGGCTGACGCGGATGATGCCGCCGTCGCAGTTGGAGAGCGGGCAACCGAAGGCGTTTGGGTCGGCCACCAGAAGATCGCCGTTGCCCGCGATCGTGATGCCTGTCGGCCCCGCGAAATACCCCGCTGAGCTGACCCGCGTCTGGGCCCCCGTCACCGGGTTGACGCGAATCACGGCCCCACCATTCGGAAAGGATGGGTAGGCGGCAGCATCTGCGACGTAGATCTCGCCGTTCTGAGCGACCGTGACGCCCTGGGGAGCGACGAAGCTGCCGCCGCGGGACACGACAGTCTGGGATCCCGTCAATGGATTCACACGAATCAGAGCGCTCATGCCCACCGCGGTTCTTTGGTCCGTGACCAGAATACTTCCGCTCTGCTCGACCGCAATTCCCCGCGGGTCCTGCAAGAAGCCTCCCGAGGTAAGAACCGACTGCGCCCCAGTCACGCGATCCACCCGGATGACCCCCCCCGCGCCCCCGAATGCGTCCCCATCAGCCACCAGCAGATGCCCGGTGGCGGCGATGGCAATCCCCAGCGGGTCGACGAAAAAACCTCCTGAAGAGATTGTAGTCTCCGCGCCCGTCGCCGGATCCAACTGAATCACGCCGCGAACCCCGCGGTCGACGACGAAGATCTCCCGAGCAAACGTGACGGCAACGCCCGATGGACCCATCAGGCTCGAATAAACCGTCGTGAGTTTCGTCTGGGCGCCGGTCGCGGGATCCACGCGAAAAATGCCTGCCGACGCGTCAGCGACCACAATGTCGCCCGGATTGATCGTCACGGCACTGGCACCTTGCACTCCTAGAACCACGAGCGCGAGAACCGCCGCGAGGCACCTGAAGCAGGATCGCATCATCACCCTCGGGGAAATCGAATTGGAGGAATGACTCCTTACTACCGCGCAGGAAGGCTACGCCCAAGCAGACGCATGATCAAGTTCTCCGGCGACCCACCGACGCTGCTGTCCCATCACGCACGAGACGTGGCGCAAGTGCGCCAAATCCGAGGCGAGTGCCGTGTCGGAGGGCGGAGGTCAGACGGGAGCGAACTGCTCCCCGGCGGGCTCCGCTCAGCAGTACCAGGGCTCGGTGAGGAACGGAACCGGCGCGCGCTTCGGCGCACGCGCCGCGCGCTCGAGCCGGCGCGCCGGGCCGCCCGCTGCGCGCGAGGCCAGCTCGTACACGCGCTCGAAGATCGCGGCGCGTTCCTCGCCGCGGGCCGCGGCCTCCCCCACCAGCTCCTGCACCTCGGCGCACAGTTGGTCCACGCGCGGGTCGGGGTGCGCCCACCGATGGCACAGCGCGGCCTGGTCGAACGGTCCGACCAGATCCCGCACCTCGGGCAGCTCGAGCAGGCGCGAGCCGGCCGGCACCAGCAGGCGGATCGCGAGCTGGATCGGTGCGACGTGATCGATCAGGTCGAGTGCCAGGAGCGTTGACAGAAGCTCTAGGTAGCCTTGGAGCGTGATCCACGGCGTGAACGGGACGAACGTGGGATGGAGCATGAGCTCCGCGTCGCGGCACAGCCGGGCTACCTCGATGAAATCGGCGCGGGTGTGGCCCTTGTCGAGCAGCGCCAGCACCCTGTCCTCCACCGACTCGACCGCGCTGGTCACGAACCGGCAACTGGTCTCGCGCAGCGTCTCGAGATGGTCGCGGTGCCGGAGCAGGTGCTCGATCTTGATCGTGACGTCGTAGCCCACGTCCGGGAACTCGGCGTGCAGCGCGCGAACCAGCGGCAGCGCGTGACCGATCCCGTTCCAGAAGTCCGGATCGCCGAACGTAATGTGCCTCGCTCCGCCCGCGACCTGGCGGCGGATGTCCTCCAGCACCACCTCGCGCGGGACGACGAAGAAGCGTCCGCCGTAGACCGGCACCACCGGGCAGTGGCGACAGAGATGCTTGCAGCCGCGGCTTGCCTCGGTGTAGCCCACCGCGACCAGGCCGCCGTCGCCGGCGTCGAGCGCGGCGTAGCGCGAAAACGCCGGCAGGCCGCGGCGGTCGGGCACGACGAAGGGCAGGCGCTCGAGCGAGATGGCGTCCGACGAGATCGCGGCGCCGCGCGACATCACCCACTCCGTGAGCGCGCGCTCGAACTCGCCCGAGAACACCGCGTCTGCACCCAGGTCGCGCAGCCGGCGCTCGTTCATCGCGGCGTAGAGTCCGAAGCAGGCGATGCGCGCGCGGGGATTCAGCGCCCGGACCCGCGACATGACCGGCCCGGCGAGGCGGGTCGCGGTGTGCATCGGCACGAAGAAGCCCACCACATCGGCCGCGCACACCGCAGTTTCGTCGAGCGGCTCGACCGCGAGATCGAGGCAGGTGACGTGAGCGCCGGCGCGGCCGAGCCACGCCGCGGGCGAGGCGAGGCCGAAGGGCTGCCGGCCGAGGTCGTAGGTCGAGATCAGGACGACGCGCGTCCCGGGCGCGATCATTCGAGCGGCGAGTGACCGCCCTTGGACGGCTGGTAGTAGGGGTTCTTGCCGCCGGCGTGATCGGTGCTGTCCACGATCTCGCGGATGGACGGCACCGCCTCGCGAATGCGGACTTCGATCCCCTGCTTGAGCGTGACGTCCACCATGCCGCAACCCTGGCAGCCGCCGCCGAGCTGGATGTAGGCCACGTCGTCCTTGACGTCGAGCAGCGTGACGTGGCCACCGTGCGAGGCGACCGCCGGGTTGATGTCGGCGTCCAGCACCTGCTGCACCGCCTGCGCCACCGCGTCGGTCCACAGCGGGTTGGGGTTGTCGATCTTGAAGCCGCTGCCGTAGGCCGAATCGACGTAGTCGATGGTGGCGCCCTTCAGGTGCGGCACACTCGAGGCGTCCACGAAGACCGGCAGGTCACCGATATCGAAACGCGTCTCGTCGGGCGCCACCTCGGTCTCGGCCACGAACGCGAGCCGGTACTGAAAGCCGCCGGCGCCGCGGCCGGTGACGCCCATCCTGAGACCGAGGCCTTCGCGGCCCTCGGCCTTCATCAGCTCGCGGATCTTGGCGAGCCCGGCCTCGGTGATCGATATCAGTTGCTCCGTCATTCAGCACTCCTCCCATTCCCGGTTCGAACGCCGGCGGCCGCCTCGGGCTCGCGGGAAACGATGTCGAACGTCAATCGGCCATGCGATTCGCGCAGCGCGGCTTCCACACCTTCCGGTGTCTCGCCGCGCGCGAAGATGAAGCCCAGGTAACGGTTCCCTTCCGGGAGCGGCACCAGGTCCTGCCCGGCCGGGATGGAGATGCGAACGTCCTCGATCAGCGCCACGCGACGCGCGGCCTCAAGTCCGCGCACCTCCTCGAGCGTCCCCGCGCGCGGGATGGGAATCATCATCACGCCCGACCCGCACGACTCGCGCTCGAGCGAATCGGTCTCCATTCCGAGCGCGTGCCTCAGGATCAGCGTCTCGAGCGAGACCCCGTCGCCGAACCGAAGTGCGCGCGAGCATAGCCCGCCGATGCTGCGCGGGGCAATCTCGAGCGGGAAGACGCCGCGCTCGTTCACCCGCAGCTCGGCGTGGACCGGACCGTCGTTCAAGCCCAGCGCCTCGACCGCGCGCGCCGCGCACACCTCGAACGCAGCCTGCACAGCGGCATCGAGCCGCGAGGCGGTCACGTAAATCGTCTCTTCGAAGAACGGCCCTTCGAGCGGATCGGGCTTGTCGAACAACGCGAGCGTGCGGAGCCGGCCGCGCGAGACCAGCCCTTCGAGCGCGACCTCGACGCCCGGGATGTAGCCCTCGACCAGCACCTCGCGCGCCAGCATGCCGCCCTGTGCCGCGAGCTCCGGTCGCGCCAGCAGCGCCCCCACGCGACGCACCGCCGCCGCGAGCTGTGCGGGATCGTCGGCGCGAATCACCCCGCGGCTCGCCGCGAGGAAGAGCGGCTTCACCACGCACGGGAACTCGACGCGGCGCGCCAGAGCCGCCGGATCGTCGTCGAGCGAGAAGCGCTCGAAGCGCGGCGATGGGAGCCCGGCGCGGACGAACGCCTCGCGGCTCGAGAGCTTGCTGCGCGCGGTCCGCACCGCGGCCGGCGCATGGTGCCGGAGCCCGAGAGCCTCCGCGGCCATCGCCGCCAGCACCACGCCCTCGTCGTCGGTCGCCAGCACGGCATCGAGCGGATGGCGCGCGGCGAACTCGACGATAGCCCGGGTCGCATCGCGCACGTCGTCGAAGTCGAGCGTGAGGTGGCCCGCCGGGTTCAAGCCCTCCAGCGCCTGCGGGCGGTCGGTGCCGGCCACCACCTCGACGCCGAGCGCGCGCGCGGCGTCCAGAAATGCGCCCGCGCGGTACGAGTTCGAGGTCATCAGCAGCAGCACGCGCGACATCGAATCGGTTCCTCGCTCAGCCCGCGAGCCGGGCGTCCATGGTGATCGCGGCCTTGAGCACGCGCGACACCGGGCAGCCCGCCTTGGCCGCCGCGGCCGCCTCTTCGAACTTCGCGCGGTCGGCCCCCGGCACGCGCGCGGTCACGTCGAGATGGATGGCGGTGATGGTGAAGCCCGCCTCGAGCTTCTCGAGCGTGAGCGCCGCCGTAGTCTCGATGCTCTGGGGTGCGAGGCCGCGCTTGCCGCACTCTCCCGAGAGCGCCATCGAAAAGCAGCCGGCGTGGGCGGCCGCGATCAGCTCTTCGGGATTGGTGCCGGGCGTGTCTTCGAAGCGGGTGGCGAAGCTGTAGCGGAGGTTCGAGAACGCTCCGCTCGACGCGGAGACCGTGCCCCTGCCGTCCTTGAGACCGCCCTCCCAGCGGGCGGATGCCGTGCGCTTCATCGAAGCCTCCTCGCGAAGTCTGAAGTGGTAACGCCGCCCCGGCGCGGTGTTCCGCACCGGGCGATTGCGGCCGCATTATGGCAGCCTGGCGCCAATCCTTTCCAGCTCCACCCGCGCGTCGCGGCCCACGTCTGTGTCAGCCGGGGCACGGCTCGCCACCCACTCCAGCTCGCGGCGCGCCGCGGCGCGATCACCGAGATGCGCCAGCGTCCGGCCGTGCTGGAAGCGCAGGTACGGCAGCGCGGGATCGTCGGCGCGCTGAAGCGCGAGCGTGCGCTCGAGCGCGGTCGCAGCCTCGCGCCACGCTTCCTGCTCGGTGGCGCAGGTCACGTACGCGAGGCAGGCCAGCGCGTCGCCCGGCTGCATCAGGTGGATCGCCTCCGCGAGCGGCATCGCCCGCTCGATCCGTCCGAGCCTCGCGAGTTCGTACGCCATCCCCTCGGCGAAGGGCCGGACATTCGAGCCGAAAAAGAAGTCCAGGCGTTGCACCCAGAGCGCGAGACTGCCGTCGGCGCGGCGCAACGCCCCGTCGACGCGCCGATCCGGGGGCAGCGCCAGCGCTTCGAATCGAATCCGGTAATCACGCGGTATGGGCTCCGCCCACCACAACGGATCGAGCCGGCCGGCACTGCGTGCCAGCTCGGCACGCGCCCGCTCCGAGAGGCGATAGACCCGGATCTCGGGACCGGTGACGCCGCGCCCGGAGCGGAACCACGCGACGCGCTCTGCGAACTGGTCGAGGAACGCGTAGAAGCGGCCTTGTGCCACGAATCGTTGCGGGTCGGCCTCATACCGGCCGCGCACCGCGCCGCTCGTGAACACGTAGTCCACACCGTTGAGCAGGCGCAGGTCGTAAAACATCTGGTTGATGTCGACCGGATGCGGGAAGACCGGCAGCGACAGCTCCTGCCCGCCGGGCAGCCTGAGCCGCGCGCTCGACTGGCCCGCCACCACCAGCGGCACATCCACCGAGGCGTAGGCCCTGCGCGCGAGGAAGCGGCGGCGCATCGCATCTCCCGCGGCCGCGAAGCCGCGGGTCGCGCGCACCGTGGCCACGCGCTGGCGGGTGAGAAGCTGCCCGCTGTAACCCTCGCGCAGCAGCAGGGCGTGATCCGTGAGGTGCGCGTCGCACCAGCGCCGCGACTGACCCTGCGTGTCATCCGCCCCGCTCGCCCCCGCGCTCACCCCGGCGGGCAGCACCGGCAACACCAGCAGCAGCGCCGCCAGCGCGGGGGCGAAGCGCTGGAGCGCGGGCGCGTCCCCGCGCGCCCTGGCGAACCGTTCCAGCAGGTCGAGCACGGCCGCGGTCGCGAGCAGCGCCGCGATCGGTAACACAGGCAGGAGATAGCGCTCGGCCTCGACCCGCGCCAGCGAGATCGCGATCCCGAGCGGAAGCATGAAGAGCCAGAGCGCCGCGCGGTCTCCGAACCGGCGCGGCGACCTCAGCGTGAGCCACAGCGAGGCGATGAGCGGCGCGAACGCAGGCCAGCCGATGTCGCGCGCCAGCGTGCCGAGCTGGAACAGGAAACCGCGCCGGCCCACGCTCCCCAGATGGCCCTGCGCCATGTGCAGGCTCTCGAATGCAAGATCCTTTCGAAAGCTCGCGAAGTCGAGCATCACGAACGGGGAGCTGATGAGGAACACGCCGAGCGCGGCGAGGCAGGCCAGCACCCAGATGCCGAGCCCCGAGACACCGCGCCGCTCGACCAGCACCCAGGCGAACGGAATCACCAGCATCGCGGCCGGGTACTTGGAGCCTGCGGCGAGGCCGGCGAGCACCGCCGCCGCCACCAGTGCCGCGCTCCGGCCGCTCGCGCGAAACGCCAGCAGCCGCTCGAGTGCGGCGAGGGCCGCGGCAGTCATCACGGTGTCGGTGTAGATCGAGCGCGAGGTCACGATCATGGTGGGCGCCACCGCCACCACCGCGGCGGCGACGATCCCCGCGTAGCGCCGCATGCGCTCGCCGATCCGCAGCACGCACACCATCGTCACGCCATCGCACACCACGCCGATCAGCCGCGCCGCGATCACCATGGGCGAGGGGTCCGTTTCGTACGCGGTGAGGTAGTCGGCGAGACTCGTGTAGTGGTGCAGCGCGCGCCCGGCCGCGACCGTCAGCCACTGCACCAGCAGGTGCATGTAGATGGTGAGCGAGGGGTAGTTGAAAAAGTGTGGATTCCACTCAACTCGGCCCTCGCCGGTCCACATCTTGAGCGCGGTCTTGAACGGAATGGCCTCGTCCAGAAAATCAGGCAGACCGTAGCCCAGATGCCAGAGCCGGAGAGCGAGCCCGAGCGCCACCACCGTGAAGCCGAGCGCTCGGAGGCGAAAGTCCGCGGGCGGCGGGGGCGCGGCGGGCGGCGGGGTGGCGCT
>CAZYQK010000075.1:0-15634 GCA_964650245.1 uncultured bacterium | reverse complement strand
GCGCGCACCCGCCTCGAGACCTTATGGAACGACGGGCTCGCGGTCGTAGGGTCGAGCTGTCTCCGCGAAGAGAAGCCGACAGCGGTGGCACGAAGCCACCCCGATCGCGGGTTAGCACCAGCGGCGCCAGAGCCGCATACGAGAGGAGCCCGTCGTGAGCGAGCACGGTATCACTTTCGTGGGAATGGACGCACACAAGAAGGCGATCAACGTGGCGATGCTGCTGCCGGGGCAGAACGAGCCGGTCGAGTGGCAGCTGGCCAACGAGCCGGTCGCAGTCCGGCGTCTCGCGAGGAAGCTCCAGCACGAGGCGTCCGGCGAGGTGCGGTGTTGCTACGAAGCGGGCCCCTGTGGCTACGTGCTGCAGCGCCAGCTCGAGGGCGCCGGCGGGCTGATCTGCACCGTGGTGGCGCCGTCGCTGATCCCGGTCAAGCCGGGCGAGCGCATCAAGACCGATCGGCGCGATGCCCGCAAGCTCGCGAGGTTGCTGCGCTCGGACGATCTGACCGCGGTGCATCCACCGACGAGTGCCGACGAAGCGGTGCGCGACCTGTGCCGTTGCCGTGAGGACGCGCGCAAGGACCTGCACCGGGCGCGTCATCGCCTGGATACGTTCCTGCTGCGCCGCGCCTGCCTGTACACGCTCACCCGGCGTCGATGGGGCCAGCCGTACCGCGCGTGGCTCAGCAGCCTGAAGTTCGAGCACGCTGCCGATCAGGTGACGTTCGAGGACTACGTCCGGACGATCGAGCAGGCCGAGGAACGGCTGCGTCGTCTCGACGAGCAACTGGGGATCGTGGCCGAGCAGGATCCATATCGTGAACCGGTCGGCTGGTTGCGGTGCTTTCGGGGGATCGACACCGTGACCTCGGTCACCGTGGTCGCGGAGCTTCACGACTTCCGGCGCTTCCAGACGGCGCGCGCACTGATGGCCTATCTGGGACTGGTCCCGAGCGAACATTCCAGCGGTGAGCGGCAGCGCCGCGGCGCGATCACCAAGGCCGGCAACATCCATGTGCGACGTCTGCTCATCGAGGCCGCCTGGCACTACCGGCACCGCCCCCACGTCGGGGTGAGCCTGCGACAGCGGCGAGCCGGCCAACCCGACCGGATCATTGCGATTGCGGACCGAGCGCAGGATCGCCTGTGCCATCGCTTCCGGGCCCTGATCACTCGCGGCAAGATACCGAACAAGGCCGTGGTCGCGGTCGCGCGCGAACTGGTCGGGTTCGTCTGGGCCGCTCTCTACCCGGCGACGCAGGGGCAGCCAACTCATTCATGAGGGCGTGAGCCGTACGGGAGGACTCGAGGAGGAGTTGAAGACGGCGGACGAAGTGCAGGCACGATCCAGGGGATCCGCGTTTCGAATTCTGCGACAGGAGCTTGCTCCGGACTCGCGGCTAGAGACGGCGGTGCCCCGCGACGGAGCACGGTCATGCGGCCAGGTGCCGGGCAACCGGCGCAACCCGCGTATAGCAGAGTGATTCGTCGTCGAAGCGCCCTGCCTCGTCCGTCGTCTTCAGCTCCTCCTCGAAGAGCAAGCACAACCCGAGACATGCAGAAAGGACAACTCGTGCCTTGACGAAGGGTCGTTCCATAGCAGTTCGATCACGAAGACCCGGTGGCGCGCGGGGGCGAGGCGACGGCCGAGCGCATGCGGCTCCGCTGTCGGGCCCACAACCAGTACACCGCCGAGTGCACGTTTGGAGCCGAGTTCATGCGCCGCAAACGGGAGGAGGCGCGCCGCGCGGCGGAAGGGCGGCGCACCGCGGCGGAGCTGAAGGCTCGTGCCGCGGAGGAGACGCGGCGCAAGGCGGCGGCGGCGCGGGCACGGGCCGCCGCCGCCGAGCAGTCCGAGGAACGGGATGTGGTGCCCTGGCTGCGACAGCTCGGATTCCGAGCGGACGAGGCGCGCCGCGCGGCCGCGCGGTGCGAGGCCATCCCCGAGGCCTCGCTCGAGCAGCGACTGCGCCTCGCCCTCACCCACTTGCGACCTCCCCACCGCCGAGTCGAGAACAACCTGGTGGCGGCGACGTGACGCGCCGGGGCGGATCACGTCAATGAACCGGGGTTGGCAAGATCGCTAAGCTCGTTCAACGCTCCGTTGCGGGCCCTGCGCGAACGCCGTCTTCCACGCCCGCGCGCCCGCCGCGCGTGCGCGCTTCCCCGCACGGCGTGCGCCTGCCGCGAACGCGCTTCGGATCTCCGCGCGTGACGCGCCCAGCCTCGATGCGCCCAGCAGGTGGCTCACGAGCTGGCGCTCCCAGCCGGTCGCGGCCAGCACAGCCACCGCGACCAGCTCGCGCGCGACGTCGCTCAAGCCGCGGCGCGAGAGCACGCGGCCGTAGCCCTGCTCGATCATCCACACCGCAAGATCGGGATGGAGCCGCTCGACGTTGCCGCGAAGACGCGCGAACGATTGGCCGTAGACGTGCCGGCCGAGCCGCTCGCCGCGCTTCATCCAGTCGCGCGGTCCGCCCTCGCGCGTGCGGCGCGCCACACCCGGCCACACCCGGTTGAGCGCGCGCGCGCCTTCGAGCGCGGCCGGGTAGCCGGCGTGGAGCACCAGCATGAGCGCGACCTCCTCGGCTGCGACCCGCCGCGCACCCGCGCGCAGCGCCGCCGCCAGCGCGCGGGCCGCAGCAGCCGTCTCCCCGGTGGCCATCGCCGCCGCGAACGCGGTGAGCGGGCGGATGCACGAGGCCTCGCCGCGCTTCAATCCGCGCTTCAATCCGCTTGACGCTCCCATGAGCGTCCGACACTATCGGCCGGCTGCGCCGCTCACAAGTCCTCTCCCGGCACGGAGGCTCGACGTGGACGACATTCTGGATCGCGCGTTGAATGCCGCACAGCTCGCCGGCGCCTCCTACGCCGACGCGCGCGTGGTGGAGTCGCGCGTGCAGTTCATCGAGGTCAAGAACCGGCAGGTCGCAGCACTCCAGGAGAGCGACTCGATGGGGCTCGGCGTGCGCGTGCTGCTGGACGGCGCCTGGGGCTTCGCGGCGAGCGCCGACTTGAGCACCGACGAAGCCGAGCGCTGCGCGCGGCTCGCGGCGCGCGTCGCGAAGGCCTCGGCGCGCTTCCGGCTCGCGCCCATCACGCTCGCGCCGGTCAAGGCGGTGAAGGCGCGCTGGACCACGCCGTTTACCACCGATCCGTTCGAAGTGCCGCTCGCCGACAAGATCGCCCTGCTGGTCAACGCCACCGGTCTGATGGCGCGCGAGAGCGCGGTCAAGGTGGCGCAGGGCAACATGCACTTCTGGGAAGACATCAAGCGCTTCGCATCGAGCGAGGGTGCCCGGATCGAGCAGCGCATCGTCCAGTCCGGCGCCGGCCTCACGGCGTGGGCGATGGGCGCGGACGATCTTCAGGTGCGATCCTACCCCAACGCCTTTGGCGGCCAGTACGAGTCCGGGGGCTACGAGCTGGTCGAGCGCCTCGACCTGCCCGGGCACGCGGCCGAGATCGCGGCCACGGCGGCGGCACTGCTCACTGCTCCGGTGTGCCCGGCCGGCGTCACCACCGTGATCCTCGACGGCTCGCAGATGAGCCTCCAGCTCCACGAGTCGTGCGGCCACCCGACGGAGCTGGACCGCGCGCTCGGCCACGAGGCGAACTACGCCGGAACCTCTTTCCTCACGCCCGACCAGTTGAAGCGGCTGCGCTACGGCTCGAACGTGGTGAGCATCGTCACCGACGCCACCGCGCCGCGCGGCCTCGGCACCTTCGGCTTCGACGACGAGGGCGTTCCGGCCCAGCGCGCCGACCTGGTGCGCGAGGGGCTCTTCGTGGGCTACCTGACCTCGCGCGAGACCGCGCCCATGCTGGGGCTCGCTTCCAACGGCACCATGCGCGCCGAGTCGTGGGCGCACATCCCGCTGGTGCGGATGACCAACGTCAACCTCGAGCCCGGACGCTGGAAGCTCGAAGACCTGATCGCCGACACCGCGGACGGGATTCACATGATCACCAACCGTTCGTGGTCCATTGACGACAAACGCTACAACTTCCAGTTCGGCACCGAGGTCGGCTACGAGATCAAGCGCGGCAAGCGCGGCCGGCTGCTCAAGAACTGCACATACACCGGCATCACGCCCGAGTTCTGGAACAAGTGCGACGCGGTGTGCGACGCGTCGGACTGGGAGATCTGGGGCACGCCGAACTGCGGCAAGGGCCAGCCGAGCCAGACCATGCGCACAGCGCAGGGCGCGAGCAGTGCCAGGTTCCGCGACATCCAGGTGGGCGTGGGAGTCGGATCGTGAGCGAGAGCCCGGTGCATCGCTCGCCGCTCGCGGAGGCCGGAGTCGCAGAGGGCGCGCCGATCTCGCTCGAGGAGGCGCGCGGACTGCTGCGGGAAACGCTCGGCATGGCGGAGGCCGACTTCGCGGAGGCCATCCTCGAGGCCAGCGACATGAGCCTCACCCGGTTCGCGAACAACGAGATCCACCAGAACGTGACCGCGCTCGACCACACGCTGACGCTGCGGGTCGCGGTCGGCCGCCGTCTGGGCGTGGCCTCCACGCACCGGCTCGATTCGAGCGCGCTGCGCCAGCTCGCGGACCGGGCACTCGCGATGGCGCGCCTCTCGCCCGAGGATCCCGATCTCCCCGAGCCCGCGACGCCCGCCATCTACGAGCCGCTCGCGGCCTTCGTCGCGGAGACCGCAGCCTCCACGCCGGAGGCGCGGGCCGAGGCCGTGGGCCCGGTGCTGCGCGATGCGCGGCAGCGGGGCCTGAACGCCGCCGGGGCGCTCTCGACCGTCGCCTCGGCCGCGGCGGTCGCTAACACGCGCGGCGTGTTCGCATACCACCCCGAGACCTACGCCAACTTCTCCTGCACCGTGCGCTCCGAGAACTCGAGCGGCTGGGTGGACCGCCACCGCCGCGACGCGCGCGCGCTCGACGTCGAGGCGCTGGGCCGGGTCGCGATCGAGAAGGCCGAGCGCTCGCGCGACCCGCAGGCCATCGAGCCCGGACGCTACTCCGTAGTGCTGGAGCCCAACGCGGTCGCCGAGCTGGTGTCGTTCCTGGCGACACTCGGCCTCGGTGCCCAGGCCGAGATCGAGGGACGCTCGTTCATGGCCGACAAGATGGGCCAGAGCATCGCCGGCGAGCGCGCCACGATCGCGGACGACGCGTTCGACCCGCGCGCGTTCGGCCGCCCGTTCGACGTCGAGGGCACGCCGCGGCGGCGCGTTACGCTGATCGAGCGCGGCATCGCGCGCGCCGTGGTGCACGATCGCCGCACCGCGAAGAAGCTGGCGGTCGAGAGCACCGGCCACGCCTGCGCGCCGCCCGCCACCGAGGGCCCGCTCCCCTACAGCCTGGTGCTGGCGAGCGGCGACCGCACGCTCGAGGAGATGATCGGCTCGACCGAGCGCGGCATCCTGGTCACCCGCTTCTGGTACAACCGCGTGGTGGACGCGCGCAAGACGTTGATCACCGGCATGACGCGCGACGGCACCTTCCTGATTGAAGGCGGCCGGATCGTGCGCGGCCTGCGCAACCTGAGGTTCAACGAGAGCGTGCTCGAAATGCTGAGCCGGGCCGAAGCCTACGGCCGCGACGCCGAGCCCACCGTGTTCGACTACGTCGGCAACTGCGTCGTGGCGCCGGCCCTCAAGGTGCCGGAGTTTCGTTTCACCGGGGTGAGCCCGTTCTAGGCGTTCGGTGATCGAGGCTCCGCTCTCGCCCGAGCAGGCCCGGCAGACCGCCGTCCAGGCGATCTGGACCTTTCCCTCCATCCTGGGCAGCGCGTTCGTGGTGGCGTGGGGCGCGGAGGCCGCGCAGTTCTACATGTCGCAGGGGCTGGCGCTGGCACTGCTGGCGTGGATTCAGGTGCTCCCCGAATTCGCGGTCGAGGCGGTGATCGCGTGGCACCGCAACGTGGCCCTCATGACCGCGAACTTCACCGGGGCGCTGCGGCTGCTGACCGGGCTGGGCTGGCCGACCATCTGGATCGTCTACGCGGTGTCGCGATGGCGGCGCGGGCGCCGCGACTTCTGGAAGCCGATCCAGCTCGAGGAGGAGCACTCCGCCGAGGTGGCCGGGCTGGTGCCGCCGCTGCTCTACTGGGGCTGGATCATCTACCGGGGCAGCCTCGGCCTGCTCGACGCCGCGGTGCTGCTCAGCCTTTACGTCGGCTACCTGATCGTGCTCAACCGGATCCCGCCCAAGGATCACGAAGAGATCGAGGACGTGGCGTTCGTGGCCCGGGCGGTGATCCGGCTCGACACGACGCGCCGCAAACTCGCCATCGCCGGGCTTTTCCTGCTGGGCGGCACCGTGCTCTACCTGACCGCTTACCCATTCCTGGTCAGCATGATCGGGCTTGCCTCGGTGCTCGGGGTCTCCCAGTTCGTGTTCGTCCAGTGGGTGGCGCCCTTCCTCTCGGAACTCCCCGAGTTCATGACGACTTCCTACTGGGCGCGCAGCCGCGGCAAGGCGGGCATGGCGCTCATGAACATGGCCTCGAGCAACATCAACCAGTGGACGGTGCTGGCGGCCATGATCCCGATCGTCTACTCGCTTTCGCTGGGCCACGTCGCCACCGTGCCGCTTCAGGAGCACCGGGTCGAGCTGCTGCTCACCCTGCTCCAGGGCATGCTCGGGGTCATCATCCTCTCCAACCTGAACTTCCAGGCGTACGAGGCGCTCGGGCTCTTCGCGCTGTGGTTCGCGCAGTTCATGGTGCCGCACTGGCGGGAGGAGATGTGCTGGGTCTACGGCGCCTGGCTGGCGCTCGAGCTGATCTCGGGAGCGTGGAGGCCGGGCCGGCTGCGCGCGTTCGCGGTGTTTCCCACGCTATGGCACGCGGCGGCGCGGAAGCGGGCGGAGAAGAACGCGGCGAGGTAGACGAGGCTGGCGCTCAGGCGCTGCGCCAGCGCGGAGGGCACGCGGTTGAGGAAACAGATGCTCTGTTCGTCTGAGCGGCGGGACCACAACGAGTTGGCTACCTTGGTTCGTGCTCGGCTACGGTCTCGGCTAGGGTGAGCGGCGGTCTCGGGTCGGCTGGTCACCGGTAGCGGGCCTTCAGCCCGCCCCAAGACTGCCTGCTCGCCGGCACTGTGACCAAGGCCCCAAAATCGGCCGCCAGTCTCCAGCTACCCTGGCCCGAGTCGACGTAGCCCTTACCGTCAGCCGTAATCGCCCACACTTCCTGATAGGCGCTCGTCGCGAGGATTGGCGAGGTTCCCGGCACTGGTGCGCCACCTACCATCTGCCCGATACCGCCGCTTGTTCCCGCTCGATAGACGACCCGATTCACGGCAACAGAAGCCGTTCCACGGTCTATCCCCGCACCTTCAATCGTGGTCCCCACTTGCGCTACAGCGGCCGCCGCACCGAAGTAATAGCCAAGGGCGAGCATGAGCGCGCCCCCGCACACGTAGAAGAACTTCTTCGCCATGACATCCTCCCGAGTGTGCGCCTACGGCGTCCCGCCCGAGGCGCGCTCGATCCTCTCCGCCTCCCGCATCACGATCTCAACCGAGAGAGCCGCGCGTAGCGCTGCGTCGTCTCGATCGAAGCGTGACCCAGGATTTGCTGCAGGGCGGCGAGATTACCGCCCCACTCCAACCACTGACAGGCGGACTGCGGCGCCGTGCGCCTATTTGCCGGGAGTCGGGGGCAAGGGAGGTTCATTTCTCTTGTCCCAGAGCTTTTCCGCCAGCTCAGGGTTGAACTTCGCTACAAGAGGCGCGATTGAGGCGCGCATCTTCTGTCTGGCGGCCGGCACATCCCACCCTCGTCGAAGGCGATCAAGCTGGCCATGAAAGTTGTCAACCAAGTCCAGCCCTTCCCGAGCTCCGAACGAATGAGCGACCGCACGATTCGCTTGCCCGATTTGCTCGAGAGCCGAAACAATTCCAATCTTGTGCGCGTCCTCGCTGACTGGTAGGTCCGGGTGCGCGATAAGGGCCTCCATCCCGCGGTGGATCATGTCCAGCCATCGGATCTCATCCACCTTGAAAAAGCGGCCGTAGATCACGGAAAGGTGGCACATTCTCGCAGCCTGGAGGCGGTACTGCGGTCCTTTCACGCGAAGAAAATCCAGCACGTCGTTCACAGTACCTTGGCCGCCGACCATGATGACTTCTTCGCCCGCGTCAATACACAGCATCGCTGGAAAGACAGTTTCTGAGGCTAGCACGGCCTTGATCGCCTGCTGGCGTCGCTGCCTTCTCAGCGTACGCCGGGCATGATGGACCTTCTTCAGCGCGGCCTCTCGCATTCGTTCCTGTGTCTTCACGTAGTCATCGATGATCACGACGGCAACGACCAGCGTGATCAAGTTGGCTCCCAAGCTCGGTGACCAGCCCTTCGGGTCCACTCCTCCAGCCCACGCAACTAGTGCGAAGACCGCCACAACTACCAGCGCCACCACCCGAAAACGCCAGTCACGAAGAAAGCCGGGCAAGGAACACCTCCTGTCGACAGGAGCGGCCGCAGTAGTACTCGGCGAGTGCTCTCATGCGAGCGGCCCACAACTCAGTCTGACTATCTCAGCCAAGCTCCCCGCCACTGCGAGCCAGAAGGCCGCTGCCTCTCACCGGCTACGGTTGGTTACGGTCTCGGCGTCCACTCGCGTCTGGCAGGCTACCATGCCGTCCACATACCCAAACGGCCCGAGGTCGCGCAAGACCCTGGGCCGTCTGCTATCTACAAGTGGCGATGCCTGCTACTCGCCCGGCTTCTCATTTCGTCCTTTTCGCCCCAAGTCCCCCAAGAAACCGCTGGTCCATCCGTGTGGAGCGATGGGCAGCGACTTCCCATTCACCCGTGGTCCGTCACCGCGGCACCTTCACCGTCGAGCAATCCGCCCGCGCAGCGCCGCAAGAATGTCATGCACCGCCGCGAGCTCCCCCACCCGCAGCCAGCGCATCGCCAGGTACCCCGCCGCGACCGCGACCGCGAACGCCCCGCCCACCACCGCCAGCTCCACCACCCAGCCCCCATGCCACGACTCCCCTAGCAGCACGAGCCCCACCGCGCACAGCGCGCACGCCGCCGCCGCCGCGCCCATCACGCGCAGCAGCGTGTCGAGCATGCGCCGGCCTTCGAGCGGCCCGATCCGCCGCCGCAGGTAGTAGAAGAGCTGCGCGAAGTTCGCGACCGCGGTGACCGAGGCGCTGAGTGCCAAGCCCAGATGCCCGAGCGGGCGCATGAGCAGCAGGTTGAGCCCGAGGTTCAGGCCCACCGAGACGAAGCTCGCCTGCACCGGCTTCCTCGTGTCGCCGAGCGCGTAGAAGGTGCGTGACATCACGCCGATCCCCGCGAACGCGGGGAGCCCGATGCAGTACATCACGAGTGCTGCCGCGGTGCGCTCGGTGTCGGCGGCGTGAAAGCGGCCGTGCTCGTAGAGCAGCGCGATCACCGGGCGGCTCATCACGGCGAGCCACGCCGCGGCCGGCACGGTGAGCAGCAGCACCAGCCGCAGCGTCGCGGAGAGCGTGCTCTTGAGCGCCGGCATGTCGTTCGCGACCGCCGCGCGCGACAGTGCGGGCAGGCTCACGGTGGCGAGCGCGACGCCGAACACGCCGATCGGAAGCTGCATGATGCGGAACGCGTACCAGAGCCACGACACGCTGCCCTGCTGGAGCAGGCTCGCGATGACGGTGCTCACGAACAGGTTGAGCTGGGTGGCGGCGAGCCCGACCGTGGCGGGCAGCATGAGCTGCGCGACTCGCGCGACGCCCGCATGGCGACGGGGCAGCTCGAGCCGCAGCCGGAATCCCTGCCGCGCAAGTGACGGCAACTGCACCGCAAACTGGAGCGCGCCGCCGATCACCACACCCAGCGCCATGGCGAGAATCGCGGGCTGGCCCAGGCGCTCGCACACCGGAATGAGCGCCACGCCGAACACCACCATGCCGAGGTTGAGCAGCGTGGGTGCCAGCGCCGGCACGCCGAACACGCCGCGCGCGTTGAGCATCCCCATCGCGGCCGCGGCCAGCGCCACCGCCGGGAGGAATGGCAGCATCACACGCGTCAGCATCACGGTGAGATCGAGCTTCCCGGCGATCGCGCCGAAGCCGGGCGCGAAGAGCCGCACCAGCGCGGGCGCCGCGATCCAGCCCACGGCGCACAGCACGAGCAGCACGGCGAGCAGCGTCATCATGAGCTGCCGGCCGAACGCCCAGGCCTCGGACTCGCCGCGCTTCTCGAGCGCCTGGGTGAAGGTGGGCACGAACGCCGAGGACATGGCGCCCTCCGCGAACAGGTCGCGCAGCAGGTTGGGGATGCGGAACGCGACGTTGAACGCGTCGGTCGCGAGCCCGGCGCCGAACAACGTCGCCATGACCTGCTCTCGCACCAGGCCCAGCACGCGCGACAGCAGGGTGGCGAGCCCGACCTTGCCGGCCTTGCGCGCGACGATCGCCTCTTCGTTCATTCGATCGCTCTCGGAAGTGGCGGCGCCTCGCCACGCATGCTAGGTTGCGCGCCCATGTCACTCTTCCACGCGGTGTTCCTCGGCGCGCTCCAGGGTCTCACCGAGTTCCTCCCCATCTCCAGCAGCGCCCACCTGTACGTCGTGCCCACGCTGCTGGGCTGGCGGTACGAGGGGCTCGCGTTCGACGTGGCGCTCCACTGGGGCACGCTGCTGGCACTCCTGGCGGCGTTCTGGCGCGACTGGTTGGCACTCACGCGCGACGTGATCGCGCCCGATCCCGCGCGGCGGCGCGAGGCGCGCGTGACGTGGCTCAAGCTGGCCGCGGCCTCGGTGCCCGGAGCGCTCGCGGGGGTGCTGCTCAAGGACCTGGCCGAGGGTCCGCTGAGATCGCTGCCGCTCCAGGCGGCGACGCTCTCGGGCTTCGGCCTGCTGCTGTGGGCGGTGGACCGCGTGGCACCGCGCGGGCGCGACGAGAGCGCTCCCGGGTGGGGAACGTGCCTCGCGATGGGCGCGGCGCAGGCGCTGGCGCTGGTACCGGGCGTGTCGCGCTCCGGCATCACCATCACCGCCGGCCGCGCGGCGGGCCTCACGCGAGTCGCGGCGGCCCGCTTCTCGTTCCTGCTCGCCACCCCGATCACCTTCGGCGCCGGGCTGCTCGAGCTGCGCCATCTGTCGGGCGACGTCCCGGTGGCCACACTCGCCGCCGGCGTGCTCAGCGCTGCGATCGTCGGCCTCCTTGCCATTCGCGCCCTCATCCGTTTCCTCGGCCGCTCCGGGTTCGGGGGGTTCGCGATCTACCGCGTCCTGCTGGCCGGTTTCATCCTGTGGTCGGTGCTCGCACGCCGCGGATGAGCGCGGCTCAGTGGCGGCGCCCCCGGCGCGTCAGGCGATCGGTGAAGTAGCGGCTCAGACGGTCGCGGAGCTGAAGGCGGGCGCGGTGGAGCCTCGACTTCACCGCCGGCACCGAGAGATCCAGGATGGCGGCGACCTCGGCGTTCGAGAGCCCCTCCTCGTCGCGCATCGCGAACACCGTTCTCAGGTCGTCGTGAAGCTGGGCCTTGCCCTCCTCCATGACCTGGCGGGTCTCGGCGTCGAGCAGCTCCTCGAGCGGCTGCTGCGACCAGTCGGGGAGCTGAAGCCCCTCGCCGGATTCGTTCGGGCTCTGCGACTGCTCGAGCGAGACGTGATTCTCGCGCCGCTTGCGGTACTTCATCAGGCTGGCGTTGGTCGTGACCCGGTAGAGCCAGGTCGAGAACGTGGACTCGGCCTTGAAGTTCTTGAGCCCCTTGAACGCCGAGAGGAACGCGTCCTGGAGCGCCTCGACCGCGTCGTCCTCGTTGCGCAGGATCCGGTACGAGAGCCGGTAGACCTTCTCGCGGTAACGGCGCACCAGCTCGTCGAAGCCGCGGGTGTCGCCGCTCTGTGAGAGCTTCACCAGGTCTTCGTCGCTGCGGACATGATAGTCGACAGTCACGCTCGCTCCCCGGGCCCCGGCGCGACCCCGGCGGCCTCGCGTGCCGCGTGGCGGTGAACGACCTCGCCCTCGAGCACGGTCGCGACGCAATACGCGCGGTGCAGCTCCTCCGGATGAACGCGGTGGAGGTCCGCGCTCCACACCACGAGATCCGCGATCGCGCCCGCGGCGACCCGGCCCAGCCGGGGCCACTGCCCGGCGAGCCGCGCCGGGTTCGCGGTGAGAGACGTGAGTGCTACGTCCAGCGTGACGCGCTGTTCCGGTACGAACCCCCCCGGCGGCGTGCCGTCCGGGCGCTGGCGGGTCACCGCGGCGTGGAGCGCCAGGGCCGGCGCCGGATCTTCGACCGGCGCGTCCGAGCCGAAGGCGACGAGTGCTCCGCTCTCGACCAGGCTCCCGTAGGGATAGGCCCGGTCGCGGCGGGTTGTCCACCAGCGCTCGACCAGGTCGAGGTCCGAGGTGCAGTGCGTGGGCTGCACGCTCGCCGCCACTCCGAGGCGCCGGAGCCGCGGCAGATCGCTCGCGTCCACGAGCTGCAGGTGCTCGATGCGGGACTGAAGCCGCGGGCGGCGGAGGTCATCGCCCGCCGCCTGGAAGGCGTCGAGCGAGGAGCGCACCGCCCGATCGCCGATGGCGTGGATCGCGACCGCGAGGCCGGCGCGGAGCGCGCGCGACACGTCGGTGCGGAGTGCCTCCGGGGCGATCAGCTCCATGCCGCGATTGCTCGTGCCGTCGTATGGCTCGAGCAGTGCCGCGGTGCGCGAGCCCAGCGTGCCGTCGGCGAACAGCTTGACGGCGCCGATCCGGAAATGGTCGTCGCCGAGCCCACTCTCGAGCCCGAGTGCGACCGCATGGTCGAGCCCGGCGTGGGGGATCTGCATCAGCACGCGCACCCGCGGCCCTCCGCCCTCGGCCATCGCGCGCAGCGCCTGCTGGGCGTCGGCCCCCTCGAAATCGTGAATGGCGGTGATCCCGGAGCGGTGGAGGAGTGCCACGGCACGCGCGATCGCGTCGCGGTCGCGCCCGGGATCGGCGGCGGCCTCGAGTGCCGCGAAGCGCCGCACCGCGTGCTCGCGCACCACGCCGGTGGGATCGCCCGCGGCGTCGCGCTCGATGCGGCCGTCGGGAGGATCGGGCGTGTCGCGGTGGACGCCGGCCGCGGCCAGCGCCGCGCCGTTCACCCACAGCGCGTGAAAGTCGCGGCTGTGGAGCAGCACCGGCCGCTCGGGGCACACCGCGTCGAGCACCGCGCGGTGCGGCGGCTCGCTCCAGACGTTGGCGTCCCAGCCGCGGCCGGTCACCGGGCCCTCCCCCGGGTGATCGAGCACGAAGCGCTGGAGTCGCTCGCCGACCTCGGCCGCCGAGGCCGCGCCCTGCAATGCGAGCTGGGACAGCGAGCGCGCCCACTGAAGCAGGTGAATGTGCGCGTCGGTGATCCCGGGCGTCACGGTGCCGCCCGCGGCGTCGAGAATCTCAGTGCCCGGCCCGACGAGCGGCGCCAGGTCGGCTTCACGCCCCACCGCCAGGATGCGTCCGGCGCGGATCGCGATCGCGTCGGCGCCCGGGAGCGGCGCGCCGTCCGACCAGGCCCTCGCTCCCCGCACCAGCAGATCCGCCCTGGCCTCACTCATCCCGCGGCCTCCACCCGGTTCTCCAGCACCCCGATGCCTTCGATCTCGACCTCCACCCGATCGCCGATCTCGATCGGCGCGATGCCGGCGGGCGTGCCGGTGGCGATCACGTCGCCCGGCTCCAGCGTCATAATGCGCGAGACGTGGGCGATCAGCGCCGGGATGGAGAAGATCATGTCGGAGGTGCTGGCGTGCTGGCGTCGCACCCCGTTGACGCGGCATTCGAGCGTGAGCCCGGCGGCCTCGAGTCCGATCGCGATCCACGGCCCGAGCGGCGCGAAGGTATCGAAGCCCTTGGCCCTTGTCCATTGACCGTCCTGCCGCTGGTAGTTGCGCGCGCTCACGTCGTTGAAGCAGGTGAGTCCGGCGATCACGTCGCGCACGTCCTCGGGTCGCACGGCACTGGCGCGGCGCGCGATCACCACGGCGAGCTCACCCTCGGGATCGAGCCGCGTCACGCCCGCGGGGTAGCGGATGCGCTCGCCGCTCGCGATCACGGCGCTCGGAGGCTTGAGGAAGATCAGCGGCTCGACCGGCGGCGCGGCTCCGGGCACCACGCTCGCGCTCTCGGCGATGTGCTCGCGGTAGTTGAGCCCCACGCACACGATCTTGGTCGGCACCACCGGAGGGAGCAGTTGCACGCTCGAAGCGTCGTCCGACTCACCGGTCTCCGAGCCGCCCTCCCACGGCGGCGCGCTCAGCCGCAGGAAACGGTCGCCGTCGCGGCGGCCGACCACGACGCGGCCGGCCGAGCGGTAACGCGCGATGTGTTGGACTTCAGGGATCGGCATCGGGGGGGCGGGGGCTCGTGCGTGGGGGGGAAAAAAGGAGGTCCCCATCACATTCCGTGAGGCGTCCACGAAAGCACCCGAAACGATGGCACGTCCGCTTCGCTTTCAAGGTGCCCGCAACGCGAGAGCACGGGTCGGACAGGGAACCTCGCTCCGCTAATCGCGGAGTGTCGAATCGCGGAGCACCCGAGGTCAAGGTCAAAATCGCGGGCGGCCGCCAAAAATGCGGCCCGCCGGGCCGTCGGCCGCCCCGCCGGATTGACGCTCGCGCGGAGCCTTTGCTAGGTTGCCGCCTCCATGCCTGCCCGTCGCGCTGGTCCGGCCCCACGGTCCCCGGCCGAACAGCTCGCCTCCCGAATCGAGAAACACAGCGCGCGGCTTGCCGTTATCGGGCTGGGCTACGTGGGTCTGCCGCTCGCGGTCGAGCTGGCGCAGGCCGGGTTTCGGGTCACCGGGATCGACATCGACGCCCGGCGGGTGCGACAGCTCCAGCGCGGGATTTCCTACATTCGGGACGTTCCGACCCGCGTTCTGGCCGCGCTGGTCAAGGCGGGCAAGCTCGTCGCCACCAGCGATTTCGGGGTGCTGCGCCGGATGGACGCGGTCAACATCTGCGTGCCCACCCCGCTCTCCAAGCAGCGCGATCCCGACGTGTCATACATCATCGCCGCCGCGCAGCAGGTGGCGAAACACCTCCATCGCGGGATGCTGATCGTGCTCGAGAGCACGACCTATCCCGGGACCACGGAAGAGCTGATCCTGCCCCTGCTGCACGAGACCGGGATGAAGGTCGGACGGGATTTCTTCCTGGCCTTCTCCCCCGAGCGGGTGGACCCGGGTAACCCGAAGTTCAACACCCGCAACATCCCGAAGGTGGTGGGCGGGGTGACCCCGGCCTGCACCGAGATCGCGGTGCGCCTCTACCGCCAGCGGCTGGAGCGGGTGGTGCCGGTCTCCTCCACCCAGGTGGCGGAGATGGTGAAGCTGCTCGAGAACACGTTCCGCAGCGTCAACATCGGCCTCGTCAACGAAGTGGCGCTCATGTGCGATCGCCTCGGGGTCGACGTGTGGGAGGTCATCGACGCCGCCGCCACCAAGCCCTTCGGCTTCATGCCCTTCTACCCGGGGCCGGGGCTCGGCGGGCACTGCATTCCCATCGATCCCCTGTACCTCTCCTGGAAGCTCAAGACCCTCAACTACCGCGCCCGGTTCATCGAGCTGGCTTGCGAGATCAACTCGGAGATGCCCGAGCACGTGTGCGCGCTCGTGGCCGACGCCCTCAACGAGCAGTGCAAGAGCGTGAAGGGAAGCCGGGTGCTCGTGCTCGGCGTGACGTACAAGCGAGA
>CAZYQK010000074.1:0-15636 GCA_964650245.1 uncultured bacterium | reverse complement strand
GACCGCAAGGCGAGATTGCCCGGCTGGCTTCGACGTTCTCGAACAACGGCTACTCACGAGTCCACGCGGCTGCTGTCTACGAGAGTACGGACGTGGTTGTTCTTCCTGGGCGTCCACATCACCTATTCCACCTCACCTACAGTGATGCTCTTGACCAGCGGTGGGACCGCTTCGTGATCGTCGACGATCAAGACTTCAGAAGCATCCCGGCCGACGTGGGCAAGCAACTCGTGGACTCTTTGACGGCTCGCTCGAACTGCCAAGTCAGCATGACAAACGAGTATCCCGAACGCTTTCGAACAACTGCGCGCACCGTTCTCGGCCGCGCCGGCATGGATCGCACGCTCCTCTCCAAGGCTCAGATCACGCGGTAGGTCACTCCGTGGACACCTTCGGCGCGGGCATCGGTCTCCTGCCCGAGGAAGGACATCCGACGCACCGGTCGGCGCCTCAAAGGGAGCGCCTTGAGCGATAACCGCAAGCAGCACTTCATTCCCGAGTTCTATCTCGCTGACTTCACGCCCGCGGGCACTCGGGAGGACTACCTCCACGTCCTCGACCAGACGAGCGGGAAGCAGTGGCGCGCTCGCCCGGGCGAGCTGGCCCATCAGCGCGACTTCTACCGGGTCGAGCTACCAGACACGGACCCCAACGTTTTTGAGAAGACGTTCGGCGTGTTCGAGGGCCAGGTCGCTGATGTCCTCCGGCGACTGTTCGACTCCGGCAGGCCGCCGGAAGGCGAGGATTTCTCGAACCTCCTGTTCTTCATCGCCCTGATGTCCGTGCGGATTCCCCGCAGCCGAGCTCAGATCTCGAAGTTCATTAACGAAATCGCGACCAACATGGCGCAGATGTCCGTCTCTTCCCCAGAGCGCTGGGAGGCGACGAAGACACGGATGCTGGAGGCGGGCCACGCCGAGTTCGCGGAGATGACCTACGAGGAGGCCAAGGAGACCTTCCGACCCGGGCGAGGCACGTATGATTTCCACCAGACCTGGCACGTGGGGATCGTCCTTGAGCGCGCCAAGGCGATCTTCCCCACGCTCGCCGACCGCCAGTGGACTATCTTCCGGTCTGACGATGAGGCGGGAGATTTTATCTGCTCCGACTACCCAGCCAGCTTGGTCTGGGCCGATGGGCGCGATGGCTTCTACCCGCCCGGCCACGGTGCGGTGGAAACCGAGATCTCACTTCCCCTCTCACGGAGCTGGGCGATACTGGGCAGCTTTGAAGGCGAAAACGGTGTGTACCGGGCTACGCGCCAGACCGTCGCCTCCATCAACAGCAGGACCGGCAGGTACGCACGGCAGCTCTACTCGCCCGCCGCGGAGTTCGCCTTGATTCAGCGCAACGGTGGGCTGGGGACTGCGGCCGACCTTCTTGCCTGGATCGCTGAGCGAAAGCAGTCGAAGGCTCCACCGGACCTCGGCTGATCCCGACAGAGACGCTAGGATCCCCACTGAAGACCTCCCGCTCCGGCGAGGGACACCGCATGCACTTCCACATGATCCAGGAGCTGCACGACGTCACCTTCCCCGACCTCGGGCAGCCCTACACGATGGTCGAGCAGCTCGGGCTTCATCTCACGACGGATCGCCCCTACGTCCAGAAGTTTGTGGGCGAGCACTTCGGCGCCATCCTTGGAGACTTCCAAACTGCCGAGCTTCTCCGCCAGAACGCCCACCTGATCTCTCAAGGCAATGCAAGCATTCCTCAGATGAGCCAAGAAGACGCGCACGCCATGACACGAATCATGGTCATGCAGTCGTTGCTCTTCCTGCAGTCCCTCTGGCTCGTGAAGGACAACAGCGTGAACGCTGGGCGCGTATACTTCGCCGCTCGGCAGAACCTGGGCGGGGACAAATGGACCCATGACACGCCCCCGTACTGGTTCTGCACGGCTGACTGTCAGCTCCGCGAGACTGCGTTTTCGAAGGCGGAGGTCGAAGAAGTTGTCGCACTGTACCGGGCTTCCTCCGAGAACAGTGGGAGGGCTCCCTACGACGCGTACCGGCCGGCTCCCAGCGCGGCCGCTGTGAAATCACGGACCGGCCGCGCGCTCCTCGCGGCTCGCTCAGCACGTGCCGTCGACGACATCGGCATGAAGGTGGCTTTCTACTGCGTGAGCTTTGAGGCCCTTCTTTCGACAGACACCACCGCCGTTGCGCACCGCATCGCCGAACGCACGGCAATCCTGATCGGGACTTCGGAGGATCGGCAGGATGTCTACCGCGACATGAAGAAGCTCTATGACGGCCGCTCGAAAGTCCTCCACGGCTCGCACCTGAAGGACAAAGATCTGCAGGCGCTGTTTGACCGGGCGACAAGGTGCGACGACTACCTGCGCCGCACGCTCCGGCGCCTGCTCCTCGAGGAGGATCTCAAGGCACTATTCACGCGAGACAATACCGAAGAGCTCGACAAGTACTTCCTCGACCGGCTGTTGCCAAACTCATAGCCCATCGGATCGGCGCCGTAGGCAACAACCGCGAGGGGCATGAGAGTCCACCAGCTAGTAAGTCAGCGGCCCCGCGAGAGATCTCGCGGGGCCGCTGACTGTGCGGGAACTGTGCGGGAACTACCGTCCAACATGCCTAGTCATGCGATTCCACGTCTCCTCACGTCTCCGCTAAAACCGCTGTGATTGCAGCGTTTGACGTGCAATCGCGTTTCTTGTTCCCTCCCATATTGCGAACTCAAAATCCCGTGAGGCTCAAACCTCGTGGGGGTTCGACCCCCCCCTCCGGCACCATTTCGCAAGGGGTTACGCGGGCAGGGCGAATCGCGCACGGCGGCGCCGAGCCGGAATTGTGCTTGTTCTGTGCTTGTTCTCGATACTCTGCGCCAAGATGGACCTCGGCGTGCAGCCGGGATGATCCGCGTGCCCCGCAGCTAGAGCTTCTCTGACCGGCGTGCCTTGATCTTATCGTTCTGGTAGAAGAGGCGGATCCCTGACGACAGGAGTGCCGATTCTCCTTCGGGCAGCTCCCAACTATCGTCACCGACCTCGCTCAGGACAAGTTGGAGCGAGATGCTCACATCTCCATCCCGCCACCAAGCGAACCGTCGCGCGAGTGGCCCGGGTTTCGTCTTGCCGAAGATCGGCTTTTTGACAGGTACCAAACGAACCGTTCTTTCCGACGACGGAGCGCCGTACTTCCTCAGGAGCCGCTGCCTCAGGCCCTCGAACCTCCGCTCTCGCCCTCGGGCTTCCATCAGGATGAAGTCCGCGTCGGTGAAATCGAGCCCTATCTCAAAGAGCGCCCCTTCGGCGAACCGAAGGTGGCCCCCCACGACGCCTTCGATCTCCGCAGGCGGTTGCTTGAACGAACACACCGTCCTGCTTGAGCACTTCAGTTCGACCTCCGCAGCCGCAAATGCCGCTTCGGCCTCCGGACGGCTCATTCCAAAGCGCAAGCCCGCATAGACCCGGGCCGTCGTCGGCGCGGCGGTGCAGAGATTGGCCCCAAGCGCAGAGAAGACCAGACAGCACGTCCCCACAAGAGTGGTAACCGTTCGCTCACGCCCGTCTTGACGGGCGGCGGTCAGGCGGCGCCGAGGATCTGCTGAAGGATGGCGTGGCGGCGCTCGGCGACCTCGGCCGCGAAGTGCTGCTGCCAGCCGTGCGGCGTGAGTTTCTTCGCGTCCGTGCAGGTTGACAGCCGCAGCAGGACGTCCTTGAAGTAGTCCCCGGGGTGGATGCCGGCCGCCTTGGCCGTCATCAGCAGGCTCATCAGGATCGCCGCCGTCCTGCCGCCGCCCTCGCGCTGGAAGAACAACCAGTTCTTCCGCCCCACCGCGAACGGCCGCAGTGCCCGCTCGGCGGCATTGTTCGAGATCGCCAGCCGGCCGTCGTCCACGTAGCGCAGCAGCGCCGGCCACTGATTGCGTGCATAGCCGATCGCCTTGCCTAGCGGTGACTTTGGCAGCGCCTGCGTCGCGGCCAGCTCGAGCCAGGCGCGCAACTCCTCGAGCAATGGGCGGGACTGCTGCACGCGCAGCTCCGCACGCGCGGCGTCGGGCAGATCCTTCGCCGCCTCCTCGATCTGGAACAACGCCCGGATCCGGTCGACGGCGGCCTTCGCCAGCACCGGATCGGTCGGCTCGGCGTCGACGAACTTGCGCCGCACGTGCGCCCAGCACGCCACCTCCGTGGCCCCGCCCGGGAAGAACAGCCGGTCGTAGCCGCCGTAGGCATCCGCCTGCAGGTAGCCGGTGAAGTCCCGGAACACGCGCGCCGGCCCGTCGCGCTGGCGGCTCTCGGTGAACTCGTACCAGTGGCGCCCTTCCCGGTTCAGGTACACCCACACGCGCGCCTGGCGCGAGCCGCCCTCGCTCGACTGCGCCAGCGTCACCGGCGTGTCGTCGGTGTGGACCACGTCCGAGGCCAGCACTTCCTTGCGGATCTCCTCGGCGATCGGCTCCAGCAACTCGGCGCAACGCGCCATCGACTCGCACAGCACCGAGCGCGAGAGCTCCAGCCCTTCCGAGCGGTACTTGCCTTCCAGCCGGTAGTAGGGCAGGTGGTGGCCGAACCGCTCGGTGATGACGTGGGCGAGGAACCCGGGCCCCAGCAGCCCCTTGTCGATCACCTTGCCGCGCCACGGCGCCGTCACCACACCCTCCTGGCAGCGCGTGCACGCGTACTTCTTGCGCGCGATCTCATGGACCACCGTGGTCTCGACGCGCTCCAGTTCGCGCGAGGTCTCCTCGCCAAACTCCTTGAGCGCCCCGCCGCAGGCGCAGACCCGGTCCTCCTCCTTGAGCTCGCACACCGTGCGCACCACCGGCAGGTGGGCGGGGAACGTACCGCGCCGCTTCGGTGTCGTCCGCGTGCGCGCCGGCACCTCGACCGTGGCGATGACCTTGTGCTGCTCCGCCAGCCGCTCGGCTTCGGCGGCGATCTCGGCCAGGAACAGGCTCCCCTGCAGCGAGACATCGGCGGGCGGCAGCGGGCGCTGCTCGCTCGACCGGCCGAACACCAGCTTGGCCAGCAACCGGTTGTGCTGCTCGAGCTGGGCGATGGTCTCGCGCTGCGACTCGATCGTCTGGCGGTGCTGATCGACCAGAGCGCGATGCGAAAGCACCAGCGCTCGCAGCGCATCCACATCATGTGGGAGTTCGAGGGCGCGTTCCATCGCGCTTCTGTATATCAAAGCTATTCGTATAGTGCGAGGACTTTCTCGCGCGCTTCCACTCCAGTCCCTCGAGCAGCATGGCCAGTTGCGCCCGCGTGATCTCGACCCGTGCGCCCTCGCCCCGCACGTCGAACGGGAACGTCCCCTGCTCGAGCCGCTTGTACAGGAGCCAGAACCCGTTCCGGTCCCACAGCAGCAGCTTCACCCGATCCCGTGCCCCGTTGTGGAACACGAACACGTCGCCCGAGAACGGATCGTCCTTGAACTCGTCGCGCACCAGCGCGCACAGCCCGTCGTGCGCCTTGCGGAAGTCCACCCGCTTCACGCACAGAAACACCCGGTGCGGCCCGCCCAGGCTCAGCACGATGCTTCCAGCGCCCGCAGCAGCCGGCGCAGGTGCTCCGGGTCGAACCCCGCGGGCACCGACACGCGGTGGCCCGAGGGGGTCGTCACCTCGAGCGTGGCCGGCGTGGTCGACGTCGCGTCGGTCAGCTCCACCGCGACGAACGCGCGACCTGGGCTCTCAGCCGCCCGCGTCCGCTCGAAGCGCTTCTGCCACCAGCGCAGCTTCCACGCCGGCTGCCCCGAGCGCCGCGAGGTCTCCCTCCAGTTCCAGCCGCACTGCGTGCGCCGCGCCAGCCACTTCGCCATCTGCTCGGGGGTCGCTCGTCGCATGCGGCGCATCCTGCCGCACGAAACCCCCGAGCGGGAGAGTGGGCGTCACCGAACGGTTACCAAGAGTGCACATTGTGGACAACTGGTCTCGCTCAGCCATGATGCTCTCCGTCCAGGTTCGCAATGGCTGGTCCCTTTCCGACCAAGGCTTCGACTCGTTGTTGCAAACGAGTCCTGAGTTCGGCGTATCCGCCGACCCTCCATAGGATGAACGGATAATGGTTGACGTCGAAGTGGAGATCCTCGCACTCGTCATAAAGGCAGGTCCGAATGACGGGGATGCCTAGCCCTTGAGCAAACCCCGCCTCAAAGTAGACGCCGCTCCTCTTCCCAGTAAAGTCCGCAACGACAAATCGGCTGCGTCGGATGTCCGTCAGGATCTCGTCAACGACGTCGTTGTCGAAGTCCTTCTCGTCAATTAGCAATGCCTGATAGCCCGCAGCCTCAACGCCAGCGACGAGACCCTGACGTCGGAGGTCGAGCATCGCAACGTCAAAATTCATTGCCACGAAGGCAAACGGGCTATCATGGTTCGGCTTCTGGAGGCTTGCGATGAATGACCACCCGGCCGGAGAGATCCGAGCCGTGTGTGCATAATTCGTTGGAAACTCGTCTTTCAGACTTAGGAAGCGCTTCTCGTGGCAGAGATAGTCGCGCACGAGGAACTCCAGGTGGGCCTGATCTACGACTCCCGCAATTCCGAACAGAGACACATCATTGAGCGGCACCCTGATGAAGCGTATGGATAAGACTTTCCTTTCGCGCGCTGCGAGCCTAGCCCCCTGCCGGCCGACGCCCAAGCGCTTTCTCCCCCCGCGCCGACCCACGCCCTAGCGCTTTCTCCCCCCGCGCCGACCCGCTGGAGCGCGTCCATCGGCCCTCGGCTCCCCGATCGGCGCCCTTGCGCCGGCCCTCGCCCGCCCGTCCCTCATCGCCCGGCAACCCTCCGGCCCCGCCGCGCGCACCTCGCCCACCGCCGGTCTGGAGGCTGGCCCGTCCGACCTGCTCCATCTGGAGGCTCGCCCGCCACGACGCGGCACGGCCGCTCTACCCCACCGCCGCCGCCGCCCACGGTCCCGCGCGCGCCTCGATGCCGCGCCGCGCGAGGTGCGCGAGGATGCGCGTGACCACCGCGTGCTCGGTCACGAACCCGACGATGCTCATCTCACCGCCGCAGCGCGGGCAGACTTCGACCTCCACCTGGAACACCCTGCGCAGCAGCTCGGCCCAGCGCCGCCGCCTGGCCCGGAGCGCCGGCCACGGCTCTGCCTCGTGCTCCGTCTCGTGCGCGTCCTGGGGGCCCGTGCCGGCGAGCACCACGCCACGCCGTCGCCACCAGCCCCGGCGCCGGCTCGCGTACGCTCCGTAATAACGCACCCGCACCTCGCCCTTGGCCGGAATGTGATCCACCAGCCGCGCCAGGAATTCGAGGGCCGCGAACCGGTGCACGCCCGCGTACGGGCCCTCACTCGCATCGGACACCAGCTCGACCTCGGCGCGCTCGGCGTCGTAGCGTAGCCGCGACTCCGCCACCGGGGCGCGCGCCCCGTAGCGCGCCACCACGGCAGCCGGCCCGGGGCAGACGCAGGCAACGCTCCAGCCCAGCCCGAACAGGATGCTGCCGACAACGTGGCGGCGCGTGGGCGCGGCCGTCGTCCACGAAACCGGCTGCGCGCCTATCCAGGTGCGTGCGTGGGTACGGCGCAGTAGGCGGGCGCCGAAGGTCGCGGTAGCGATGGCCGAGCCCATGATGAGAAACACGTCCGGTTCCATGAGGCGCAGCATGCGGTAGATGGTGGCGGGCTCATGAAGGCGCGCCCAGCCCAGCACGAAGCCGAACAGCGCACCGAAGCCGAGGGTGGCGAGATTGGCCTTCACGCGCGCGGGCCCATCCACCAGGCCAACAGGTTGGCGGTGAGTATCGCGGTGCCCATGAACACGGCGGTCGCCAACCAGCTGGCGCGCGATCCGAGCGACGTTCCGCAGATGCCGTGCCCCGAGGTGCAACCGCCCGCCATGCGCACGCCGAATCCCATCACCGCGCCCGCGCCGGCGAGAATCGCCAGCCGCGTGCCCGGCGTGGTCCCGAAACGCTGATCGAAGAACGCGAAGCCGGGGTCGAGCGCCAGCGACCCGGCCGCGAGCCCCGAGAGGAAGCCTCCGAGCACGATTCCGGCGAGGAACGCCACGCTCCATTTCGGGAGTGCCGAAGGCCTGCGCAGCCAGCCGACCAGATCGATGAATCCGCCCGTCGCGCCCAGTGGCCGGTTCGTGGCCCAGAGCAGGCCGACCACGCAGAGCCCGAGCAGGGGACCGGCCATGTACCACGGGCAGCGGATCGCGAAGAGTGGGGCGTCCCTAGTGTTCCGTCCGCGAAGTCATGCTAACGCCGGACCGCCTTGCGGATGATGTCGGCCGGCTCCTTGGTCCACACGAACGGTGTGGAGTCCTGATTCCAGTGATCGATGTAGTGCGTGATGTGGCGAACGAGGGCGCGCACAGTGTCGAAGGAGCCGCGGCGGATGGATTTGCGCGTCAGGATGCCGAACCACGCCTCGACCAAGTTCATCCACGATGCGCCAGTCGGCGTGAAGTGGAAGTGGATCAGCGGGTGGCGTGTCAGCCAGTCCTTGACCGCCGGCGTCGAATGGGTGGAGGAGTTGTCGAGGATCACATGCAACTCGCGCCGACGATAGTGCCGTTCGATCTGCTTGAGGAACGCGAGGAAGTCCAGCCCGGTGTGTCGTTCGCGGCATTCGCCGATGACCTGGCCGCTGGCCACCTCGAGCGCGGCGTACAGGCTGGTTAGCCCGTTGCGCTCGTAGTCATGCGTCTGGCGAGTGGGCAGCCCGCGTCGCAGCGGCAACAGGGGCTGGGTCCGATTGAGCGCCTGGATCTGCGTCATCTCATCGAGGCTGAGCACGACGGCGTTGCTCGGCGGATCGAGGTACAGGCCGACGATGTCGTGGATCTTCTCCTCGGCGTGCGGGTCGGTCGTGAACTTGAAGGTCTTGACGCGATGCGGTTGCAGCGCGTGGGCCTGCCACAGGCGGTGCACGGTCGTGCGCGAGACGCCGGTGCGCCTCGCCAGGTCTCGCGTGGTCCAGTGCGTCAGGCCTGCCGCCGGACGCTTCAGGGTCAGGGCGACGACCTGAGCGCGCTTGCGCGCACTGATTGTGGTCGGCCGTCCCGAGCGGGGTCGGTCCTCAAGTCCCGCGAGGCGGTCCTCGGCGAAGCGGCGACGGATCCGACTGACCTGCACCACGGTGTAGCCGATGCGCCGGGCGATCTCCACCCCCGGGACGCCCTCCACCATCAACAGCACGGCGCGAGCACGGCGACTGAGTTCCGCCGGCGTGGTGGAGGCTAGCAGCAGCCGCTGGAACTCACTCGCGGTCCGAATCCTTGAGCGTGAACGAGCGGAGATGATTGGCCATGGGTTCCCTCCCGTAGGAGCGCCATGGCCATATTTGCATGACTTACGGTACGGAACGCTAGTGCAGCGGGTGGGCAGGCGACCGAAGAGGCGCTCCGCAGGGGACTGCTGACGTTCGAGGAATCGGCGCTCCTCATGCGCCGTTTCGACGAAGAACTGTCGGGCTACACCTACCTCGAGGAGGAGCCGGCGCCGCGCATCGCCAACCGGGGAAACGGGCGGAAGGCGGTCCCGAGGGTGAACCCGGTGGGGCCGGGCGCCGCAGCGACACCGGTCAGACCCTCCCCGCGCAGCGCCGATGAAGTGCGGGGCCAGGCAGCCAAGCGCACCCAGGTCGCGAGAGCGGCCTCGCGTCCAGCGGACCCGGCCTGCGGGAGCACCAACCGGGGCCGGGCGAGGTCGTCGCTGACGCACCGTTTCGCCGCGCCAGGTGGGGAAGCGCCTCGCAAAACAGGGGCTCGGGTCCTAGAATCCGCCGGAGCGGTCACGATCCTGCTGCGAGCACTGGCGGCGCAGCCACCGTCGCGCTCGAGGGGATCAACGGGATCCCCTTCCGCCACTCGTGCTTCTCACCGACCGCGTTTCGCCGTTGCGCACGATTCACCCGCCCGCCATCGACTGCGGAGGATCCCTGGCCGTCTTGATCGATTCCGTCAGAACGGCATTGGCGGATCGCTACCGCATCGAGCGCGAGCTGGGGCGCGGCGGCATGGCCACCGTCTATCTCGCCGAGGACCTCAAGCACCACGGGCGCAAGCTGGCGATCAAGGTGCTCGATCCCGAGCTGGCCGCCGCGATCGGACCCGAGCGCTTCCTGCGCGAGATCGAGATCGTCTCCGGTCTCAGCCATCCTCATATCCTGCCGCTCCATGATTCCGGCAGCGCCGCCGGGCTGCTCTACTACGTCATGCCTTACGCCGAGGGCGAGTCCCTGCGCGCCCGACTCGTGCGCGAGACCCAGCTGCCGGTCGACGACGCGCTCCGGCTGGCACGCGAGGTGGCCCTGGCGCTCGCCTACGCCCACCGGCGCGGCAAGGTGCATCGCGATATCAAGCCCGAGAACATCCTGCTCTCTTCGGGCCAGGCGGTGGTGGCAGACTTCGGCATCGCCGGGGCGCTCGAACCGCGAGACGCCGCCCGTCTGACCGCGACCGGGATACTCCTCTGCACCCCGATCTACGCCAGCCCGGAGCAGATGGCGGGGAACGCCCGCCCGGACGGCCGCAGCGACCTCTACAGCCTGGCGTGCGTGCTCTACGAGGTGCTCGCCGGCCAGCCGCCGTTCACCGGAGCGAGCGCCGAGAGTCTGGCGCACCAGCACCTATCGGTGGCGCCGCGGCGGGTGACCGAGCTGCGGCCGAGCGTGCCCGCGCGCGTCGCGGACGCGCTGGCGAAGGCGTTGTCGAAGAACCCGGCGGATCGGCACTCGACGCTGGAGGAGTTCGCGGACGACCTGGGGGCGGCGAATCCGCCGGTCCTCCCTCTCGTGCCAAAGCCATCACCTGTCCGGCGTCGTCGGCTCCTCGTGGCCGCCACGATCGTGATCGCGGTCGGGGCCGCCGGAGCCGCGGCATGGCCCTGGATCAGGGATCGTCTGAACCCCGGCCCTCCGCTCGACCCGGAGTTGGTCGCGGTGTTCCCGTTCCGGGTCTCCGGCTCGGACCCGAACCTTGGCTACTTGCGCGAGGGCATGGTCGATCTGCTGGCCGCCAAGCTCACCGGCGAAGCCGGGCCGCGGGCAATCGAACCGCGAACCATCCTCGCTGCGTTGCCAAAGGGATCTCACGCCGCCGATCTTCCCGAGATCGATGCGTTGCGCCTTGCGCTCCGGCTCGGCGCGGCGCATGCGGTGTTCGGTTCAGTCGTGGCAACGTCGGGGCGCCTCCTGCTCAGCGCCTCGGTGAGCGGCAGCCGCAGCGGCGGGAAGCCCGCGCACGTCGAGGCACAGGGTCCGGCCGACAGTCTGGCGAGGCTCGTTGACCAGCTGACCGCGCTGCTGCTCGCCGAGTTCTCCGGGAACACCGGCCTCGAACGCGCCGAGCTCACGACACGCTCGCTGCCCGCGTTGCGAGCGTTCCTCGCCGGCCAGGCGGCTCAACGCCGGGGCCAGACCGAGAAGTCCCTCGAGCACTTCGAGCGCGCGATCGACGTGGATTCCACGTTCGCGCTCGCCGCGCTCGGAGCCTACAAGGCCAAGATCTGGATGGGCGTAGCCGACTCACTGACTGACCGAGCAGGGAGGCTAGCCTGGGCGGGGCGCGATCGGCTCGGTAGCCGCGATCGGGCGACGGTGGTCGCCTGGCTCGGGCCGCGCTACCCGGCACGTTCGACCGAACGCGAGCGCATCAACGCACTCGAGCACGTGGTCCGTATCGCGCCCGAGCGCGCCGAGTCGTGGTATCTGCTCGGCAACAAGCTGTATCACCACGGCCGCCTCTTCGCGATGCCGGATGCATGGTCGCGGGCGCGGGCGGCGTTGCGGGAAGCCAGGGAGCTGGATCCGAGCTACGCGGCCCCGATCATTGATCTCTTCGAAATGGCTGTCGTTGACCGCGACACGGCCGCGGTTCGCGAGCTCGCGGATCGCTACGTGGCCCTCGGACCCTCGGGGGAGTGGGCTGAATACTTCCGTTTCCTCGCCGCTCTGGTCCTCGAGGACGCGCCGGCGCTCGCGACGCTCCGGTCACGGATGCCCAAGATGGACCTGAGGACTCTGCGGGGGCTTGGCTACAAACTGAACGAATTCGAAATTGGAATCTCCGATGCGCAGCGAGCGAGCGAACTTGCGGCAAAGCGGGCCTCGACTCGCGAGGACCGCTTCGCCGCCTACCGGGATTGGGCCTTGCGGGAATTCGACTGGGGTAGGCCACGCAGGGCGCGGGAGCTCTTGCGGGAGGCTCGAGCGGTGGAGCTAACACCCGGGTTTGCGGACAGGATGGAGATCCAGGCGGCTCTCTTCTCGGAGGGCGACGAGGAAGCGGCCAGGGAGGCTTTCCAGCGGCAGCTTCCATTCGCGAACGCGGCCCCTCCGGATGATCGGGAGCTCCGACGCCCCCACTATTTCGCCCTGTACAGCGTGGAACTCTGGCGGTTGGCTCATGACGATCCGAGTCACACAAGGAGCGTGACGAGGCGGCTTTCCAACACCTTCTACAGGAGCGATTCCCTGTTTTTCACAGCGGATACTCCGGCTCGCGAGCTAGTACTCCCAGCGCTGTTAGCGAGCGTCGAAGGCCGCTCCGACGCGACGGCCGCCACCCGCTCGCTCGACTCCCTTCTCGTCGCGGGCTCGAGCTGGCTGCCCGAAGGCAATCTCGTCGTCGCTAGGCTTCTCGAGCGACACGGGGATCGCAGGGCGGCACTCGCGGCGCTCCGAAGAGGTAACGGTGGAGCAGGAGTTTGGCTGTCGACCTACCTGCGCGAGGAGGGCCGGCTCGCCGCTCTCGCGGGCGATCGCAATGTCGCCATCAAGGCTTACCGCCACTATCTCGCGCTGCGTTCAGACCCCGAGCCCGAGCTCAGGCCCGAAGTGGAGCGCATTCGCCAGGCCCTCGTTCGGCTGCAGGCACCGGTGCCTTAGCCCCAATGCCGGTAGGTTAGCGAGCGAATCCTGATGGCTTCCCTCGCTAACCTACCGGCATTGGGCCTAGGTTCGCGTCTTCACCGCGACCGCTCTCACCGCGGCGCGCAGCTTCGCGTGCGCGTCGAATGCGCGCACGAAGTCCGACTCGCGGCGGCCGCCCTTGGCGCGAACCACCGCTGCGAGCGCGGCCTTCTCGGCGGGACTCCAGGCCGAGACTCCGGGCAGGATGCAGACGAGCGGTGCCCAGCGCCGCCACGCCAGCCTTTCACCGGCGCTCCAGCCCGTCGGGGAGGCCACCGGATAAATCCATCCGCGCCCGCCCGGCCGATCCCGTCCGATGGATAAGACTTTCCTTTCGCGCGCTGCGAGCCTAGCCCCCTGCCGGCCGACGCCCAAGCGCTTTCTCCCCCCGCGCCGACCCACGCCCTAGCGCTTTCTCCCCCCGCGCCGACCCGCTGGAGCGCGTCCATCGGCCCTCGGCTCCCCGATCGGCGCCCTTGCGCCGGCCCTCGCCCGCCCGTCCCTCATCGCCCGGCAACCCTCCGGCCCCGCCGCGCGCACCTCGCCCACCGCCGGTCTGGAGGCTGGCCCGTCCGACCTGCTCCATCTGGAGGCTCGCCCGCCACGACGCGGCACGGCCGCTCTACCCCACCGCCGCCGCCGCCCACGGTCCCGCGCGCGCCTCGATGCCGCGCCGCGCGAGGTGCGCGAGGATGCGCGTGACCACCGCGTGCTCGGTCACGAACCCGACGATGCTCATCTCACCGCCGCAGCGCGGGCAGACTTCGACCTCCACCTGGAACACCCTGCGCAGCAGCTCGGCCCAGCGCCGCCGCCTGGCCCGGAGCGCCGGCCACGGCTCTGCCTCGTGCTCCGTCTCGTGCGCGTCCTGGGGGCCCGTGCCGGCGAGCACCACGCCACGCCGTCGCCACCAGCCCCGGCGCCGGCTCGCGTACGCTCCGTAATAACGCACCCGCACCTCGCCCTTGGCCGGAATGTGATCCACCAGCCGCGCCAGGAATTCGAGGGCCGCGAACCGGTGCACGCCCGCGTACGGGCCCTCACTCGCATCGGACACCAGCTCGACCTCGGCGCGCTCGGCGTCGTAGCGTAGCCGCGACTCCGCCACCGGGGCGCGCGCCCCGTAGCGCGCCACCCGCAGCACGCTCGCGCGGTCCTCTCGCTCGATGCGTGGTCCCACGTGCGCGCTGAACCCCGAGTGCGGCCAGTTCAGCATCGCGGCCGCCGCGTCTTCTTCCAGCCAGCCCTGACGCACGAACAGCGCGAGCACCGCGCGCCGCCACGCCTCGGCGAGCACGACCGCGTCGTGCGCGGGAATCCCCACGAAGCAGCCGTCGCGTCGGAACCCGCCGTCGGTCACGACCAGGTGCAGGTGCGGATGCCAGTGGGCGAGCGAGCCAAAGCTCTGCGCCAGGCTGATCACGCCCGGCACCACATCCGATTCGCCCAGTGCTGCGCCCACGTACGCATGCAGCGTCCGACTGGCCACCCGGCTCAAGAGCCCGAGCCGGCGCCGGTCATAAAGGAAGTAGGCACGCAGCCGCTTGGGGAGGGTGAGCACCACCTGCCGGTGTGCGACCTGGGCCAGCAGGTGCTCATCCAGCCACAGGCTCCACTCGGCGAGCCGGCGCGCCTGGCACGAGGGGCAGAACCCGCGCCCCTTGCAGCGGAACGCCACCAGGAACTCGGCCCGGCACGCCGGGCAGCGCACCCGCGCGAACCCGTGCTCCAGCAACCCGCAGTCGAGGAAGCGCCCGACCACCTCGGCCACCACCGGGCGCAGCGGGCCGTGGGTCGGCTCGTAGCGCGCTTCGTGCACGTGCGTCAGGGTCTCGAAGTGATCGGCCAGCACCCGGTAGAGCGGCGAGGCTTGCGGGCGCCGGGGCGTGTAGGGCATCGCGCCGCAGGGCGGTGGTGCGGGAGGCGCCGGCGTGCGAGCGGCGAGGGCACGCCGCGGCGCGGTGGCGCAACTCGGGGCCGGGGCTCGCCGGGGCGCCGTGCGCTCCACGAGCGGACGAGCGCATCACGATCGGTGCCGCGGCCTGCCGCCTCACACTCCGCGATGCCGGCGCTCGCCGCAGCGGGTTGCTCGCGCACGCAGGCGGCTTAAGTACGGGGGGCCATCGCGGCACACGCCAACGGCGTGGACGGAGCGGCACCGGCGGCGACAACCCGGCCACGGGCGACCGGCGCGCTCAAGCGGGGGGCGGCAATCGATAGTTCGTGCTCCAGGACGGCCTCAATACCAACGCCTACACGGCGCACGGCGGGACGATCAGTCTCTGGAACTCCGGCTCGCGCTTCGCGGCCGCCGGCCAGAACAAGGTCACGCTGGCCGACGGCACGACGCCGGCGCCCGGACTCAAGACCATCCACTTCGGCTCGCCCAACGAATACGAGTTCGAGTACCTCATGTCGGGCGGCGACAACTCGCTCCACGTCCGCCGGGCGGGTGTTCGTGTTCGACCCGCTAGTGCGACTGGATCCGGCCCAGTACCACGGCAACGTGATGAGCGCCATCACGCCCGAGGAGTGGCTGGGTCAATCGGATGAACAGCTGAGCCCCGGGAGGCTTTCCCGGGGCCGCTGCCTGTGCGGGAACTGTGCGGGAACTACCGTCCAACATGCGCGTTCATTAGATTCTCGGCCGACTCACCGCCCCCCCGAAGCGGCTGTGATTGCGGTGGTTGGCCGACGATGACGTCGTTTGCTCCGCCCCGTCTTCCCAACTCAAAATCCCGTGAGGCTCAAACCTCGTGTGGGTTCGACCCCCACCTCCGGCA
>CAZYQK010000073.1:10099-16075 GCA_964650245.1 uncultured bacterium | reverse complement strand
CGCCCGTCAATCCAGATATACAGACCCGCCCATCTCGATCTCGGTCGTGGGCGGCCCGCCTCACACCACCCCATCCAGCGGGCTCGGCACGCCGCGTCCACCGCGATTGAGCACGTGCGTGTAGATCATCGTCGTGCTCACGTCACGATGCCCGAGGAGTACCTGCACGGTGCGGATGTCGTAGCCGTCTTCGAGCAGGTGGGTCGCGAACGAATGCCGGAACGAATGGCAGGTCGCGGGCTTCGCGAGACCCGCTTTGAGGGCCGCGACCTTGACCGCCCGCTGGATCACTGTCTCGTGCAGGTGATGGCGCCGCCGCTGGCCCGGTCCGAGACCTTCCCCGACGGCGAATGCAGGGGCGGCACAGGGCTCCATGGCGGAACCTCCATCCGGTATTTCGGGAACGCGCGAAACTATACGCCGCGAACGGCGCGGCAACAATGGATCGGCGCGGGGCTTCGGATGGACTCCCCCGACAGCGATTTCCTCATTTCGTGCTGAGATCCAGCCCAAGATCGCGCCGCGTCTCCAGGAACCGCGCATTGCGCCCCAACGCCTTGCGCCCTTCCACCGCGTGGCCCGCCCTATGCGACATGCGTATCGCGGGAAAGGAGGCACCCCGTGGAACACCGCCGCACTCCAGGACCTGCACACCGGATCACTCGGATCCGAGCCCCCCACTCCACGCCGCGCTGGGACATGATCCTGGTCGCGGTGCTCGCCTTCGCGGCGGGCCTGGGCTTCCACGAACCTCGGTAGGATCGGAGCTCCCGAGGTGCGGTGTCCCGCGGGGAATGCGGGGGCCGCGGCATCCGATCCTCCGCGGCCGGACCAGTGCGTTCGTCCGGCCGTCGTCATGGGGCGCGCGATTCATCATGGTGCGCGACGCGCGCCCCGCGTGTCAGGTGAGCGGTGGGCCATCGAACCGTTCGATCCAGTCCCGCGCCGCTTCGATCTCGCCCTGCGTCAGCTCGTGCCCGGCCTCGCTCGCGCGCAGCTCGACCGCGGCGCCGCACTCTCGCAGCAGCGCCGCAAGAGCCTCCACGCGTTCGGCCGGCGCGTACGGGTCCCGCCGCCCGGCGGCGATCAGCACCCGCACGCCGTCGAGCCTGGGCGCCGCCTCAGGCTCCAGCGGCAGCACCGCGCGAAGCAACACCGCGCCCGCGAGTGTTTCGGGCCGCAGCAGCAGAAGGCTGGCGGCGATGTTGGCGCCGTTCGAGTAGCCGGCCGCGATCACGTGCCGCGGATCGAACCGGTACGCCTCCGCCGCGCTCCGCACGAAATCCGCCAGCTCGTGGGTGCGGCGCCGCAGATCCTCGGCATCGAACACGCCTTCGGCGAGCCGCCGGAAGAAGCGTGGCATGCCGTGCTCGAGCACCTTGCCACGCGGAGCGAGCAGCGCGGCGCGAGGCGCGAGCATTTTTCCCAGCGGCAGCAGGTCATCCTCGCTGCCACCGGTCCCGTGGAGGAGCAGCAGGGTGAGCGTGGAAGCGTTCGCGGGAACGAAGCGATGCGCGAAATCGAGCGCGGCGCCGGGCCCGCTCATCGCGTGGTCGCGGGCCCGGGCACCGTGATCGGCGGCAGCCGACGCTCGATCCGCGCGCGGTCGGGCTCCAGCCAGGGCGGCAGCCGGAGCGACTCGCCCAGCCGCTCGACCGGCTCGTCCACGGTCATGCCCGGCGGGTCGGTCGCGATCTCGAACAGCACGCCGCCCGGTTCGTGGAAGTAGATCGAGCGGAAGTACTGGCGGTCCACCACCGGCGTCACGTCCAACCGCTCCGCGATGAGCGCGCGCCGGTATCCGAGCTGATCGTCGTCGTCCGTCGCGCGCCACGCGACGTGGTGCATGGTCCCGGCGCCCATGCTGCCCGGCAGCGCATCGAGCAGACACACGACGTCCACGCGGCCGGCGGCGCCCGAGCCGGCGCCGGCCGCGAACCGCACGCGGTTCCCTTCCTCGCGCTCGCGGCGAAACCCGAGCACGCCGGTGAGCAGCGCGGCGGTGCGCTCGTAGCCGGTCTCGGCCAGCGTCACGCCGTGAAATCCGCGGATCGCGTGCGCCGCGCCGACCGGGCCGTCGCGCCACGGCTCGCGCGCCGCGGCGCCCGCGTGCGCGACCAGATCCAGCTCCAGCCCGTCCGGGTCGCGCAGCACGATCACGGTTTCGTCGAAACGCAGCGACGGCCCCTCGAATGCGATCTCGAAGCGCTCGAGGCGCTCGGTCCAGTGGCCGGTGGCACCCTCCGGAATCGAGAACGCGACCGCCGAGGCGAGCCCGCTCCCCGCGCGGCCGGGAGCGGCGCCCAGCCACGGGAAGAACGTGAGCAGGGTGCCGGGCCGCCCGCTCTCGTCGCCGTAATACAGGTGGTAGGTCCCGGGGTCGTCGAAGTTCACCGTGCGCTTGACCAGCCTCAAGCCCAGCACGCCGCAGTAGAAGTCCACGTTGCGCTGCGGATCGCTCGCGATCGCGGTGATGTGATGGATGCCGGCGGTGGCGCGGGTCATGGCTCCTCCGTCTCGGTGCCTGGTTCGCGGCGCCGAGCATGCCGCGCGGCCCGAGGGCGGCGCAAGTTGTTCCCCATCACCCGAGCCGTTAGGCTCGCGCCCGTGCGCGAGACACGGAAGTCCGTCGCCGGCCTGCTCATGCTCTCGGTGTTGTGCGCGGCCGGGTGCGGCCTGTGGCTGCTCCATGCCGAGGCCTGGGATCTGGGCCGGCGCTCGCCGGTCCTCAACTACGACACCGCGCAGTACGCGCTCGCCGCGCGCGAGCTCGCCGATCACGGCCGGCTCGCCACCACCTACGCCCTTCCGGTCGAGCTCGCGACCCATACCCGGCCGCCGTGGCCGCTGGCCGTGGTGCAGCCCGGCCTGGTGGTGCTCGAGGCCGCGATCTTCAAGCTCGCCCCGCACGAGCTGCTGCTCAGCGGCCGCAGCCTCGCGCAGTGGAGCCGTCCCGACCAGCGCGAATGGCTCATCATCCCGATCCCCTTCACCTGCTTCATCATCATCGGTGTCTCGCTCGCGCTCGCGACCAGCAAGATCCTGTGGCATTACGCGCCCGGAATCCCGGATGCCACGCGCATGGCGGCGGGTGCGGTGGTGGGGCTCAGCTTCCTGCTCGACCCGGAAGCGCAGCACTTCGCGGCCGGCGGGTTCACCGAGCTGCCGTTCACATACGGCCTCACGGGGGCGCTCGCGATGCTGGCGCTCGGGCACGCCGCGCGGCGGCCGTTTCTGTTCGGGCTGCTGCTCGGCGTCACCGGATCGTTTCGCGCCAACATGCTGTGGCTCGCCCCGCTGCTGGCGCTCGCGGCGTGCGCGCTTGGCGCTCGCGGCGCGCGGGCGCGCGTGCTGGCATTAGCACTCGCGGGCTTCGCCCTGCCGCTCGCGCCGTGGTGGGTCTACAAGTGGCGCGCGTTCGGCTCGCCGGGCTGGGACCTCTCGCGCTTCGTGGTGTGGGACGGGGTCCAGGGCCGCACCTGGTTCTCGCTCTTCCATCTTCCCGAGCTGCCGCCTCTGCCGGGAGGAGCACACGCGCTCGGCCTGCTCGCGGCCAAGGCCGCGAAGAACCTGCCGGGGCTGGCGCTCGCGATGCTGAACGGGCCGCGGGCGGTGTGGCTCGGGGCGCTGGTGATATGGCTGCTGGTGGCAAAGCCGCCGCGATCACTCGCGGTCACGGCGCTCGCGATCCTCGCGGGGCTGGCGTTGAGCGCGGGCGCCGCCGCGCTCAGCATTCCGTGGCTGCGCTATGTGTTCCCGGCGCGCGTCGCGGTCGAGGCCGCTGGAATCCTCGCCACCTGGGGCCTGCTCTCGAAGATCTCCGGTCCGGCCGCGAGCCTCGCCCGGGTGCGCGCGCTGCGCCTGGGCGTAGCGGCGCTCGCGCTCGGCTGGGGGCTGTGGCAGACCGCGCTCGGCAATCGCGAGGCGGTGGCGACGTCCGCCACGCGCGGCATGCCCGGCACCGTCACGCTGCTCAAGATTGCCGTGCTCATGAACCAGGAAGTCCCGGCGGGCGAGGCGGTGATGAGCAATCTCGGGCCTACCCTGGCATGGCACGCGCGGCGGCCGGTGATCCACCTGTCGCTCGCGCCCGAGGACCTCGATGCCTGCCGCAGGCGGCTCGATTTTCATCACGTGCTGCTGGTATTCCGCCGGCCCGAGCACGCGTGGGGCGGCTGGCGCGACGTTGTCGCCCGCCCGCTCGAGGCGCGGCAGCGCCCGGACTTGAACGTGACGCGGGTGCGCGCGTTCGAGAGCAGCGACGGCTTCACCGTGGTGTGGCTCGAGCTGGGACCGCTCCCGGCGCGGCTCGCGGCGGCGCCGGCTCCGGCACGGCTGATCGCGGCGCTCGCGCCGTAACGAGGCGGCTCGCGCCTCGAGAACCGGCGCGAGCCGCGGTCGTTCGCCTTCGAGTGTTCCGCTCAGACGTGATGGGTCGCCATGGTGGTGGCGCCGAGCGCTTTCGACGCCGCTTCCACGTCGCCCGGGGCTACCCAGATCAGGCCGCCGTAGCGATTGCCGCCGCATGCGATGCCCTGCGTCGAACGGACGTTGATCTTGGCGGTTCCGAGCCGGTTCAGCACCTCGCCCATCGCGCCCCGACGATCACTTCCCTGGATCAGGAACGCCACCTTCGGCGCGCTGAGCGTGAGGTTGAGCTTTTTCGCCGCCCTGGTCAGATCGCCGGGATGCTCGGGGATGAGGTCCACCTGCACCTTGCCGTTCCCGGCCGGGAACGCCGAGATGGCGAGCAGATTGACGCCCTCCTGAGCGATCCGGCCACCGAGCGTGGCGCCTTCACCGGGCCGGTCCTCCGCGGTGAGAACGAAGTACTCGACGCGATACACCGTGTCCTGCATGGCACGCCTCCCTCCTGTGCGCGGCCCGCCTCGCGTTTTCGGGCCGCGGGGGAGTGTCCACCCCGCCCGGGGAGGAGGCAAGATCCGGGTGGCAAGCTCTGCCCGCGCAGCGCCCTACCGGCAACTACCTGACCAGCGCGATCCGGCGCACGAAGCTCCGCCCGTCGGCGATCACCCGGACGAAGTAGAGCCCGCTGCGCGCCAGAGCGCCCGTCGCGCTCGCACCGTCCCAGCCGATGGTCCAGCGTCCGGGGCCGAACTCGCGCGCGGAGTCGCGCCACACCTCGCGCCCCTGGAGGTCGAGCACCGCGAGCTCGACCTGGCCGCCCCGCGGTAGGTCGAGCGTGAAGCTGATCGCGCCACCCGTCGGGTTCGGGAACGAATTCGAGAGCGCGAGGAGCGTGAGATCCGGGATCGCGGCCTCGGCGCGCGCGGGTTCGATCGTCGTCCGCGGCCCGGGACCGACGAGGTCGCCGCCGCCGAAGTTGTCGAGCAGCGAGTTGGTAGCGATGGTGAAGCTGAGACCGAGCCGGCCGCCCGCCGCGTAGAAGGGCCAGCCCACGATCGACACCGCGCCGATCGCGGCCCCGTTGCGGTAGACGGTGAGGATGCCGTCCGACTCGGCGCGCGCACCGAGCTGATTGCCCGCTGCCATCGTGACGCCGATCGGGCTCCCGCGCGCGACCCACCCCGCCCCGGCATCGTAGGTGGAGACCACCACCCGCTTCTTCTTTTGGTCGTAGCGCACCTCGATGTGTCCGGTGTTCCACGACAGGCCCTGCACTTTGAGCATCAGGGCGTGCTTCGTCGAGTTCGCCGTGATCCCGTTGAGCGTGATGTAGGCCTCCTGATTGGAACCGAACGCGCCGCCGTTCCAGACCGAGGAGACGTCCCGCACCGTGGGCTTCAGCTGGTTGCCACTGATGCTGAGGCCCGTACCCGGGGTCCAGAAGCCGCCCACGGCGCCGTTGGCGCGGTTGAAATCATCCAGCACCGCGGTCAGCGGAAACGCGGGGGGCGCCGGGTTCACCGTCACTGCAACGCTCGCGGTGTCCGTCCCGTCCCGCCCGTCGCTCACCGTCAGCACCGCCGCGTAGCTCCCCGCCAGCGTGTAGGT
>CAZYQK010000073.1:0-9999 GCA_964650245.1 uncultured bacterium | reverse complement strand
CCCGCTCTGCGGCGTGCCCCCCGCCACCGCCACCGGCGGGTTGTTGGGTGCCGGGTTGACCGTGAGCGATCGCACGCTGGCGTTGTTGGTCTCGTCGCTCTCGGTGACCGCGCCCAGCGAGTCGGCGGTGAGCCGCAGCGTGTAAGTCGCCGCGGCGGCGATGGCTGCGTTCACGCTCAGGCTCACGCTGTCCTGCGCGGGCACCGCGGTGTCCCCCTGCCCGAGCAGCGTGCTGCCCGCGCGCAACACCCAGCGCGACGTTCCCGCCGCCGCGGTGCCGCGGTTGTGGAGCTTGAAGGCGTACTGGGCGCTCTGGGTGGCGGTGGGGGGATCGGGCGTCACCGTCACCGCCGACACCTGGAGGTCGGGCAGCGGCGGCGGGGCGGCCGGCACCGTGCCGCCGCCGAAGTTGTCGATGCGGCTCGTGGGGATGTTCGTGAACGTCATGCCGATTCGCCCGCCGGCAGCGGCGTACGGCCAGCCCGCCACCGAGGCCGTGCCCGCCAGCACCCCGTTCTTGTACAACCCGACCGTGCCGTCCGCCCCCGCGCGCGCCCCGAACTGGTCGCCCGCCTGCAACGTGACCGGCGCGATCGTGCCGCGCGATTCCCAGCCGATGCCCGACGTGTAGGTCGAGACCCAGACGTTGGATAGCGTCGCGTTGTAACGCACCTCGATGTGCCCGGCCGTCCACGTGAGCCCCTGCGCCTTGAGCATGAGGTCGTGTTCCTCCCCCGAGGGGTTCACGGCGCTCAGCGTGAAGTAAGCCTCCTGCTCAGGACCGAACACCGCGCCGTTCCACGTGGTGGTCGCCGCGAGGTCGGTCAGGATCAGCGCGTTGTTGTTTACCTCGAGCCCGCCGACTTCGTCCACCCACGGGCTGCCGAGCGGTCCGTTCGCGCGGTTGAAGTTGTCCAGCACCGCGGTCTGCGGGAACGTGTTGGGCGGCGCGCTCACGGCCACCGCCACGCTCGCGGTGTCCGTGCCGCCCTGCCCGTCGTTCACCGTCAGCACCGCCGCGTAGCTCCCCGCCAGCGTGTAGGTGTGGCTGGTGGTGAGGCCGCTGCCCGTCGCGCCGTCGCCGAACGCCCAGGCATACGTGAGCGGATCGGCGTCGGGATCGCTCGAGCCCGCGCCCGAGAAGTTGACCGCGAGCGGCGCCGTCCCGCTCTGCGGCGTGCCCCCCGCCACCGCCACCGGCGGGTTGTTGCCGGGCACCGGGCTCACCGTCAGCGAGCGCAGGCTGAAGTTATCGGTCTCGTCGGTCTCGAACACGGCGCCCAGCGAGTCGGCCCTGAGCCGCAGGACGTAGGCGCCGGGCGCTGGGGAGGTAGCACCCACGCTCACGCTCACGCTGTCGAGCGCCGCCACCACCGCGTCCCCCTGCGCCAGCAGGTTGCTCCCGGCGCGCAGCATCCAGCGCGAGATCGGGGCCGGCATTCGCCCGCGGTTGTAGAGCTTGAAGTCGTACTGCGCGCTCTGGGTCGCGGTGGGCGGATCGGGCGTGACCGTCACCGCCGATACCTCGAGATCCGTCTCGGGCCAGAGGGTCACCCGGGCGGTGTCGGTCAGGGCCCCGGGATCGGTCACCGCGAGCTTGATCCCGAGATGAACGCCGGTGCCGTCGTCGAAGTCCTGCCCCGGGAACGACGCGGTCTTGCCCGAAAACGTGTAGGACGCAGGGTGGACGTGGGTGCCGTGGAACAAGTCCACGATCCACTCGTAGTTCAGGCTGTCGGAGGGCGTCTGCGCGTCGCTTCCATCACCCGTGAGATTGATGGTCTGCCCGGTGATGTAGAACGAGTTGTCGGCCGGGACCAGGATGCTCGCGGCGGGGGCGGTGTTGGTGTTGATCACCACGTTGCCGCCGCCGAAGTTGTCGATGCGGCTCGTGGGGATGTTCGTGAACGTCATGCCGATCCGCCCGCCGGCCGCGGCGTTCGGCCAGCCCGCCACCGAGGCCGTGCCCGCCAGCACCCCGTTCTTGTACACCCCGACCGTGCCGTCGGCCGCCGCGCGCGCCCCGAACTGGTCGCCCGCCTGGAACGTGACCGGCGACACCACCCCGCGCAGCTCCCAGCCCGACCCGGGCGTGTAGGTGTTGACCGCGACGCGCGACAACGGAGCGTCGTAGCGCACCTCGATGTGCCCGGCCGTCCACGTGAGCCCCTGCGACTTGAGCATCAGGTCGTGTTCCACCCCCGAGGGGTTCACGGCGCTCAGCGTGAAGTAGGCCTCCTGATCGGCGCCGAACACCCCGCCGTTCCAGGTGGTGGTCGCTCCGGGGTCGGTCAGAATGAGCGCGTTGCTGTTGACCTCGAGCCCGGCCACTTCGTCCACCCACGGGGCGCCGAGCGGTCCGTTCGCGCGGTTGAAGTTGTCCAGCACGCCGGTGCTGGGGAACGCGCTGCCCGGGGCGGTGACCGTGATGATCGCGGTGTGCACGTCCTGCCCGCCCTGGCCGTCGCTCACCGTGAGCTGCGCGGTGAACGTGCCGGGCGTGGAGTACGTGTGGGTCGCGGTGATGCCCGAGTCGCTGCCGCCGTCGCCGAACAGCCAAGCATAGGTGATCGGGTCGTTGTCGGCGTCGGTGCTGCCGGCGCCCGAGAAGTTGACCACGAGCGGCGGGGGCCCCGCCGACGGCGAGGCGGTCATGCTCGCGACCGGCGGCGTGTTGCCGCCGACCGGGCCGGTCCAGCGGATTCGGCGCACCAGACCGACGTTGATCGCGACGTAGTGGAGGTTGCCGGTGATGGGATCGGTGGCGAAGTCTACCGGGCCGTCCATCGCGGTGCCGAAATCGAGGAGTTGGACCAGATTGTCGTTGCCATCCACGACCGCGCACTTCACCCAGCTCTGCCCGTAGTCGCCGAAGAAGTACTGGCTGCGGTATTGCGCCGGGTACTGGTTCGAGGTGTAGAACGCGCCGCCGATCGAGGTGTTGCCGTGGAATCCCGGCGGGATCGAGAGCGCGTCGTTGGAATGATGCCAGGTCGAGAGCGGCGGGCTGGCCTGCGCCGGGTTGCTAGGCGTGCCGAATGAGTCGCAGCCGTTGTGGGACGGGTTGCCCGACTGGTAGGTGAAGTTGGTGCCCACCCCCTCGTAGCAGGGCCAGCCGAAATTGAGCCCGCCCACGCGGGCCACGTCCATCTCTTCCCAGAGGGTCCAGCCCACGTCGCCGATGTAGATCGTGCCGGGGTCGGCGGCCGTGGTGTCGGTGCTTCCGGTGCCGGGCCGCATGGTGAAGCGGAAGGGATTGCGCACGCCGTAGCACCACACACGCGACTCGGGCGAGGCGAGATTGCCGTTCACGTACGGGTTGCTCGCGAAGCCGTGGCCGTCGCGCCGGTTGATGCGCAGGATCTTGCCCGCCAGGCTCCCGGTGTACTGCGCGCGGAAGGCGCCGATGTCTTCGAAGGGATCGGTCTTGTTCGGGCCGAACGCGCCGTTATCCTGCCCGCCCTGATCCATGCTGTTGAACTGGGCGCCGTCGCCGATCGAGACGATCAGGCTGCTGTCGCGGCCCCAGTGCAGCGCGCCGATGGTGTGGGACGGCGAGGCCGAGACCGCCCCGGTGCGCCACGAGGCGCCCATCAGGATGGTGCGCGACGAGGGAATCACCGAGGCCGAGTCGGTGAAGTTCACGGTGTAGCGCGTGAGCCGGCTGAAGGCGTCGTCGTCGTTGTCGGTGCCGTTCGAGTCCGGATCCACGGTGTAGAGCAGGTAGATCCAGTGGGTGCGGTAGTAGTCGGGGTCGAGCGCGAGACCGAGCAGCCCGCGGTCGCCGTTGTTGAGCACCTCGTTCTCGCCCGACCAGATCGGGTTCGCCTGCTTGACTCCGTTGCGCACCTCGTACACGCGCCCGCGCTTCTCGGCCACGAACATGCGGCCGTCGGGGAGGAACGCGATGCCGACCGGGGTGTCGAACGCGGCCCCGGGGACCGCGTCCTCGACCACGAACTGGGCGGGAACGGAGGGAGCGGCGTGGGCCGGTCCGACGAGCAGGGCAAGGGAGAGTAACGCAACACCGGCCGGGGCGCTGCGCGAGATTCGGCCGCTCAAGCAGACCTCCAAGAAAACCCGGCTGAGAGTGGCCCGGAGCGTCCCTGCAACGGGTCGGAGAGTGCGGATCCCGGCGCCGGCGAGGCGAGGGGGCGCGGGACCACGGGGACCATGGTCGCGGTTCGGGGCTGGCCCTGTCAACGACGCGCGCCGTCGCGTGATCTCGCATTCAGACCGGGTCACCGCACGACCGCGAAGCGGCGCACGAGGCTCGTGCCGTCCACCACCACACGGGCGAGGTAAACCCCGGGCCGCGCCCGTTCGCCCCCGCGCGTGAGGCCGGGCCAGCGCAGCGTCCAGCGGCCGGCCGGAGCCGCGCGCTCGGGCTCGCGATAGACTTCGCGCCCGTCCAGATCGTAGATCGCGAACTCGAGCCGCGACGCGCGCGGCAGCTCGAGCACCAGAGATGTAGCACCCGGGCTCGGGCTCGGGAACGCGCTCGAGAGCGAGAAGCGCCCGTGCGTGAGCGGCACGTCCGTGGGGCCGTCGAACACCGTCAGCGGCCGGGTCCGCGTGTTGTTGGTCTCGTCGGTTTCGACCAGCGTGCCGAGCGTGTCCACGACCACGCGCAGATCGTAGTCACCGGCCGCCAGGATCGGCGGCAGCAGGCGCGTGACGGTGACGCTGTCCAGCGCCGCCACCACGGTATCGCCCTCCGCGAGCGTGGTGGCGTTCGCGACCAGCCGCCAGCGCGAGATGTGGGCCGGCAGCCGCCCGCCGTTGCGGATCCGGAAGCGGTACTGGGCGGGGCCGGTGGTGACGGGCACCGCGGGCGTGACCGTCACCGGCGACGGCTCGAGATCCGCTTCGGGGAAGAGGTTCACGACCGCGGTGTCCGCGAGCCCGCCCTGGTCGGTGACGTAGAGGCGGGCCTCGACGCGGATGGCGGTGCCGTCGTCGTCGTCCATCATGACGAGCGACGCCGAGTCGCCGTCGGCCTCGAGCTCCGGGTGCACGTGGGTGTTGTGGTGGAGCCGCACCGACCAGTGGTAGGCCAGCGAGTCGGCCGGATCCTGGGCGTCGGTGCCGGTTCCGAGAAACACGAGCGTGTCGCCCGAGACGTAGAACGACGTGTCGGCCGGCGCGCCGATGATCGCGGTGGGCTCGGTGTTGGCGGTCACGACCGCGTTGCCGCCCCCGAAATCGTCGAGGATGGTTTCGTTCGCGTCGGCGATCGTGAGGCCGATTCGGCCGCCCGAGGCGGCGAACGGCCAGCCCGCAACCGAGGCCTCGCCCAGCAGCACGCCGTCCTGGAACACCTCGACCCTGCCGTCGGCGTGGGCCCGCGCGCCGAACCGGGAGCCCGCCTGGAGCGTGACCGGCGCGATCGTGCCGTGCGATTCCCAGCCGATGCCCGGCGTGTAGGTCGAGACCCAGACGTTGGACAGCGTGGCGTTGTAGCGCACCTCGATGTGCCCATCCGTCCACGAGAGGCCCTGCACCTTGAGCATCAGGTCGTGTTCGGAAAACGACGCCGTGACCGCGTCGAGCGTGAAGTAGGCCTCCTGCACGGAGTCGAACACGGCCCCGTTCCACACCGGCGACGCCGTGATCGCGGTGAGGACCAGGGCGCTGTCGCTGATCGCGGCGCCGACCTCGTCCGCCCAGTCGCCGCCCAGCGGCCCGGCCGGCCGGTCGAAGTCGTCGAGGATCCCGGTGCTGGGGAAACCGAGGGGCTGGGAGACGCGCACTGTCACGCTGTCGCGGCCGATGCCGCCCTGGCCGTCGTCCGCCGTAAGCACCGCGACGTAGGTGCCGGCCAGCGTGTAAGTGTGCATGGGATCGGGATCGGTCGAGCCCTGCCCGTCGCCGAACAGCCAGACGGTAGTCAGGCTGTCTCCGTCGAAGTCGTACGTGCCGGCGCTCGAGAAGCTGACGGCGAGCGGCGGCACGCCCAGCAGCGGCGAGCCGTTCGCGTTGGCGACCGGCGGCGTGTTCCCGCTGACGCCCCCGAGCCAGCGGATGCGGCGCACTTTGAATGAGAAGATCGCGACGTAGAAGAGGTCCCCGCTCACCGGATCGGCCACGAAGTCGACCGGGCCGTCGGCCTCCTCCGCGAACGGCTGGACGTCGATCAGGTTGTCGGTCGAGTCGGCGACCAGGATCTTGATCCAGCTCTGGCCGAAATCCCCGAAGAAGTAGCGGTTGTGGAACGCGGCCGGATAGAAGCTGCCGGTGTAGAACGCGCCGCCGGTCGCGGAGTTGCCCCTGAATCCCGGCGGCGTGCTGAGCGCCGGGTCGTAGTGGTTCCAGGCCGCAGTCGGGGCGGTCACGTCCGCCGGGTTCCAGGCGGTGCCGATCGAGTCGCACCCGCCGTGTGACGGCGAGGCCCCCTGGTACGCGAACAGCGGGCCAATACCCTCGTAGCACGGCCAGCCGAAGTTCGCGCCCGGCATCTTCACGATGTCGATCTCTTCCCAGGTGGTCCAGCCCACTTCCCCGACATAGAGCGTCCCGGGGTTTCCCGCGGACGGATCGGTGCTGCCGGTGCCGGGCTTGACCGTGAAGCGGAAGGCATTGCGGAGCCCGTAGGCCCAGATCTTGGACTGCGGCGCGTCGGGATCGCCGTTCCAGTAGGGATTGCTCGGCAGTCCCTGCCCGGTCGCGGGGTCGAGGCGCAGGATCTTGCCGGGCAGGCAGCCGAGGTACTGGGCACGGAAGGCGCCGATGTCCTCGTAGGGGTCGGACTTTCCGGCGCCGAACGCGCCGGGGTCGTTGCCGCCGGCGTCGGTGTTGTTGAACTGCGCACCGTCGCCCACCGAAACCAGCAGGCTCCCGTCCGAGCCCCAGCGCAAGGAGCCGATGGTGTGGGAGGACGAGGCCGAGAGCGGGCCGTGCGACCAGTCCACGCCCATCAGAATGCTGCGCGTCGAGTCGTCCACCATGTTTGAGTCGCCCGCACTCACCTGATAGCGGGTGAGCCGGCCGAACGCGTCGTCGTCGGTGTCGATGCCGTCCGAGTCGGGGTCCACCGTGTAGAGCATGTAGATGTAGCGATTGCTGGCGTAGTCCGGATCCACCGCGATCCCGAGCAGGCCGCGGTCACCCGAGTCCAGCACCTCGGTTTCGCCGTCCCACATCGGCATCGGATGTTTCACGCCGTTCTTCACCGCCCAGACGAGCCCGCGCTTCTCGGCCACCAGCATGCGCCCGTCCGGCAGGAAGGCGATCCCGACCGGAACGATGAACCCCGCGCCGGGCGCCGCGTCCTCTTCGGTGAACCCGGAGGGCAGAATCGCGGCGGCAGCCGGGAGAGGAAAGAACGCGAGGGACAGCGCGAGAAACACCGCGCGGTGAATCCGGGCTGGCATCGGGAACCGACCTCCGCGGAAGCAGCGCCAACCCGGCCGGGGGGGGCGGATCGGTCCGGGGTGAGTGCGTCGATGCTACGGGCCGCGGATGCGGCTGACAAGGCGGCTTCACTCGCCGCGGCGAGTCCGGGTCGCGCGCTGCGAGATGGCGAGGGAAGCCGCACGATCCCGCGGCGCCGCCCGTGCACGATGCAACGCCACGTACGCGGAGGAGTGCAGATGACGCGGCGCGCGCTAGCCGAGCAAGGTCACCCAGCCCGCGACCAGCAGAACGCCCACCACGTCGAGCAGCGCGCCGTTCGCGACCATCTCGCGGATGCGCACCCGCCCGGTGCCGAACACCAGCGCGTTGGGAGGCGTCGAGACCGGGAGCATGAAGCCGAACGAGCACGCCACGGTGGCGGCGAGCGCGGGCTTTACCGGATCCATGCCCGCCGCCTGCGCCAGGGCCAGCACCACCGGCACCACGAGCGAGGCGCTCGCGGTGTTGCTCGTGACCTCGCTCACCAGCACCCCCATCAGCGTCGCGGCCAGCACCACGCCGAAGGTGCCGTGGACCGGCATCGCGGCGAAGATGGCGTCCCCGATTGCGCGCGCGAGTCCGGACTCGAGCATCAGCGCGCCCAGCGAGAGCCCGCCGCCGAACAGGAGCAGCGTGCTCCAGTCCACCCGCCGGAGCACCCGGATGTCGAGAATGCGCGCGCGGTCTTTCCCGCCGGCCGGCAGCGCGAACAGCGCGAGCGCGCCCAGCAGCGGCACGGCGGGCTCGGGCAGCCGCGCCTGCCAGGTCTTGACCCACGCGGCACCGCCGAGCGGGGTCGCGCCGAGAATGCCGGGCGTGATCCAGAGCAGGACCACGAGCACGTAGACCGGCACGAGCGTGCGCTCGGCGAGTGACCACGGTGCTCGTGGCACGGCGGGGGCGGGCGCGGCGGCGGGGAGCCCTCCCGGCCTCATAGAAGCGAACCTTCGGCCTGGAGGGCTCCCCGCCGCCGCGCCCGCCCCCGCCTGCACCGTGCCGGAGTCGGCCCGTGCCGTTCCATCTCCCGCCCGCACGCGCAGCCACCAGGCTGTGATCGCGGTGCTCAGGACCGCGAGCGGGGCGAAGACGGCGCACCATTGAGCGAACGAGGGACGATGGCCAGTCGTCTGCTCGAGCAGGCGCAGGCCGATCAGGTTGGGAGCGGTTCCGACCGGGGTCGCGAGTCCGCCCAGCGACGGGGCGTAGCTTGCCATGAGCAGCACTCCGACCAGCAGGCGCCTCGAGCCCAGACGCTCGGCGGTCAGCGCGAGCGGAAGCAGCAGCGCGGTGGTCGCGGTGTTGTTGACCCACGCCGAGATTCCGACGCCCAGCATCGCCATCGCCCACAGCATGCGGTGCGGCTTCTCGCGCACCCAGCGGGAGCCGAGCACCGAGCGCGCGAGCCGCGTGTTCAGCCCGTGCCGGTCGGCGGCATCGGTGAGCATGAAGGTGCCGAGGAACAGGAACACGATCGGGTCGCCGAAGCCGGCGAACGCGCTCTTCGCATCGGCGACACCGAGGCCGAGGGCGAGCACCGGGATGAGCAGCGCGGTCACGGCGACCGGAAGCGCTTCGGTCATCCACAGGCCGCCCGCGACCACCAGGATCACGAGCGTGCGCTGGGCTGCGTCGCCGAGACCTGGGAGCGGCGCGAGCGCGAGCGCCGTGGCCAGCAGCGCCACGACCAGGATGGGGAGCGGGCGGAAGCGATGACCCGCGTCCTCGGTGAAAACGTCGGCTGCGGCGGGCGGCTCGGCGCGCGGAGTCACGGGCGGCAGACTAGCGTGAGCCGCCCGCCCGCGTCACGCCCCGCGCGCCGCCCAGTTCCAGCGCAGGTTGAGGGCAAAGTTCCAGACCGTGACCGCGCCGATCGCGAGCGCGTTGGCGACCAGGTAGTGCAGGCCCAGCGTCTGCACGCAGAATTTGAGAATCCCCACGTTGAGCGCGACCCCCGCGAGACAGATGAGCTCGAAGCGCGCGAAGCGCGCGAGCCGCCCGCGCCCGGCGCGCGCCCCCACCCGATCGGCGAAGGTCCACCGCTCGTTCCATGTGAAGTTGTTGACGATCGCGAGCTGGGCCGCCGCAATCTTGCTCGCGACCAGCGGGAGCCCCAACGCGCGAGGGTCGTGCATCAGGAAAAGCACGCCCATGTCCACCACGACGCCGCTCAAGCCCACCGTCCCGAATCGCACGAAGCGGGCGGCGAGGCCCACGGACGCAGGCGGGGCGCTCGCGGATCGCGGGAGGCTCACGCGGGCGCCCCGCGCTCCTCCCCCTCCAACTCCGCCGGGTACTCGGCCTTCAGCTCGCGCAGGCTCTCGACGAACAGCGGCACGTCATCGGAGAGGCGGGCGAGCGCCTCGGGGCCCTCGGCCACGCGCAGGATCCCGTAGAGCGTGTCGCGCTGGGCGGGGACGAAGCCCGACTCGCGGATCAGGGTTTCGATCTCCGCCACCGTGCTCTTGTTCAGGTGCCCGGTCGCGAGGTGCACGTTCTCCTCGAAAAGCGTGCCGCCGAAGTCGTCTGCGCCGTAGTGGAGCGCGATCTGACCGGTCTTCTTGCCCTCGCTGAACCAGGTGGCCTGGATGTGGTCGAAGTTGTCGA
>CAZYQK010000072.1:0-16219 GCA_964650245.1 uncultured bacterium | reverse complement strand
TGGATCCTCTCGCGGCTCGCGCATGCAGTAAAGAACACGACCCGCTACCTGAAGACATACAGATTCAACGAGGCGGCGAACGCGCTCTACCACTTCACCTGGAACGAGTACTGCGACTGGTATCTCGAGATGGCGAAGCCGCGCTGGGCCGAGGATGCCGCGCCCTCCGACAACGGCGCCCGCGAGGATCGCCGCACCGCGCGCTGGGTGGCGTGGAAGGTGCTGGACGGAGTGCTGCGCCTGCTCCATCCCTTCATGCCCTTCGTGTCGGAGGAGATCTGGCAGGCCATCCCGCACGACGGCGACACGCTGGCGCTGGCGGCGTGGCCGGTGGCGAAACGCGCCTGGTTCGACGCCGAGTGCGAGCGCCAGATCGCGTTCGTGCAGCAGCTGGTGGTGGCGGTGCGAAATCTGAGATCCGAGAACAACCTGCCCCCCGGCAAGCGGGTGCCGGTGATGGTGCGCGGCGACGCGGCGCAGCTCGACCTGATCGAGCGGCTGCGTGAACAGATTCTGGCGCTGGCCCGGATCGAGCGCCTCGACGTGTCGCGCGACGGCTCACGCCCCGCGGTCGCGGCCTCCGCGGTGGTGAGCGGGGCCGAGGTGTTCCTGCCGCTCGAAGGGCTGATCGACCTGGACGAGGAGCGCGCGCGCCTCGCCAGGGAGGCGGCGAAGCTGCTGGACGACCTGGAGTCGGTCAAGAAGAAGCTCCGCAACCAGGACTTCCTCACCAAGGCGAGGGCCGACGTGGTGGAGAAGGAGCACGCGCGGCTGGCACAGCTCGAGGAAACCCTGGAGAAGCTCAAGCGCGCTCAGGAGTCGCTGCGCGTCACGCAGGGGTGATGCCCCGGCCGCGCCGCGCGCGCCCCCGTCCCGCCTCCGGCGCGTACGCCCGCATCTACGCCGTGGTGCGCCGCATTCCGCGGGGGAGGGTCGCGACCTACGGACAGATCGCGGCACTCGCGGGCTTCCCGCGCGCGCCGCGCCTCGCAGGCTACGCGCTCTACGCGCTGCCCGAAGGCACGCCGCTCCCGTGGCACCGCGTGGTCGGGGCGGGCGGCCGGCTGAGCCTGGCGCGCCTCTCGCCCGACGGGGCGCTCACCCAGCGCATGCGGCTCGAGCGCGAGGGCGTGACCTTCGACGCGCGCGGGCGGGCGGTCTTAAGCGCGAGCGGGTGGGTTCCGCGCGCTCCGCGAGGCTCCCGCGCAGGGCGACGTCCATAGCTAGCGCGCGAACGCAGAATCCGCCGCGGCGCGCCGGAACCGCGCGAGCCGGAGCGGCCCGCCCACCGCCGCGAGCGAATCGCGCTCGACCAGCGTGCGCCCGGCCGCGGCCGCACGCTCGGCGCGGCGCGCCAGCTCGCGCCGCACCTCGGAGTTGGGGCTGCGCACAACTACCCACACTTCGTCGTAGCCCGCGGTGAGCTCGGCGGCGGCGCGCTCCATCTGGTCCAGCTGTTCCGGCGTGTAGCTCGAAGCAAACGGCACCGCGGGGTGCGACACCTCGAACGCCGCCACCGGGTTTGCCTGCCGCCGGTTGTAGTAGCGGAACGGATCGACGTCGAACGGGACCAACGCCGCGGCCCGGCCGGGGGCGCCGGTCTCCGTGATCAGCCGCACCGCATCGCGCCACCGCTCCTTGGTGTAGTCGGTGTCGTAGCGAACGCATGCGTAGCCGGCCGTGAGCAGGAATAGCGCCGCCCAGCTGCGGCCGAGCGCGCGCGGCAATGACACGAGGCCGCGCGCGAGCAGCACCGCTAGCATGGGTGTCAGCAGCACGAAGTAGCGCGGTAGCCAGAGCGGCACCTTGAACGAAACCAGCCACACCGCGGCAAGCGGCAGGAACAGGCCGCCGAGTGCGAGGCGCGTCACCGGGCCGCGCGGCGCCGGGGCCCATGCCGAACGCAGCGCCGCCAGCAGCGGCAGGCCCGGCAGCGCGATCAGCAACAGGTGCGCGAGGCGCCGCGGCAGGAACGCGTCGAGCCCGGGCAGATGCGCCCCGGGCGACGGCGTCACAATCGGGATCGGCGACAGAAACACCGCGCGCAGCACCTGGAACACCTCGTGCCCGCCCGGGGTGCGCAGGTACCAGTGGCTGTGCGAGAGCCGTGAGGCCTGGGCCAGGCTGATGAGGAGCCACGGCAGGTAGAGCACCCCCGCAGCGGCCAGCGCGAGGAGCCACGGCGCGAAGCGCCGGCGCCCGTCGCGGCTCAGCACCGCGAACGCACCCTGAACGCCGACCCCGAGCAGCGCGATGGTCTGGGTGTAGAGCGCGAACGCCGAGGCGATGACGAACGGGATCCACGCCCGCCGCCGGCCGAGCAGCACTCCGCGCGCGAAGAGATAGAGCGACAGCGTGGCGAGGCACGCGACCAGGGTGTAGGTGCGGGCTTCCTGCGCGAACATCAGCTGGAACGGCGAGAGCGCGGTGATGGCGGCGGCGAGCGTGGCCTCGCCGCGCGAGGCTGCGAGGCGCGCGATGCGGTAGGTGAGCCACACCAGTCCGAGCGAGGCGAAGAACGAGACCAGGCGGAGCTGGGCCTCGCCGTCGCCGAGCCGGAGCGCCAGTGACGTGAGCAGATAGAAGAGCGGCGGGCTCGCGTCCTTCTGGGCGCAGAGCCGGATCAGCTCGGGGAGCTTCGAGGAAGCCGCGGTCCAGGTCGAACCCTCGTCGGTCCACAGGCTGCGCGCGCCGAGGTGCCACGCGCGGAGGAGCGTGGCGCCGGCCAGCGCCGCGCCCATGCCGAGGCGCGCGTGATGGTCGCGCGCGACCGGCTCCGCGACCGGGCTCACCTCACCGTCCGATCAGCAGGTCCACGATGCGGAGCCCGCTGTGCCCGTCGCCGAAGGGGTTCGCCCAGTCGCGCGGGCGCGCGGCCATGCGGCGCGCGCACGCGACGATGCTTTCGGGCTCGGCGCCCGCCAGCACGTTGGCGCCGACCTCGACCGACTCCGGGCGCTCGGTGTTGTCGCGCAGCGTGACGCACGGCACGCGCAGGCAGCACGCTTCCTCCTGAAGTCCGCCCGAGTCCGTGAGCGTGAGCGCGGCCTGGGCGTGGAGCCCGAGGAAGTCGAGGTAGGAGAGTGGCGGTAGAGTGCGCACCGCGCCGTCCACTCGCACCCCGAGCGCCTCCAGCCGCGCCGTGGTGCGCGGGTGGAGCGCCGCCAGCACCGATAGGTCGAGCGCCTTCGCGGCGTCCGCCAGTCCCTGGAAGATGCCGCGCAGGCGCGTCTCGTCGTCGGTGTTCTCGGCGCGATGCACGGTCGCCACCGCGTAGCGCCCGGCCTGGACCGCGAATCGCGCGAGCAGCTCCGGCCCGCCCGCGCGCGGGCGCTGGAGTTCCAGCTCGTCCACCACGGTGTTGCCGGTGACATGGACGCGCGATTCCGCCACGCCCTCGCCCAGCAGGATGGCTCGCGACTTCTCGGTGGGGGCGAACAGGTACTCCGAGAGGTGGTCGGTGAGGATGCGGTTGATCTCCTCGGGCATGGTGCGGTCGTAGGAGCGCAGCCCCGCCTCGACGTGCCCGACCACGATTCCCATCTTCTGCGCGGTGAGTGCTGCCGCCAGCACCGAGTTGGTGTCGCCCTCGACCAGCAGCACCTCGGGCCGCTCGGTCTCGAGCAGCCGTTCCATGCCGCTCACGATGGCGCCGATCTGGTAGACCTGCGAGCCCGAGCCCACCTCCAGGTTGTGGTGGGGCTGCGGCAGGCCCAGCTCCTGGAAGAACACGCCGTCCAGCTCGAACGAGTAGTGCTGGCCGGTGTGGAGCAGCGTGTACGGCACGCCCCGCTCGATGCAGGCGCGGACCACCGGGGCCATCTTGATGATTTCGGGGCGGGTGCCGACCACGACCGCGATCTTCAACGCGCGATGCCCCTCACGCCGCAACCGCCGCCGTCTCGACGACCAGGCCCTTCATCATCTCCTCCACCACCTCGCAGCAGGAATTCCAGGAGTTGACGCGCGGGTAGACCTGCGCGGTGCACGCCAGGTAGAGCCGCCCCGGGATGACGCTGGTGGGCGGGCGCACCTGACTGTAGCCCACGCTCCAGATCGGCTCCACGTACGGGGCGCGGAACACGAACTGGTCCACCACCGCGCGGCCGGCGTCGGGGAAGAGCGCCTCGAGGTCGCGCCGGTAGAGCGCGAGCGTTTCCTCGTCGCTCTTACTGAACAACTCGCCGTCGCGGTGGGTGTAGTTCACCAGATAGGTCACGTAGCGGCCCTGCGAGCGCTCGAGCGGAACCAGGTTGGACATCTCGATCGCGCCCTGCGCGGTGGCGCCGCTGTCCACCCACGGCATCCAGTAATACGACGTCAGCGGCCGGTCGAGCAGAAACACGCCACTCACCACGCCCTGGTAGTCGAGCTTGAGATCGGCGAGCGCGCGGTCGAGCGAAAGGCCCCGGGTCATGCGCTGGAACACCGGGAGCGGCGAGGTCGAGACCACGAGATCGAAGCGCTCGCGGCGCCCGTCCTCCAGCACGACCGCCATGCGCTCGCCCTCGCGCTCGATGGCGCGGATGCGGGTCTGGAGGCGGATCGCGGCGCCCCGCTCGCGCAGCTGCCGCTCGAAGGCGTCGATCAGCGAGCGGTAGCCGCGCGTGAGGCAGCCCTTCACCTCGGCCTTGGTTTTCTGCTCGCGGCTCATGCGGCTCGAGAGCCAGAGCGCCGGCAGCGCCGGGTAGTGGTCGCCGATCTTGGCCGAGAGCAGCGGCTTCCACAGGATGTCGAAGGCGCGCTCGCCCACCAGGCCGCGCACCCAGTCGGCCGCGGTCACGTCGTCGAGCGCGGCGTTCGCCCCGTGCTCGCGCATGCGCAGGCCCATCCAGCCCATGCGCAGCCGCTCGAGCAGCGTGAGCGGGGAGAACCGGAGCAGATCCATCGCCGTGTTGAGCGGATAAATATTCTTCCGGTACATGAACCCCATGCGGGTCTCGCGCCACAGCAGCTCGGGCTCGAGGCCCAGCTCGCGGATGAGCGGGATGAGCGCGGTGTCCTGGGGCAGGATGCAGTGGTAGAAGCGCTCGAGGTGGCCGTCGCGGTAGGGAAAGGTGGTGCCGAGGCCGCCGAGGAGGTCCTCGCCCTCGTAGAGCGTGACGTGGATGCCGAGGCCGGCCAGGCGCAGCGCGCCTGCGAGCCCCGAGATGCCACCTCCAATCACGGCGGCCGTCTTGGCCATGAGTCCTTCCCCCGTGACGCGCGGACGGCACGGATGCGGGTTGCGGGGCCGCGCTTCGAAGCCTCGCCGAGAACAGCCGCCGCCGCGGACACGCCGCGAGAGGCGAGAGATATCAGAGCCGTTATCGGCGTGAAACAGCGCGGCCTGAAGCGGCCCACGAGCGTGCACCGCTGATGGAAGCTCCGCCCGCCGCCCGTTGCGGGCCGGAGCTTAGTGGTAGCGCGAGGCGCCCCGCAACCCCGGGCGGTCGGGGCTCGTCCGCTGCCAATCCGATCGGACAACGGGTAACGGCCGATCCGGCCATCCGGTTCGTGTGCAACCCACGAGAAGCGGAAGACATCTGCGCGCGGCCCAGCATCCGCGTCAGGCGCCCGCGCACGCCCATAGGTGTGGTGCGCTACCCTGTCGGTGCGCCACCGACGCATGCATTGAACATCGTCACGCAACCACAGGAGGGAGGCACCATGGGGCGGATACGGCTGGCTCTGCTCGCGACGGTGCTGGGCGCCTGTGCTCCCGAGCCCACGACCGCTCCGCCGGAAGTGCGCGCGCAGGTGGAAAGGACGATGGGCGCCTTCGCGTCGATGAACCTGGAGGAATTCAAGGCGGGTCTCGCCGAGGACGTCGTCGGCTTCGAGATGGACCTGGAGGGCAAGCCGGTGCGCCTCGGGTCGCGTGACGACGCTGTCCAATTCGCCAGGGAGACATTCGCGCAGTTGAAGCAGATGGGGGCGAGCGCGAAGCTCGACATCCACGCGTGCGACTGCCGCGCGACCTCTACAATGGCCTACTGCACCGTAGAGTTCGACTTCAAGGCGACGATGGCGGACGGCGGCACGATGTCGCAGCCGTCGCGCAATTCGGTCGTGCTGCGCAAAGGCAAGGACGGCTGGAAGTGGACGCACTGGCACTCGTCGCTCGCCGTCCTTCCGGCGCCGCCTGCATCACCCCCCAAGCCCTGACCATGCGGCGACCACCTACTGACCTGAGTCGCTTGGCGCGCTCGCCCGATTGCTCGTATTCTCCCCGCCCAACGTGATCCACGACGACCATCAGGCACCGTGCCTCGCGGCGGCGGCGCGGCGGGTAGAACTCCGGCACTTCGCCGCCGGGCGCGAGGAGTGACGGCGGTGAACCGTGCCGTGCCGTCCGGGCCGCCTCCGCAAAGCGCGAGATGATCCGCGCTCTGCCGCGATTCGCGCTCTGGGTGGTGTCGCTCGGTTCGGTCGCACTCTACCTCGGGCTCACGCTGGCGCGCCTGGTCTATCCGCTCGAGCTGGATTGCATCGAGGGCGTGATGATGGACCACGTGCGCCGCCTGGCCGGCGGCCAGCCGATCTTCGTCGAGCCTTCGCTCGAGTTCATCCCGCTCGCGTATATGCCGGGTTTCGCGGCGGCCAGCTCGGTGCTGGCGCGCGTGGCCGGGGTGCACTTCTGGGTGCCGCGGCTCATCTCGCTGCTCTCCACGTTCGGCATCATCGCGCTGATCGTGAGCGTGGTGCGCGCCGAGACCCGGAGCTGGACGCCGGCGGTGGCGGGTGCCGGGCTCTACACCATGGCCTTCGGATTCACCGGGGCCTGCTACGACGTGGCCCGGCCCGACTCGCTCATGTTGGTGCTCTCGTTCGCCGCGCTCGCCACGCTGCGTTTCACGCGCGGAACGGCGGGCGCGCTCGCGGCCGCGCTGCTCATGACAGCCGCCTTCTTCACCAAGCAGCACGCCGCGTGGTTCGTGCTGGGAGCGATCGCGCATCTCGCATTCAACGACCGCCGGCGGCTGCCGGCGTTCGCCCTGGCGGTCGCCCTGGGCTGCGGCGGCGGCCTCGCGCTGCTCTCATGGTGGCTCGGGCCGTGGTTCCGCTTCTTCACGCTCGACCTGCCAGCCGGCTGGACGCAGCCGAGCACTGGCCGCCTCCTGACCTACCTGGGCCGCGGCGTTCTCGGCACGCTGGCGCTGCTTTCGGTGCCGACCCTGCTCTCGCTCGCGCGGGCCGAGCGTCCGTGGCGCGGCCCCGCGGGGCTCTGGATGTGGACGGGGCTCGGCGCGATCGGCACCGGGGTGCTCGCCACGCTCGACCCGCACGCCTGGCTCCACGTGATGATCCCGACCGTCGTGGCGCTCGCGATCCTGGGACCGCTCAGCCTCCACCGCGTGACGCGCGATCTCGAGACCGCGGGGGGGCCCGGCGCGCGCGCGCCGGGAGTGTTGCTCTGCGCATTACTGCTGCTCCAGTTCGTGCCGCTGCTCTACCCGGTGCGCAACCAGATGCCGCACCGCCGCGCGGCCGAGGCGCACGCCGAGCTGCTCGAACGGCTGCGCGGGCTCGAGGGGCCGGTGCTGATGCCCTACCACGGTTTCTATCTCTCGCAGGCGGGGAAGCCCACCTCGCACCACCTGATCGCGCTCGAGGACGTAGCGCGCGCGCGCGGCAACCGGCTGCTCGCGCGCGATCCGGAGTTCCTCGAGCGGTTGTTCGAGCCGCTGCGCCACGGAGCGGGGCGCCCGGCCATCGTCACCGATGTACGGCTCGAGGCGATAACCCGGTCCAGCTTGTGGCAGTCGCTTGCACCGGGCTACGCGCTGGCCGACACGTTGGGCTGGATCTCGGATCCACTTCGTCCGGTGACCGGGAACCGGTCCCAGCCCAGCTACGTCTACCTGCCGATCGAGAACGCCAGCGATACACCGCTCGCGGGAGAGTCCGGGGCCGCACGCCCGGGCGCCGCCGCCCGCGCACCCTCGCGCGCCCCGTGACCCGTCCGTTCGCCACGGTCAGCGTGGACGTGGACCCGGTGGACCTCCATCTGCTGGGCTACGGCTGGCGCGATCTCAAGCCCGACGCGCTGGTCTACGAGCGCGCGCTGCCGCGACTGGTCGAACTCTTCGCGCGCCATCGGGTGCGCGCCACGTTTTTCGTGGTCGCCCGCGACTCGGAGGCACAGGCGGGCGCGATCCGCGCGCTCGCGGCTGCCGGTCACGAGGTCGCGAGCCACTCGCTCACGCACCCGATGGCGCTGGCCCGGCTCGCGCCCGAGCGCCTGCGCGAAGAGCTGGTGGAATCGAAGCGCCGGCTCGAGGCCGCGGGGGCGCAGGAGGTGTCGGGCTTCCGCGCGCCCAACTTCGACATCGCCGGCCGCACGCTCGAGGCGCTCGCCGCGGCCGGCTACCGCTACGACGCCTCGGCTTATCCCACGCCGCTGCTCCTCCCGGCGCGCCTGCTGCTCGCGCTCAAGAGCCGCGACCCGCTCGGCGTGCTCGCGCTTCGCCCGTGGCCGTTCACCCTGCGGCGCTTCCCGCACACGAGACGCGCCGGCACGCGCCTGCTCCACGAGTTCCCGGTCAGCGTCACGCCGTGGGCGCGATTCCCGGTCTACCACTCCGTGCGCTACGGGATGAGCGACGCGCGCTTCGCCGCCACGCTCGACGGCTTCGCGCGTCGCGGCGAGCCGCTCTCCTATCCGCTGCACGCGGTGGACGCTCTCGGCCTCGTCGAGGACGGTGTGGACCCGCGACTCGGCCGGCACCCGGGGATGCAGCGGCCGCTTGGGCCCAAGCTCGAACTCCTCGAGCGGAGTCTCAGGGCGATCGCCGAGCGCTTCGGGACGGCGACGTTCCGTGAGCGGCTCGACGCCGGCGCGGGGGACCCGGCGGAATGATCCGCAACCTGCCGGGCGATAACTGCTTGCGGCCGTCGCTGGAAGCGGTGGTGGAAGGGACGAAGCGCGGCCGCGCCGAGACGGAGTGAGGGCGCGCCCGCGCCGTCACTCGGTCAGCGCGCGCAGCAGGTTGAGGCGGCCGGCACCGTAGTCCGGGTCGAACGCTCTTCGCCTCATCGCTGGCACCCGGTCGGCGGTCTTCATGAGCTGGTCGCGCACCTCCGCGCACCCGGCCCGTCCGCGGTTGGCGAGCAGGAGTGCGGCGGCCGCGCTGACCTGCGGCGCCGCGGCCGAGGTGCCCGGCCACGCGTCGTAGATCACGTTGCGGTGGAAGGGCCGGCCCGCGTGCACGCTCCCGCGGGGTCCCTTCTCGGCGGCGTAGCTGAGTGCCCCCGGATAGGTCGGCAGCGTTGACCAGATCGCCATCCCCGGAGCGCACAGCGCGATGTGCCGGCCGCGACTCGAGAACGGCGCGATCACGTCGCCGACGCCGGTCGCGCCCACGGCGATGACGCCGGGCAGCGCGGCGGGATACTGGACGGGGCTGCCGGCTGCGCGCGCGTTTCCCATCGCCGCCACCAGCACGGTGCCTCGCTCGAGCAGTTCGTCGTACAGCCGCTGCTCCTGCGGATCGGGCTCCGCCGGGCCGCCCAGGCTCATGTTCACCACGTCGGCCCGGCGCTCGAGGCAGCCCGCGAGCGCGCGCCGGTAGAGCACCGGGTCCACCTGGTAGATCAGGCTCCCGTACCCCGAATCGTAGAGCGGGACGTCGCCGAAGACCTTCCACATCATGAGTCGGCAGCGGCATACGCCACGCGCCGCGAGGGCCCCGCGCCCCGCCGCCGCGATGATTCCGCTCACGTGCGTGCCGTGCCCCAGGAAGTCGCGCGCGGAAAGCGCCACCTGGTGATCCGGGTAGCGATGGGCGTAGTGGCCGACTCGTCCGCGCAAGTCCGGATGATCGGCCGCTACCCCCGAGTCGAGCACCGCGACGCGAATGGCGTTCGCGTCCCGAAAACCGGGCAGGGCTCGTGCCTCGTGCCAGCGGATGCGGTGCAGATTCCACATCCGGACCGGTGGCACCACCGAATCCCCGAACGCCGTCTTCGCGCGCCTGCCGGCGGCCGCCAGGCACAGGTATCGGGCCGGCACGCGCGACACGAACTCGACGTGGGGATCGCCACGCAACGCGCGGTGCGTCTCGTCGACCCCGACGCCCGACTCGAGCTCGACGACCAGCACGCGGCGGTGGCGATGCTGGTGGCCGCGCGCGCCCGCCAGGCCGGTGACGATCGTCTTGAGGGTGCCGCGCCTGCCGGAGCCGGAGCCGTCCGTATCAGGAGCATGCAGCGCCACGATCCGCGCCACGCGGCCGTTTCGCTCGTGAGACGCCAGGATCTCGAGCCCGGGCGCGGGTGCAGCGCGTGGAGTCCTGCCCGACCCGAACGCCGTGCGATCCACGGTCGTGCGCAGCTTCAAGACCAGCATGTGCTCGTGGTGCTCGGCGAGTTTCCGGGCCGGATGGATGATGCCGAACATGTCGTGCCTCCGAGGGAGCGACGCGCGAACGACGGTCGGCGGGCGTGAAAAGCCGACCGGGCGCTCGGCGCCATGATAGGCGGACCCGCGCGGGAGGAGGAAGCCGATTCGGCCGGGGCGAGTTCCCAAGTCCCGCGCGCGTCGCCGCCGGCCGGCTGCGTGCTGCGCGTTTCGTCATTCCGCCCGCCTCCGCTACCATCGCGCGGTCATGCCCTTCGAACTCCGCGCGCCGTACCCGCCCCGCGGCGATCAACCCGACGCGATCGCCGAGCTGGTCGCCGGGCTCGAGCGCGGCGACCGTTCGCAGACGCTGCTCGGCGTGACGGGTTCGGGAAAGACATTCACCGTCGCCAACGCGATCGCGCGCTGGAAGCGCCCCACCCTCGTCATCTCGCACAACAAGACGCTCGCCGCCCAGCTCTACGGCGAGTTCCGCCAGTTCTTCCCCGAGAACGCGGTGGGCTACTTCATCTCGTACTACGACTACTACCAGCCCGAAGCCTACGTGCCCTCCACCAACACCTACATCGCCAAGGACGCCAGCATCAACGACGACATCGACCGGCTGCGGCTGCAGGCCACCTCGATGCTGCTCGAGCGCGAGGACGTGATCGTCGTGGCGAGCGTGTCGTGCATCTACGGCCTGGGCACGCCCGAGGACTGGAAGGGGATGCGGCTGGACGCCAGCGCCGGCCAGCGCGTGAGCCGCCGCGAGCTGCTCGACCGGCTGGTCGCCATCCAGTACACGCGCAACGACGTCGAGGTCGGGCGCGGCCGTTTCCGGGTGCGGGGCGACGTGGTCGAGGTGCATCCGGCGTACGAGGACGCCATCGTGCGTATCGAGCTGGACGACGACGTGGTGGCGCGCATCTCGGCGGTGGACCCGGTAACCGGGCAGGTCAAGCGCCGCATGGAAAAGCTCGCGCTCTATCCGGCCAAGCACTTCGTGACCCCCGAGCCGCGGCTCCAGGCGGCGCTGGGCGGCATCCGCGCCGAGATGGAAGAGCAGGTTGCGATGTTCCGCGCCGAGGGCAAGCTGCTCGAAGCGCAGCGCATCCGGCAGCGCACCGAGTACGACCTCGAGATGCTGGGCGCGATCGGCAGCTGTCCGGGGGTCGAAAACTACTCCCGCCACCTCTCGGGCCGGCGGCCCGGCGAGCGCCCGGGGTGCCTGATCGACTACTTCCCGGACGATTTCCTGCTCGTGATCGACGAATCCCACGTGACCGTGCCGCAGATCGGCGGCATGTACGAGGGCGACCGCTCGCGCAAGCAGACGCTGGTGGACTTCGGCTTCCGCCTGCCCTCGGCGCTCGACAACCGGCCGCTGCGCTTCGACGAGTTCGAAGCGCTCACCGGGCCCACGCTGTTCATCTCGGCCACCCCCGCCGGGTACGAGCTCGGGAAGTCGCAGGGGGTGGTGGTGGAGCAGATCATCCGGCCCACCGGGCTGGTGGACCCCGAGGTCGTGGTGAAGCCGATCGAGGGCCAGGTGGACGACCTGCTCGAGGAGATCCGGACGCGCGTCGCGCAGCGGGAGCGCGTGCTCGTGACCACGCTCACCAAGCGCATGGCGGAGGACCTCACCGACTACCTGAAGGAGATGGGCGTCCGGGTGCGCTACCTGCACAGCGACATCGACGCGCTCGAGCGCGTCGAGATCCTGCGCGGCCTGCGTCTCGCCGACTTCGACGTGCTGGTGGGCATCAACCTGCTGCGCGAGGGGCTCGATCTGCCCGAGGTGTCGCTGGTCGCCATCCTCGACGCCGACAAGGAGGGATTCCTCCGCTCCGAGCGCTCGCTGATCCAGACCGCGGGGCGCGCGGCGCGCAACCTGAACGGCCGCGTCGTGCTCTACGCCGACGTGATGACGGACTCGATGCGCCGCGCGCTCGAGGAGTTTTCGCGCCGCCGCGTGAAGCAGCTCGAGTACAACCGCGTGCACGGCATCACGCCGCGCACGGTGGTGAAGAGCGTGGAGGAAGTGCTGAAGGCGACCTCGGTAGCCGACGCGATCGGCGCCGGCGAAGCGCAGGAAGTGCGCGCGCTGCTCGACGCCGTGGGCCAGGACGGACCCGACGCGCTCATCGCGCGGCTCGAAGCCGAGATGCTCGATGCCGCGCGCAAGCTCGAATTCGAGCGCGCGGCATCGCTGCGCGACCGGATCGACGAGGTGCGCGCCACGCTCGGGGCCGCGGAGCGCATGGGCCTGACCGCCGGCGAAGGGGCGCGAGCGGTCGCGACCGCGGCGGAGGACCGCGGCGGCCACCGGCGCGACAGGGAGCCACGTCGCATCAAGCGCCGCTTCGGGCGGGACCGCTGAGCGGGCGCCCGTCCCGGGCCGGGAGAGGAGATGCGGTGACGCACACCGACAGCATGAGCCTCGAGTACGCCGCCTTCGAGCGGCTGGTGCGGCCGCAGGTCGCCGAGTTCGGGTCGTAGCCCCGGGCGCCCCATGCTCGAAGCCGTCGCGCTGCCGCTCGTCAAGTACGCGTTGTCGGAAGACGTGGGAACCGGCGACATCACCACGCTCAATGCCATCCCCTCGGGCGTGCACGCGCGCGCGGCGATCATGGCCCGGGCGCCCGGCGTGATCGCGGGGCTGGACGTCGCGCGCCTCACGTTCCGCGAGGCCGATCCGGGCCTCAAGTTCCGGGCGCTCCAGCAGGACGGCGACACGCTCGCGGAGGGCGTGGCGGTGGCCCAGATCCTGGGCGACCTCGGCGGCATCCTCAAGGCCGAGCGCACCGCGCTCAACTTCCTCCAGCACCTCTCGGGCATCGCGACGCTCACCCGGCGCTACGTCGAGGCTGTGAAGGGCACCGGCGTGACCATCCTCGACACGCGCAAGACCACCCCGGGCCTGCGCTTCCTGGAGAAGTACGCGGTCAAGGCGGGCGGGGCCGAGAACCACCGCCTCGCGCTGTGGGACATGTACCTGGTCAAGGACAACCACATTCGCGGGGCGGGCGGGCTCACCGCCGCGATCGATCGCATCTCGCGCACGCGCCAGGGCGATCTGCTGCTCGAGGTCGAGGTGGAATCGCTCGACCAGTTGCGCGAGGCGCTGCGCCCCGAGGTGGACCGCATCCTGGTGGACAACCGCCCGGCGGCGGAGGTGCGGCTCGCGGTGGAGGAAGTGGACCGCTGGTGCGCGGCGCACGCGAGCGACAGTCCGCGTCGCGGCCCGGAGGCCAGGCGCTGGCCGGAGATCGAGGTCTCGGGCGGCGTCACGCTCGAGGCCCTGCGGGCCTACGCCGCCACCGGCGTGGACTACATCTCGGTGGGCGCGATCACCCACAGCGCGCCGGCGCTCAACCTGAGCCTGGAGATCGAGGAAGTTGGCTGAGCCAGGCTTCGACCGGCGCGCCTGCCAGACGTGTCTCACGACGCGGCGGATGGGGCGATCGCTGGTGGCGCGCGCCGCGGTCGAGTCCACCAACGACGTGGCGTGGGAAGCGCTCGCGGCGGGGCTGCCCGACGGCACAGCGGTGGTGGCCGACGTCCAGACCCGCGGCCGCGGGCGCGCGGGACGCGCGTGGCACTTGAGCCCCGGCAAGGGGCTCGCGCTGAGCGTGTTGCTCCTTCAGGGTTGCGAGCGCGGCCAGCTGGCGATGCTGCCGCTCGCCGCCGGGCTCGCCCTCGCGCGCGGGCTCGAGCGGCTCGCCGTACGCGCGGAGCTCAAGTGGCCGAACGATCTCATGCTCGCGGGCCGCAAGCTGGCGGGCATTCTCTGCGAGAGCCGCCGCACCACGACCGGTACCGAGGTCGCGGTGATCGGCGTGGGTGTGAACGTCGCTCAGGTTCCAGAGGACTTTCCGCCCGAGATCGCGGCGGGCGCGACCTCGCTCGCGATGGAGGGCTGCTCCGCCCCGCGCGAGAGAGTGGCGGCCGAGTTCCTGAACGCGCTCGAGCCGCTGGTGACCGAGCTGGAGGAGGGCGGGCGCGAGGCGTTGATCGAGGCCTGGCGCGCGCGCGCCTCGTTCTGGGGGCGCAGGGTCCGGGTGCGCACGCCGGGCGGCGAGGTGAGCGGCGTGGCGCGCGCGCTCGATGAGAACGGCGCGCTGGTGATCGAACGCGAAGGCGGCGGCTCGGTCGCGGTGCTGGCGGGCGACCTCGAGCTGCCGGGCCCCGCCGGGTGGGGGAGTCCATGAACGCTGATCCGCGCCAGACCGGCGAGATGACCTTTCTCGAGCATCTCGAGGAGCTTCGCAAGGTGCTGACGCACGCCATCGCCGCCCTGCTGGTCGGCGCGATCGCCGGCTGGTGGCTCGCGCCACGCGTGCTCGAGGACGTCATCCGCCGCACCGTGAAGCACGCGATCGTGCTCTCGCCGCTCGAGGCGTTCAACGAGCGCTTCAAGCTCGCGCTGATCCTGGGGTTGGGATTCGCGCTGCCGGTGGTGTTCTACCGCATCTGGAGCTTCGTGGTCCCGGGCCTGATGAAGCGGGAGCGCTCGATGATCCTGCCGATGGTGCTCGCCTCCATGGGGTTGTTCGCGCTCGGCGCGTGGGCGGCCTACGGCTACGTGGTGCCGCTCGTGGTCCAGGTCTTGAGCGGCTTCATGACCCCCAGCATGAGGGCCGAGATCCGGCTTGGATCGCTGCTCGGGTTCGTCTACAACATGGCGCTCGCCTGCGGCGTGGTGTTCCAGCTGCCGCTCGTGACCATGACGCTGACCGCGCTCGGGCTGGTGACGCCCCGCACGCTGCTCCGGCAATGGCGCTATGCCGTCGTCGGCGCGTTCCTGGTAACCGCGATCATCACTCCCGGCGACGTGGTTACCGCGCAGCTGGTGATGGGGGTGCCGATGACCGCGCTCTACTTCCTGAGCGTGGGACTGTCGTGGATGGTGGCGCGCAAGCGGCACGAGGCGGATGCGAAGTCGCAGGAACCGGAGGAGGCCGAGCATGCGATCTGAGCGAAACCGCCCGCGCGCGAGTCGCGCGAAGGCGGCGAGCAAGGCGGCGACGGCGCCGCGACCGAACGCCGCGGGCGAGCTGATCGCGGTGGACGTGGGCAACAGCGAGACCGTCGTGGGGCTGTTCCGCGGGTCCGACCTCGCAGCTTGGTGGCGGCTCACCAGCGGGCGGCTCACCGCGGACGAAGTGGGCCTGCAGGTCGAGGCGCTGCTGCGCCAGGCGGGGCGCGGCACGCGGGGGCGCGGGCGCGACCCGGGTGCTCCGCCGGGCCCCCGCGGCCGGGGCGCGGTGCTGTGCTCGGTCGCACCCTCGCTCACGCTTGCCTGGGCTCTCGCGCTCGAGCGCTGGAGCGGTGCTCCACCGGTCGAAGTGAGCCCCGCGACCGCGAAGGACCTGCCCATCCGTTACCACGACAAGAGCGCGGTGGGCGCCGACCGTATCGCGAACGCCGTCGCCGCGCGCGATCTCTACGGCACGCCGGCGATCGTGGTGGACCTCGGCACGGCCACCACCTTCGATTGCATCTCGGGCGACGGTGCGTACCTGGGCGGCGTCATCGCGCCGGGCGTGATGACCTCGGCCGAGGAGCTGTTCCGGCGCGCGGCTCGCATCCCGCGCGTGGAGCTGCGGAAGCCGGCGCGGGCGCTCGGCCGCACCACGCAGGAATCGCTGCAGGCGGGCGTGATCTGGGGCGCGGCCGGCCAGGTGGACGCGCTGGTGCGCCGCCTCGCGCTCGAGATGCGAGGCACCCCGCACGTGATCGCCACCGGCGGGCTGGCGAAAGTGATCGCGCCCGAGTGCGAGACCATCAACGTGGTGGACGAGACCCTGACGCTGAAGGGCCTGCGGCTGGTGTGGGAGAAGGCGCGATGAGGCTCGCCGGCCGGCGGGCGGCGAGCCCCCGCCTGGCACGAAG
>CAZYQK010000071.1:0-16425 GCA_964650245.1 uncultured bacterium | reverse complement strand
AGCAGGAGAATCATAATCTCTGTGTCCGGGGTTCGAGTCCCTGCGCCGCCACCACTTAGCCTCCGAATTCGCATGCGCGCGCGCAGGCTCGAGCCGGTCCTTCGCAGGGCCCTCCGGGGACCCTGCGCGCTGCCGCCCGGAAACCGCCTGCTGGTCGCGGTGAGCGGCGGCGCCGACTCGGTGGCCCTCCTCGTCGGGCTCCGGGGCGTGGCGGCCGAATTCGGGCTCGCGCTTCACGCCGCCCACCTCCATCACGGCCTGCGCGGGGCCGAAGCCGACGCCGATCTCGAGTTCGTGCGCGCGCTGTGCACGCGGCTCGGCGTGCCGCTGGCGGCGGCGCGCTGGGACACACGAGCCCGCATGAAGCGCCGCGGGCTTTCGGGAGAGAACGGCCTGCGCATCCTGCGCCGCGAATTCCTGCGCGCGGCAGCGGCCCGCGCGAACGCCGCTGCGATCGCCACCGCCCACACCGCGGACGATCAGCTCGAAACCGTGCTGCTGCGCTTGCTGCGCGGCGCGGGACTGCCGGGCCTGGGCGGCATGGGCGCGCGGCGCGGGGTCTGGCTCAAACCCCTGCTCGAAGCGACGCGTGCCGACGTCGAGGCCGATCTCGGAGCACTCGGCCAGCCGTGGCGCGAGGACGCCACGAATCGCGAGCCGCTCTTCGCGCGCAATCGCATCCGGCACGACGCCATTCCCGCGCTGCTCCGCGCGCTCGACCCGGGGCTCGACCCGGCGCGGGCGCGAGCCGCACTGGCGCGGCGGGTGACCGCGGCCGCCCGCGAGGCGCGCGATGCCGGGCGCGCGCTTCGCATGTGGATCCACGGGCGCGCCAGGGCCTGGCGCGTCCGGCGGGACGCAATTGAGCTTGATTCGGCGGCCGTGCGTTTCTACCCTGTCGCGGCCCGCCGCACCGTCCTGCGCGAGGTGTGGAAACGTCTCGCCCCGGCTGGCCCGGGGCTCACGCACCGCCATCTCGCGGCCCTCACGAGCCAGATCGCGGCATCGCGGACCGGGTGGAGGGTCGCGCTGCCGGGAGGCGTGTGCGCGGCGAGCGATCGCGGTATGGTGCGCTTCGAGCGTTCGCCGACGAGCGGCGCACCTCGGGGATTCCTTCACGAAGCAGCAGCCCACCAGGGAGCCGAGAGCCCGCCCGCGGGTTCTCACCGACGCAGGAGGGATTCTTCGGGTGATCGGAGTTCGACGCTCCGCCCGCGCCCCGCTCCGGGGCGGCACCCGAAGGCCCCCCGGGTCCTAGCGGAGAGCCATGACTGAGAGCCAGCCAGCCGTGCACGCCGAGACCACCGTCCGACTGTTGTTCACCGCCCAGCAGATCGCCGCGCGCGTGCGCGAGCTGGGCCTCGAGCTGGCGCGCGACATGGCGAGCACGCGCCCGCTGTTCATCGGCGTGCTGAAGGGCGCCTGCATGTTCCAGTGCGATCTCGCGCGCGCCACGCCGCTCGAGGTCGAGCTCGACTTCCTGTCGGTGTCGTCCTACGGCGCCGGCACCACGACGAGCGGCCAGGTGCGGCTCATCATGGATCTGCGTGGGCCGATCGCCGGGCGCCACGTCGTGCTGTGCGAGGGCGTGGTGGACTCGGGACTGAGCGTGTCGTTCATTCTCGACCTGCTGCGCTCGCGCGGGGCGGCGAGCCTTCGGGTCGCGACCTTGCTCGACAAGTTGCCGTGCCGCAAGGTGCAGGTGCCGATCGATTACGCGGGCTGGAAGATCGGCTCCGAGTTCGTCGTCGGCTACGGCATGGACGCCAACGAGCGCTATCGCAATCTGCCCTATGTGGGCGTTCTCGAGGAGGCCTGATTCGTGAGCATCTTCCGCCGGGGCCAGGGCAGCGGTCCTGACAACTCCCGCGAGCCGCGGCGCGGCGGTGGGCAGCGCGGCCCGTCGCAGCGCCGGCCGCCGGCGCCGGCCGGCCGGCCATTCCGCACGATGGCGTTCTGGGCGTTCGTGGCGCTGCTGTCGCTGATCGCGTTCCGCATGTACCAGGGCAGCTTCATGGCGCCGCAGCGCATCGAGATCTCCTACACCCGCTTCATGCAGGAGGTCGAGAAGGGAAACATCCAGGACCTCCAGATCATCGAGAAGATGGTCACCGGCGATCTCAAGAGCGAGACCTCGGTCAAGGTCGGCACCCACGACGTCTCCTTCAAGGCGTTCAAGTCGAACATCCTGGGCGACGGCTCCGACGTGCCCGACAAGGTGTGGAAGACCAACCCCGGGATCGAGATCGAGGTGCGCAACCCGGCGTTCAACTGGGTAAATCTATTGGTCGGCTGGCTGCCGGTGGTGTTCATCCTGGTGTTCTGGCTGTTCATGGTGCGGCAGGTCCAGTCGGGCGGGAGCGCGGCGCTCAAGTTCGGCAAGACCAAGGCGCGCGTGGTGCTCGAGACCACTCCCAAGGTCACGTTCAAGGACGTCGCGGGCTGCGACGAGGCCAAGCAGGAGCTGCAGGAGATCATCGAATTCCTGAAGGAGCCGCAGAAGTTCCAGCGCCTGGGCGGGCGGATTCCCAAGGGCGCGCTGATGCTCGGGCCTCCCGGCTCGGGCAAGACCCTGCTCGCCAAGGCGGTCGCCGGCGAGGCGGGCGTGCCGTTCTTCTCGATGAGCGGGAGCGATTTCGTCGAGATGTTTGTCGGAGTTGGCGCGTCGGTGACAGGCGACACGCCGGTGCTCATTCGGCACGACGGCGCGACGAAACTCACGCCCATCGGCGAGTTCGTGGACCGTTTCTACTCGGGCGAGGATGAAGGCCACGTCGTGCCGGTCGAGGGCATCGAGACGCTCGGATTCGAGGAGCGCGACTCGAAGTTCAAGGGCTCGCCGAAGACTTTCGTGAAGGGCAGTGCCTGGAGCGGCGTGCGCGGCGTCTACCGCCATCGCGTGAGTGAAATCTGCGAGGTCCATTTCCTCGGCGGCGTGTTCCGTGCGACCGCCGACCACAGCGTGTTCATCCGCACCCGCGACGGAATCAAGGCGGTGGCCGCCGTGGAGCTGAAGGCGGGCGATGTGCTCGTGAGCTTGCCCATGAAGGTGCGCGGCGAATACTCCGCGGAGCATGGAACGCCGCATACCGTTCGAGCGCACGCGTTCGCGCCGTTGCGCGAACCGATCATGCTGGACGTCTACGATCGGGACGAGGCGACACACGCGCGCTACGAGTACGCGCTTGCTCAGCAGGGTGGGCAGAGCCAGTCCGCGATCGCGGCCGCAATCGGTGTCTCACAGATGACCGTGAGCAATTGGCAGGCGGGGAAACATGAACCGCGTGCGATCTCCTCGAATTACACGGACACGGCTCTGCCCGAGCAGGTGCCGGTCACCGCGGATCTCATGCGCCTCCTCGGTTACTACACTGCCGAAGGCCGCGAAAACGGCTACCTCGAATTCACGTTCGGCACGCACGAGATGGATCTCCACGCCGATTGCATCGCCAGGATGAAACTCGTCTTCGGTGTGACGCCCAGGGTGAATCACACAGGTGACAACAGCACCAAGCTCACGTTCCACTCCGCTCCGCTGGGGCGATTCTTCGAGCGGCATTGCGGAACCGGAAGCCACGAAAAGCACGTGCCGGCGTTTCTGTGGGATCTTCCTCGCGAGTATTTCGACGCCTACCTCACCGGCTATGCACTCGGCGATGGTTACACGACGAAGGAAGGCAAGCTCAGCATCACGTCGGTGAGCCATCAGCTGATCCGCGAGATCACGTGGCTGTGCGCCATGCACGGCATCAAGGCGGGTGTGCGACACATGAGGATGAAGGCCGGGCGCGTGATCAAGTCGAAGCCCCTTCCCGAGACAGAGGCGTGGATCCTCATCATCGGGAAGACTGGCCATCCATTTGGACCCGAGGTCGCGATCCGCGATCAAGCGAAGAAACCCATCGTGCGGCGCGTGGTCCACAAGCCCTACGACGGTTACGTCTACGACCTATGCGGATGCGATCGCGAGGCGTTCTTCGGTGGCGAGAAACCGCTCTTGCTCCACAACAGTCGCGTTCGCGATCTCTTCGAGCAGGGCAAGCGCAACGCCCCATGCATCCTTTTTGTGGATGAGATCGACGCTGTCGGTCGGCATCGCGGCGCGGGGCTCGGCGGGGGGCACGACGAGCGCGAGCAGACGCTCAACCAGTTGCTGGTCGAGATGGACGGCTTCGATTCGAACGAAGGCGTCATCATGATCGCCGCCACCAATCGTCCCGACGTGCTCGACCCGGCGCTGCTGCGCCCCGGCCGCTTCGACCGCCAGATCGTCGTCGACTGGCCCGACGTGCGCGGCCGCGAGGGCATCCTGCTCGTCCACACCCGCAAGATTCCGCTCGCCGAGGACGTGGATCTCAAGCTCATCGCGCGCGGCACGCCCGGGCTCGCGGGCGCCGACCTCGCGAACATCGTGAACGAGGCGGCGCTGCTCGCCGCGCGGCGCAACCACAAGAAGGTCTCGCTGCGCGATTTCGAGGACGCGAAGGACAAGGTGATGCTGGGCATGGAGCGCAAGAGCCTGGTCATGAACGACGAGGAGCGCCGCAGCACGGCCTACCACGAAGCCGGCCACGCGCTCGTGCTGTGGCTGCAGCCGGGCCACGACCCGGTCAACAAGGTCACCATCATCCCGCGCGGGCGCACGCTGGGCACCACCTCGTGGCTGCCCAAGGAAGAGCGCTACAACCGCTCGAAGGATGAGCTGGAGCGGCAGCTGTGCGTGGCGATGGGCGGCCGCGCCGCCGAGCTGCTGGTGCTCAATCACCTCACCACCGGCGCGATCGGCGACATCGAGGGCGCGACCGAGACCGCGCGCGCCATGGTGTGCCGCTACGGCATGAGCGACGCGCTGGGCCCGCTCACCTTCGGCAAGAAGGAGGAGATGGTCTTCCTCGGCAAGGAGATCGCGACCCACAAGGATTACAGCGAACAGACCGCGGTGCTGATCGACCAGGAGGTGCGGCGCATCATCGAGAATGCGTACAATCGCGCCCACGAGCTGCTCAAGGACAACATGGACAAGCTGCACCTGCTCGCCAACACGCTGCTCGAGCGCGAAGTGCTGGACGGCGAGGAGATGAACCGCGTGCTGCGCGGCGAGAAGCTCGAACCGGTCCGGCCGCCGGCCGAGCCCGAGGCGGCGGAAACGCCCGTCGCGGCGAGCGAGCAGGGGGCGAAAGCCGAGGGCCCGCAACTCGACGCCTTCGCCCCGCCGGCGCCCCGTCCCGCCGGGGCCTGAGCCGCGGAGCTGTCGCGGCGCATCGAAGCGGCGCGCGGCGAACGAAGCTTCCTGGCTTGAGGACCCGAATGCCGGCGTCCCAACCGCCGGCGCCCGTCGCCGGCGCGGCAATGCCACCGGCGGGTGGCGGCTCCGGCGCGGCATCAGCCCCCGGCGTCAGGCCGCGTGAACGTCCCGCCCTCGGCCGCCAGCTTCGCCAGCAGCGCCGCGGGCTTGAAGCGCTCGCCGCGCTCGGCGCGCAACGCGGTGAGCCGCGATTCCACCTTCGCGAGCCCCAGCGTGTCGGCGTGCCGCAGCGGACCGCCGCGGAAGGGCGGGAAGCCGGCGCCGAAGATCATCGCCAGGTCGAGCATCCCGGCGTCCGCCACCACGCCCTCCTCGAGGCAGCGTGCGGCCTCGTTGATCATGCCCAGCACCATGCGCTCTGCGAGCGACTCGGGCGTGGGCGCGCGGCGCTCGCGCTTGAGGCCGAGCAGCTCGCGCAGCAGCGGATCGGGCTCGCGCTTGCGTCCGCGGTGACGGTAGAAGCCGCGCCCGCTCTTCTTGCCGAGCCGGCCCGCGGCGACAAGCTGCTCGAGCGCGGGCGAGCCGGTCATGCGATCCGGGAACGCCTTGCTTAAGCTCCCCGCCGCCTTGTGGGCGATCTCGATCCCGACCTCGTCCAGCACCTCGAACGGGCCCATCGGCATGCCGAAGCGCCGCATCGCTCCGTCGATCTCGACGAGCGCGTAGCCCTCTTCCAGCAGGTGCATCGCCTCGCGCAGGTAGGGCATGAGAACGCGGTTCACGACGAATCCCGGCGCGTCGCGCACCACGACCGGGGTCTTCCCCAGCCGCCGCGCCAGTGCCACCGCCACGGCCAGCGCGGCATCGCCGGTCTTCGCCCCGCGCACCACCTCGACCAGCGGCATGCGGTGCACCGGGTTGAAGAAGTGGAAGCCCAGGAACCGCTCCGGACGCACCAGCCCGTCCGCGAGCTCGCTCACCGAGAGCGAGGAGGTATTGGTGGCGAGCACCGCGTCGGGCCGCATGCGCACCTCGAGCTCGCCGAACACGCGGCGCTTGACGTCGAGGTCCTCCACCACCGCCTCGATCGCGAGGTCGGCGCGCTTCAAGCCCGTCAGATCGAGCGTGGGCAGGATGCGCGCCATCTGCGCGTCCCGCTCGCGCGCCCCGAGCCGCCGCCGGCGGCCGCGCTCCTCGATCAGCGTGGCGCAGGTCTGGAGCGCGCGGGTGAGTGATTCGGGCCGCACGTCGCGCATCCGCACCTCGATGCCGTGGCGGCTCGCCAGCTCTGCGATGCCGCCTCCCATCACGCCCGCCCCCACCAGCGCGAGCGAGCGCACCGGCGCGGGATCGGGCGACCCGCCGCCCGCCACCGGCTCCTTCCGGGCGCGCTCCGAGAGCAGGAAGATGCGCACCAGGTTCTTGCACACCGGGCCCACCACCAGGTCGCTCGCCCAGTCGGCCTCGAGCTTGAGCGACTCCTCGATCGAGCGCCCGAGGCCGTGCTCGATCACGCTGAGTGCCGCGACCGGCGCGGGATAGTGGCCGCCGGTGCGGGCCCGCGTCATGGCGCGCGCGCGATTCAGCACCAGCGCACGCCCGAACGGCGTGCCGTCGATCAGCCACTGCAACGCGCCGCGGGGGCGGAACGCGTCGCGGCGGGCGCCGCGCGGGCGGCGCTCGAGCTCGATGAGCCGGCGCTGCGCGTGGTCGATCAGCCAGGCCGCCGGCACCGCGCGCGCGACGAGCCCGATCTTCTCCGCGCGCCGCGCGTCGAGCGCGCGCCCGGTCAGGATGAGATCGAGCGCCGCCGAGAGCCCGACCAGCCGCGGCAGGCGGGTGGTGCCGCCGAAGCCCGGCAAGATGCCGAGCAGCGTCTCGGGCAACCCGATCTGGGTGCGCTCCTCCTCGCTCGCGACCCGCGAATCGCAGGCCAGCGCCAGCTCGGTGCCGCCGCCCAGGCACACGCCGTCGATTGCGGCCACGGTGGGAACGGGGAGTGCTACGAGCCTTCCGAAGGCGGCGTGGGCGCGGCGCACCAGCGCGTGGAGCGCCGCGCGGTCCATGAGCGCTCCGATCGCCTGCACGTCGGCGCCGGCGATGAACGAGCCCTCCTTGCCGCTTCGCAGCACGACGCCCTTCAGGTCGGCCGCAACCTCGAGCGCGGAGAGCGCCGCCTCGAGGTCGCCGATCGCGGCTTCGTCCAGCACGTTCACCCGGCGCGCCGGATCGTCCATCACCAGGTGGGCGATCCCGCCCGCGAGCCGCTCGATCCGGAACGCCGCCATCAGTCGCGCTCCACCACGAACGCCGCGCCCTGCCCACCGCCCACGCACAGCGCGGCCAGCCCGCGCTTCAAGCCCCGGCGGCGCAGCTCCATCAGCAGCGTGAGCAGGAGCCGCGCGCCGCTCGCCCCCACCGGGTGGCCCAGCGCGATCGCGCCGCCGTTCACGTTCAGGCGCTCGGTCGGGATCTCGCCCAGCGCGTGATCGAGCCCGAGTTCGGCGCGGGCGAACGCGCTCGACTTCGCGGCGTCGAGGCAGGCCAGCACCTGTACTGCGAACGCCTCGTTGATCTCGAACAGCTCGACGTCGGCGAGCGTGAGCCCGGCGCTCCGGAGCGCCCGCTCCATCGCGAACACCGGTCCCAGACCCATGCGACGCGGCGACAGCCCGGCGAAGGCGAAGGACCGCACGCGCCCGAGCGGCGGCGTCGGCCAGGCGCGCGCGGTTGCCTCGTCCGCCACCAGCAGCGCCACCGCGCCGTCCGTGACCTGGCAGGAGTTGCCGACCGTGACGGTGCCGTTGCGACGGTCGAAGTAGGGCTTGAGCTTCGCCAGCGCCTCCAGCGTCTGGCCATCGCGCGGACCCACGTCGTCCTGCACCAGCTCGTGCTTCGGGGCCGGGAACACCGGGGCGATCTCCTCGCGCAGCCGCGCGCGCGCGGCGATCGCGCGCTGGTGGCTGCCGAGCGCGAACGCGTCCTGGCGGTCGCGCCCGATCCTGAACTCTCGGCTCAGCACTTCCGCGGTCTGCCCCATGTTGAGCCCGCACACCAGATCGGTGAGGCCTTCGGCGAGTGCCAGACGCGGCGCCAGCATCCGCGGCCGGAAGCGGGCGAGCGCACCGAGCTTGGCGAGCGGGGTCTTCGCGCGCATCAGCCCCTCCAGCCACTCGCCGTACTCGAAGGTGTACATGAGCGGGATCTGGCTCATGGACTCCATCCCGCCCGCCAGCACCAGCCGCGCCTCGCCGGCCGCGAGGCGGCGCAGGGCGTCGGCCACCGCCTCCATGCCCGAAGCGCAGTTGCGGTGGACGGTGGCGGCGGGGACCGGCTCCGGCACTCCGGCGCGCAGCGCGGTGACGCGCGTCACGTTGGCGGCCTCGGCCGGCCCGGCGCAGTTGCCGAAGGTCACGTGGTCGATGCGCGCCGGATCGAGGTCCTCGCGCGCGAGCAGCTCCGCCATCGCGATGCGGCCCAGCTCGTAGACCGGCGTGCGGCGGAACGACCCTCCCGCCCGGGCGAACGGGGTGCGCACACCGTTCACGATCCAGCCCGTCACCACGCCCATCCCTGGAACTCCGGCCTCAGCCCTGCTTCGGGATCTTGCTCAGCAGCTCGCGTGCCTCCTGCTGCAGGCGCGGATCGCGGGGATTGCTGGTGGGCGGCAGCGCCGAGGCCCGCTCGAGCTCGCGTCGCGCTTCGGCCCAGCGCTTGAGATCCATGCAGGTGCGGCCCAGCTCGAGATGGTGGTTCACGTAGCCGGGCTCGAGCTCGATCGCCTTCTTGAGATCGTTCACGCAGTTTTCCATCGAGGCGCCCTTGGGAACGCCGCCCAGCACGGTGTTGGCCGCCATACGCTCGAAGGCGTTCAGGCTCGCCAGCTTCCGGTTCCACAGCGCGCGAACATGGTAGGCGCGCCCCATACCCGGATCGAGCGCGATCCCGCGGTCCACCTCGGACTTGATCTCGCGCGAGAGCGCGAGGCGGGTCTTCGGGCCTTCCTTGAGCGCCTGCCGGCCGAGCGTCGCGGCGAGCCAGACGTGGCCCAGCGCGCTGTCGGGCGCGAGCTTGACCGCGGCGCGGGCGTGCTCCACCGCGGAAGACACCAGCCGGCGCTGCTCCTCGCCCTTCGCGTCCTCGCCCAGCTCCGACTCGGCGCGCGCGAGCCGCCACAGGGCGCCGAAGCTCGAGGGATCCGCCCGGACCGCGGAGGCGTAATCCTCGCGGGCCGCGGGCAGCTCGCCCCGGGCATACGCGGCGTCGCCGGTCGCGATGTCGTCGGCCGCGGAGGCCGCGCGGGCGGGTGGCAAGCGGGCGAGCGCCATCGCCAGCGTCGCCGCGACCGCGGCGAGCAGTCGCGGCCCGCGTGCACCCATCATGCGTCCGTGCCTCCGTGGCGCGGAGGATGTTCCGCGCGCGGCGGACTGTGTCGCAAGCCGCGCGAGATTGTCAACGCAGGGGCCCTTTTTTGCGCTTGTGGGCCGGACGCGTCGAGTGCTAAGGCTTCCCGTCCGGACCGGCACCCCCCTGGGTGCCCCGCACCGCAGCCGGAGAACCACATGGCCGAAACCCTGGTCCAGATCTTCCTCGAGACGGTGGACAAGCACCGCAAGCCCGCGCAGTTCATGCGCAAGGTGGCGGGCCGCTGGGAGGCGATCCCGGCAGAGAAGGCGCTCGCCGACGTCGAGAGCCTGAGCCTGGGGCTCGGCGACCTTGGACTGGTCCGCGGCGACCAGGTCGCCATCCTCTCCGAGAACCGCTACGAGTGGCCGGTCACGGACCTGGCGATTCTGGGGCTGGGGGCGGTCTCGGTGCCGATCTACCCCACCCTCACGGCCGATCAGTGCCGCTACATCCTCGAGAACTCGGAGGCCAAGGCGGTCATCGTCTCGACTCCGGCCCAGCTCGACAAGCTGCACTCGATCGCGGGCCGCCTGCCGCTCCTGCGCGTCATCGTCCCGATGGATCCGGCACCGGCAATGGGCCCCAGGGACCACGCCCTCGAAGCTGTGATGAAGCGCGGAGCCGAGCTGCGCGCCGCCCGGCCCGGCGCCTACCGCGAGTCCGCGGCGCGGCTCAAGCGCGACGACCTGGCCACCATCATCTACACCTCGGGCACCACCGGCGAGCCCAAGGGCGCCATGCTCACCCACGGCAACATCGCCTCCAACGTGGAGGCGTGCCTCCAGGTCGTGGGTCTCAACTCGGACGACACGCAGCTCTCGTTCCTGCCGCTGTGCCACATCCTGGAGCGCATGGCCGGGCTCTACGCCATGCTGTGCGCCGGCGCGACCATCGCATACGCCCAGAGCCTCGACACCGTGGCGGCGGACGCGATGGAGGTGCACCCCACGGTGCTCACCGGGGTGCCGCGCTTCTACGAGAAGGTGTACGCGCGCGTCATGGAGAACGCGCTCTCACAGAAGCCGCTCAAGAAGAACATCTTCTTCTGGGGCCTGCGCCAGGGGATCGCGACGGCGCGCGCCCGCTTCGAGCGCCGGCGCCCGTCGCCGCTGCTCGCCCTCACGGCGGCGATCGCCGACCGCCTGGTGGGCGCCAAGGTGCGCGCGCGGGTAGGCGGCCGGCTGCGCTTCTGCATCTCGGGCGGCGCCCCGCTCGGGCCCAAGATCATGGAGTTCTTCTTCGCGATCGGCATTCCGGTGATCGAGGGCTACGGCCTGACCGAGACCTCGCCGGTAATCTGCCTCAACGTTCCGGGCCGCGAGCAGCCGGGCTCGGTCGGACCGGCGGTGCCAGGCGTCGAGATGAAGATCGGCGACGACGGCGAGATCCTGACCCGCGGCCCGCACGTCATGCGCGGCTACTTCAAGAACGAAGCGGCGACGCGCGAGGCGATGCGCGACGGCTGGTTCCACACCGGCGACGTGGGGCGCCTCGATGCCGACGGCACGCTCACGATCACCGACCGGCTCAAGGACCTGCTCGTGACCGCGGGCGGCAAGAAGGTGGCGCCGCAGCCGCTCGAGGGGCGGCTCAAAACCAGCAAGTGGGTGTCGGAGGCGGTGCTGCTGGGCGACCGGCGGCCCTGCGTGGTCGCGCTGATCGTGCCCAACTTCGCCAACCTCGAGGCCGAGGCCCGCGCGAAAGGCTGGCCGTTCGCGAGCCGCGACGAGTTGATCGCGCGGCCCGAAGCGCGGGCGATCGTCCAGGCCGAGATCGACCGGCTCAACGCCGACCTCGCGCCGTTCGAGCAGGTGAAGAAGTTCTCGCTCCTGAGCCGCGACCTCACGCAGGAGGCCGGCGAGCTGACGCCGACGCTCAAGGTCAGGCGCCGCGTCATCGCCCAGCAGTTCGCCGAGATCATCGAAGCGCTCTACGCCCCCGGACACGCTCCGGTGGGCGCATGAATACCGGGATTCCGCTCTCACGCGTCTCACTCACTCCCAGGAGATCCAGCAGATGAAATTCCCGAGAACCCTGGGCCTGGCTGCTGCGTTCGCCTCGGCGTTCCTGCCGGGCGCCGCGCGCGGCGCGGGCTACAACATCTACGAGCAGAGTGCCTCGGTGCTGGGCATGGGGGGCGCCGGCACCGCGTCGGTGCACGACGCCTCCGCGGTGTTCTTCAACCCCGCGGCCCTCACCCGCCTCGAACGCACTCAGGTCTACCTGGGCGGCTCGCTGCTGATGCCGACCACCAGCTTCGCCGGCGTGAACCCCTACCCGGGCTACGGCGTGACCGAGGAGATGAAGGCGCAGACGTTTCCGCTGCCCACCTTCTACTTGAGCCATCGCTTCAACGAGCGGGCGGCGCTGGGCATCGGCTTCAACGCGCCCTTCGGGCTCGGCGTGGAATGGAAGGATCCCGACCAGTTCACCGGCCGCTACATCGTGACCAGGGCCGATCTCAGGGCGGTCAACACCAACCTGTCGGCCGCCTACGCGATCAACCCCAGGCTCAGCGTGGCGCTGGGCGGGAACCTGACCTGGGCCAGGGTGAGCCTCGAGAACCGGCGCTTCACTCCGGCGCCCGGCGGCGGCGGCGCGCAGCTCGAGGTGGCGAAAGTCGAGCTGGAGTCGGACTACACCCCGGGCTACGGCTGGAACGCCGCCGTGAATTTCGTCGCCGACAAGAGCTGGACGTTCGGCGCCTTCTACCGCGGGAAGGTGATCGTGGACGCGGAGGGCAACGCCGACTTCACCCAGATTCCGACCGGCAACCCCGCGGTGGATGCCGCCGTCGCCGCGCAACTGCCGCCCGACCAGCCGGTGAGCACGGTGCTGCGCCTGCCCGCGATCTGGTCGGTGGGCGCAGCCTGGAACCTGGGCGAGAGAATCACGCTCGAGGGCGACGTGAACTACACCGAGTGGTCGCTGTTCAAGGACCTGCCGGTCTACTTCCAGCAGACGCCCGCCAGCAACGAGCGCATCATCGAGGACTACGACGACACCTGGCGCTACACGTTCGGGGCCGAGCACCGGCTGACGGCGTTCACCTACCGCTTCGGCTACTACTACGAGGAAGCCGCCGCGCCCGTCGCATCGCTGAGCCCGATCCTGCCCGACGCCGGACGCAACGGCGGAACGCTCGGGCTCGGATGCGCCTTCGGCAAGGACAAGCAGTGGACGCTCGATCTCTACGAGCTCGCGCTGTTCATCCAGCACCGGCACACCGAGCTCGCCAACCGCGACAACTACAACGGCCACTACAAGTCCTTCGTCAACGCGAGCGGATTCAGCCTCGGCTACCGCTGGTAGTCGGGCCTCGAGGAGAGCCAACGCCATGAAGGTCCCGCTTCGAGCTTCCATCGGGCTGCTGCTCGCGATCGCGCTGTTCGCGGGCTGCAGCAAGATCAAGCCCATCAACGCGCCCGCGCTCCACAGCGGACGGGCCAGCTACGGCGTGGTGGCTGCGATGGGCACCAACATCACCGCCGGCTACCAGTCGGGTGGTCTCGTGGACCGGCACCAGACCCACAGCTTCGTCACGCTGTTCGCGCAGCAGGTGGGCGCCGCGCGGCTCGACATCCCCACCATCAGCGGCGACGGCATTCCGCCGCTGCTGCGCATCCGGCGGCTGCTCCCGCCGCCGACCCTGATCGACTCGATCGGGCGCACCACGGGGGATTCCACCAACTTCATGCTCCCGACCGCCTATCACAACATGGGCGTGCCGGGGGCACTCCTGAGCGATGCGTCCGACACCTCGTTCTACTACCTGGCGGCGCGCGGGAACCGCTACTTCGGCATCGTCGCGCGCCATCAGGGCTCGATCGCGCGGCAGGTGGCGACCCACCTGAACCCTCCACCGACGTTCATCCTGTTCGAGTACGGCTCCAACGAACTGCTGGGGCCGGCCACCAGGGGTTCCGGCCTGCCGCTGGTGCCGGCCGGGAGCTTCACGGTGCTGCTCGGGCGCGCGCTCGACACGCTCGCGGTCCTGCTCCCGACTGCGAAGGGCGCGATCTTGAACGTGCCGGACCTCACCTCGCTCCCGTTCTTCACCACGTTGACGCCCTATCAGCTCGACTCCACCGGCAACATCGCGCGCGAGGCGAACGGCAGGCCGAAGTTCCTGCTCGGCCCCTTCAACGTGCCGCTTACCGCGAACGACTACGTGCTGCTCAGGGCGGGCGCGCTCGTGGCGGGTTCGCCCGCCACCGGAGCCTACGGCTACCCATCGGGAACCTTCTCGTATCTTTCGGGCGCGCGCCTCCCGGGCAACAACATCGGCCTCGCCGATTCGATGGTGCTCTCGTCCAGCGAGGCGCTGAACCTCCTGAGCGAGACCCGCAGGTACAACAACGTGATCGCGGCCGAGGTCGCGAAGCGCGAGCTGGCGCTGGTGGACCTGAACGGCCTGTTGCGACGGATCGCCACCACCGGAATCGAATGGCGGGGCAACCTCTATACCAGCAAGTTCGTCACCGGCGGAATGTTCAGCCTCGACGGCGTGCACCCCAACGATTTCGCGCATGCCTGGATCTGCAACGCGCTGATCGACGCGGTGAACGCCAAGTTCGGCTCGGACATCCAGCGCATCGATCCGACCCCGTCCGCGACGCTCACGTCGTCGCGGGCGGGCACGGCGCGGCTCGGGGAGCCAGGGCTGCCGCCCTGCGTGCTCAAGAGCGGCGAGCTGTTGAACGACATCTTCCCGTGGCGGGGAGCGGCGGTGCCGTAGCTTTCGCGGCCGGCACAGTGCCCGCGCAAGAAGGGGCGGAGCCCGCGGGCTCCGCCCCTTCTTGCCGGCGCCGCGCCCGTTCACCCCACCGCCAGCCGCTCCCACAGCTCTTCGCGCACCAGGAACGGCGGCACGCTGCCGCTCGCGAGCAGCGCTCCGTGAAAATCGTGGAGGTTGAAGCGCGCGCCGAGCTTTCGCTTCGCTTCCTCGCGGATCTCGAGCAGCAGCATTTTCCCCACCAGGTAGCTCATGGGCTGGGTCGGCGTCATGGTGTAGCGCTTGACCTCGCTCTCGGCGTTCACGCGCTCGAGCATCGCCTCGCTCACCAGGTACTCGACCGCCTGCTCGAACGTCATGCGCCCGGTGTGCAACCCGACGTCGATCACCACCCGGCACGCCCGCCACAGCAGATCCTTGAGCTGGAACAGGCGCGTGAGCGGTTCGGGGAAGAAGCCCTCCTCCCACATCAGCTCCTCGCAGTAGAGCGCCCAGCCCTCGCACAGCAGGTTGCTGTCGGCGAGCCGTCGCAGCCGCGAGCCGGCGCGGTTGGCCTGGCAGAGCTGGAGGTGGTGGCCGGGGAACGCCTCGTGAATCACGGTGAGCCCGATCGCGAGCTGGCTGTGGCCCTCGAGCTGCTGCTGTTGTTCCTCGCGCCCGCGCGAGAGGTCCACCGGTGTCACCAGGAAGTAGCCGGTCTGGTCGCTGTCGAACGGCGCGGGCGAGAGGTAGGCGGCGTAGGGGAGCATCGAGCGCTCGAAGATCGGCGTGTCCACGATCTCGAGCGGGGCGTCCGGCACCGGCGCCAGATGCTTCTCGACCACGAAGCGCCGTGCGCGCTCAACCTCGGCGACGTAGGCCTCACGCACCCGAAGCGGCTCGGGATGGCGGCGCTTGCCGTCGGCGACCAGCTCGCGCCAGCTCCGCGCGGGATCGATGCGTTTGGCCGCGGCTTCGAGTGAAGCCCGCGTGCGCTCGACGTGCTCGCGTCCCCAGGCCTCGAGGTAGGTGCAGTCCATCGAGAGCAGGTGCTCGCGCTCGAGCTTGTAGTTCATCCAGCGCTCGCCGATCGCGAACGTGCCGCCGATGCGGCCCTTGAGATCGCGATCGAGGAACTCCTGGTAGTGAGTGAATCCCACCCGCGCGCGCGAGGCGGCGTGCTCGATGTGCTCGGCCTCGCCCGGGAAGCGCTCGAGCAGGGTGCGCGCCACCTCGTCCACGAACAGCGGCCCGCTGCTGTTCACCTCCGAGGCGATGTCGCGGAATACCGCCGGCACCTGCTTCAGGTTGGCGCGCGCCGCCTCGAGATAGTCGGGAATCGCCATCAGGCGCGCGAGGATGGCTTCCTTGCGCTCCTCGAGCGGGGCGAACGGGCGCGCAGCCACCAGGAACACGCCATCGAGCGCGGCCTGTGGATAGAGCGCGGGGTTGCGGGTGTGGCTGCCGATCTCCTCCAGCTCGGCGCGGGCGGTCGCGATCCGCGAGCGCAGCACCGCGAAGTCCACGCGCTGCTCGGTGGGCAGCTCCTCCCACGGCACCGAGGTCACCAGGCGCTGGTCGAAGTCGCGCAGCCACGCATCCTGCTCGCGGAAGCCATCGGGCGAGTGGTTCGGCAGCAGCGTGTCGTAGTCGTGGATGCCGGCCCGCGTCGCGGCCACGGGATCCTGCCGCAGCGTGACCTCGACGTATTCCTCGCACAGAGCGGTGAACGCCTTGAGGGTCTCGATCATGGTGCTCCGAGGCTGGCGGCGGAAGGCCCCCGCGGAATGCCGCGGAGGCCTTCGGCGGGGCGATGGCTCGGCGCGAGACTACACGATTCGGACGACGTTTGCGGCCTGCCTGCCCTTGGCGCCTGGCACCACGTCGAATTCGACGCGCTCGCCTGGCGTCAGGGTCTTGAAGCCGTCCCCCTGGAGCGCCGAGAAGTGCACGAAGACCTCCTCGCCGCCGTCGTCCTGGATGAAGCCGAAGCCCTTCGACTCGTTGAACCACTTGACCGCCCCCTGGAGCCGGCCGGTGGACCCTGCCGCCCCGGCGT
>CAZYQK010000070.1:0-16582 GCA_964650245.1 uncultured bacterium | reverse complement strand
CGAGCTTCTTGAACTTGACCAGCGCGTAGTCGGGCTCGATGCCGGTGGTGTCGCAATCCATCAGCAGCCCGATGGTGCCGGTCGGGGCGAGCACGGTGGCCTGCGCGTTGCGGTACCCGTGGAGCGCGCCGAGCGCCACCGCGCGGTCCCAGCACTCGAGCGCGGCACCCCGCAGGTCGTTCGGCGCGAGCGCGGGATCGATGGCGCGCGCCCCGTCGCGGTGCAGCCGCATGACGTCCAGCATGCTGTCACGATTCACCGCATAGCCCTCGAACACACCCTTGCTCGCCGCCATCTCGGCCGAGAGCGCGTAGGCCTCGCCGGTCATGATGGCGGTGATGCACGCGGCGTAGGCGCGCGCCGCATCGCTGTCGTAGGGCAGGCTCTGCACCATGAGCAGCGTGCCCAGGTTGGCGTAGCCGAGGCCCAGCGGGCGGAATTCGTGCGAGCGCCCCGCGATCTTCTCGGTCGGGTAGGACGCGAAGTCCACCGCGATCTCCTGCGCCAGGAAGAACACGCGGTTCGCGTGCTTGTAGCCGTCGAGGTCGAAGCTGCTGTCCTCGCGCAGGAACTTCATGAGGTTGATCGAGGCGAGATTGCACGCGGTGTCGTCGAGGTGCATAAATTCTGCGCAGGGGTTGCTGGCGTTGATCCGGCCGGTCGCCTTCACGGTGTGCCAGCGCTGAATCGTGTCGTCGAACTGCACGCCCGGATCGGCGCACTGCCAGGCGGCCCCGGCGATGGTGCGCCACAGGTCGCGCGCGCGGTGCGTCTCGTACACGGCACCCGTGGTGCGGAACGTGGTCCGCCACGGGCCGTCGCTCACCACCGCCTTCATGAAGGCGTCCGAGGCCCGCACCGAATTGTTCGAGTTCTGACCGGAGACCGTGCCGTAGGCGTCGCCGTTGAAATCGGACGAGTAGCCCGAAGCCACCAGCGCCGCGACCTTCTTCAGAATATTGTCTGCTTTCAGGCGGGAGGCTCGTTGTGGGCCTGCTAAACAGATATTTGGGGGTGCTGCGAAGCCACCAGCGCCGCGACCTTCTTCTCCTCGCGCACCTTCCACTGGATGAAGTCCACGATCTCGGGGTGATCCATGTCGAGCACCACCATCTTCGCCGCGCGGCGCGTGGTTCCGCCCGACTTGGTGGCACCGGCGCCGCGATCGAGCACCTCGAGGAACGACATCAGCCCGGACGAGGTGCCGCCGCCCGAGAGCCGCTCCATGCGCCCGCGCAGCCGGGAGAAATTGCTTCCGGTCCCAGAGCCGAATTTGAAGACGCGTGCCTCGTTCTTCGCCAGCTCGAAGATGGACATCAGGTCGTCGTCCACCGACTGGATGAAGCAGGCGCTGACCTGCGGTCGGGAGTACGAGTCGGCCGTGACCTTCACCGCGCGGGTCTCGGGATCCCAGCAGTAGTTGCCGCCCGAGCCGCCGATCCCGTACTCGTGGAACAGGCCGCAGTTGAACCACACCGGCGAATTGAACGCGCCGATCTGATGCACCAGCATGTGGGCCAGCTCGGCCTCGAACGACTCGGCGTCCTCGGGGCTCGCGAAGTAGCCGCCCTGCTGCTCGCCCGCGACGCGCAGCGTGTGCGCGAGGCGGTGAACTACCTGGCGCACGCTGGTCTCGTGCCCGGGCGGGGTGCGGAGCCCGGCCTTGCGGAAGTACTTGCTCACCACGATGTCGGTGGCGAGCTGCGACCAGTCCGCCGGGACCTCGATGTCGTCCATCTGGAACACGACGGAGCCGTCGGGGTTCGAGATCACGGTGCGGCGGCGATCCCAAGGGATCTCGTCGAAGGGATGGATGCCGGCGCGCGTGAAGCGGCGGGGCACGCGAAGGCCCGCGGCGTTGGCGGGCGGGGTCGAGGCGGAGATGCGTTCGCTGCCGAGCGTCTGGGTCACTGGGGACCTCCCTGGTCCTCGCTGGTACGGCGCCCTTCCGATGAGTTGCCAAGCCGTGACGGCGTCCCGAAGGCCTCAAGGCCGCCGGCTCGGTTTGACCCGCGTCGACGTGTACGGCTTACGGACTGGTCGTCTGCGTGAGGGAAGGTGCTGCCGCTCGCATGCGAGGTCGATCACTGCGCGCGGCGTGCAGTGTTATACCACCTTCGACGTAGAAGGTTTCAAGAACTAAGTTGACCGGGAAGAATGCGGGCGCGCGCGATGCACCGCCATCGCGAGCAGCAATCATGCGGATGAAACGCGCAAGAAAAATCTTCACGCGCCGGACGGCGGCGGCGGTCGGCCGCGTCGAGCGGCGCGCCCGAGTCGGCCGCGCGACCGGATTCAAGAGTCGGGCCGGTACACTCGCGGGTTTTCGCGAGCGCTGCCCTTGCCTCGGAGAGCGACGAGCCGTGAGCCCCCTCGCTACGCGCCGTCGTCAGCGGCACAGCCTCAAGCACGTGCCCGCGATGGCGACCGGATGCCGCGCGCCAGTCTGCCGCCGAGGTGACACAACGGCACGGACTTCCGTGAAACGAGGGCACGCCACGAGCCGTGGCGCCCGCCGGCCCGACCCGCGGGCGCCCTGCGCTATATTAAGGTAGGTTGTGCGGCGGAGATTGTTGTGCGCGGCGTCCAGGGTCCGCCGGCGCATGCGCTTAGGCAAATTTGATGGGCCGGGGAGGCAACCCGCTGGAGGCAAACAGATTCACGGGGCGACCAACAATCTCCGCCGCACAAGCAGCCGGTTACGCGCGACGCCGCTGCCAGGGTCCGCGGATCGCGAAGGTAATGCCCGGCTCCTGGATGTTCACGAACAACGTGCCTCCGTCCGGCGCGAAGGCGGCCCCGGCGAACTCCGAATGGTTGAGCGCGTTGCGGGCGAATGGGTAGAGCCGGCCGAGCGGCGTGATTCCGACCACGAAGTTCTCCTTCTCGCCGTCCTCGCACACGATCAGGTCGCCGTTCGGCGCCGGTACGAGGTTATCCGGGCCGTCGAGCAGCGCGAGGTCGTCGGGCTCGACCACCAGCGAGAGCTCCTGCGCGGCGAGGTCGAGCCGCCACACCTGGCCGGCGCGCCGCGCTCCGCCATTCGTGCAACAGAAGTAAACCGCACGCCGGTGAAAGGTTATGCCCTCGGTGTGTGCGAACTGCGCGGCGCCGAGCGAGGCACCCTGGGCGCGAGTCGAAGTGGAAGCCGTGCGCGCGCGGCGCTTCAGTGGATCCGGCTCCGGGTCCGAGGGGTCGCGCTCCATGTCCATGTCCGGGTCCACGTTGGGAATCAGTACCCAGTCCACCTTGAAGCGCGCGCCGCGCTGGAGCGGGCTCCGGCCGTCGTAGTTCTGGGTGCGCGCCGCAGGGTGAGTCACGATGCGCAGCGCCTCGAGCACGCCGCCCTGCGCGAGATCGTCCACCTTCAACTCGCCTGGCTTCTTCACGCGCCGTGTCAGCACGTCCGGCCGGAACCGGTAGAGCAGCCCGTCCGCGCGATCCTCGGTCAGGTAGACGAAGCCGGTCGCGGGGTCCACCGCCACCGCCTCGTGGTAGAAGCGGCCCATCGCCCGGATCGGCGTGGGCTCGACCAGCCCCTCGGCGCGGGCGTCCACCTCGAAGACGTAGCCGTGACGTGCCTTCACGTCCGGCCGGAGGTCGTGGTTCGCGGGGTCGGTGGCGCCCGGGAGGTAGACGCACTCCTCGGCGCTGAGCCACGACCCCCAGGGCGTCACGCCGCCCGCGCAGTTGCGGAACGTGCCCGAGAGGCTCGGGAAGGAGCGCACCAGCCGGCGCTCCGAATCCACCCACAGGGTCGTAGTGCCGCCGGTGCCGAGCGGGTCGTAGGGGCGCGCACGGCGCGTGTCCACCGCCGGGGTTTGGCCGGGCTCCATCTCATGGTTTCGAACCAGGACGATGAGCCCGGCGGGCCCGGCGAAGGCTCCCATGCCGTCGTGCTGGGCGGGCACCGGCTCCCCGGTGGTGAGCTTCTGACTGAAGCGCGGGTCGTCGGTCCGGCCGAGGACCGCGGTGGAGAGGGCGCGGTACTCGAACCCGGCGGGTAGATCGAGCAGGCCGCCTGGATCGGACTGGAGCGGGCCGTAGCCGACGGCGGCGAGGCTCGTGCCGGCCACGGCGCGCGCCATCAACGTCTCGAGCGCGCCGGCGGCGAGGAGGCCAGCGGCGGCGGCGGCGGAACCGCGGAGGAAGCTGCGGCGGGAGAGCGTCATCGGCCGGCGAGCGTAATCGCGCGCCGGCCGCGGGCGCAACGGGCGAGCGCGCGGCCGCGAGCCGGGATCACACGCTGCACCGGCGGCCTCACCCCGGGCCCCGCACGAAGACGCGAACCTCGAGCTTGCGCCCCGCGCGGCGCTCGATCTCTCCCGTGATCTCGCGCGTGGCCAGCTCGAGCCAGGCGAGCGTCGTGGAATCGGGCCAGCCTCCGTAGAAGCGGTCGGAAGGATCCACCACGAACGCGTGAAGCGTGGTGTCGGCGGCGACTGTTTCGAGCTGGGCGCTCGACCACGGCTCGAGCGGCGTTCCCCAGTAGCGGCCGGCGCGGAACAGGTAATAGCCGAAGGCCGGGGCTTCGGGTGCCACGAAGCTCGCGCGGCCGGGCGCGGCGTCGCGCAGCAACGGCGCGAGCGCGGCCGCAACCTCGCGATAGCCGGGCCGGTGGTAGCGCAGCGGCAGGCGCTGGATCTCCCTCGCCAGCCCGGCGAGCGCGATGACCATGCCGAGCGCCACCGCGGTCCGCGGCCAGCGCCGCGCGACGGTGCCAAGCCCCAGCGCCGCGAGCGCCGCCCACGCCGGGACGATCGGGTAGAGGTAGACCCCCGACTTCACCTGGAACAGCGAGAGCGGCACCAATCCGAGCGCCCATACCAGTAGCGCGCGCGGCACCGGCTCGCGCCAGCGCCGAGCGGCCTGCCACGCGCCGACCAGCACCAGCGGCAACAGCAGCACGAACGCGTGCGCGAGAATGCCGACGTAGTAGCCCGGCGGCTGAATCCAGCCAGGCGCGTAGCCCTCGCCGCCCATGCGGCTCGCGAGCGAGAAGTCGGCGTAGATGGACCACCAGTGGGCGAGGTCGCGCGGGGCGAGGACGGCGACCGCGGCAAGCTGGAGCGCGGATACCAGCACCGCCCCCGCGACCAGTGCCAGGAACGCGCGGCGGTCGGGCAGCGCCATGAACGCGGCCGGCAGCGCGATGAGCGCCACCAGCCACAGCTTGCACAGGAACGCGAGCCCGAGCAGCGCGCCGGCGGCGAACGCGCGGCGAGCCGTTAGGCGCTGGCGCGCGAGAACCACCAGCGCCGCCACGCCCAGCGCGGTGAGCGGGATCTCCGCGTTCGCCACCCGCGACGAGTCGGCGAACCATGGCAGCGTGACCAGGAAGCCGGCGGTCGCGAGCGCGGCCCACGGGCCGGCGGCGCGCGCGGCGAGCGCGGCGGCGCCGAGCGCGACCAGGGCCGCGAGCAGCAGCGAGGGCAGGCGCAGCGCCGCCGCGCCGGGCCCGAGGGCGCGTACCGAGAGTGCCAGCATCGCGGGATAGAGCGGCGGCTTGTCGCCCGGAGGCCCGAGCGGCGTCTGCGCCGGACTCACGAGGTAGCGCGGGTCGGCGAGCGCGTTTCGGGCCATCACGCCGTAGTAGCCCTCGTCGCCGCCCGCCACGTCGTTGGCGGCGGGGGGCGAGAGCGCGATCCAGAGCGCGAGGGCGCCGAGCACGGTGACGGCGGCGGCCAGCCGCGGGGAGAGAGCTTTCACCGGCGGGACTCTAGCAAACCGCCGCGCCGTGCGGTTATGATTGTGGCCCCAACCCGCTCCCTGCGAGGAACCCGTTTCGTGCGCCTGCGCCCGCCAGCCCGCTTCGCCCTGCACGCCGCCGTCGTGCTGATCGCGGCCGCCGCGCTCGCCGCGCCCGCCGTCGCGCTGCCCCCGGTCACCCGCAATCTCACCTTCACCGCGAACATGAACGAGTATCCGCCCACGGTGCTCTCGCCGTTCGGGGCGGGCTACTCGGCGTGCTGGTCCTACATCCACGGCGACGGGCGCGAGTACGCCGTCATCGGCACCAACAACGGCACCGCCATCTACAACGTGACCGATCCCTACAACATCTACCGCGTGGGCTTCATCACCGGGCCGTTCTCGGCGTGGCGCGAGATGAAGTCGTACCGCAACTGGATCTACATCGTGAGCGAGGGCACCGGCACCGGCGCTGGACTCCAGATCGTGCGCATGACCAACCCCGAGGCTCCGGTGCTGGCCGCCACCTCCACCGCTCTCTTCCGCACCGCCCACACCGTCTCGATCGACACCGCACGCGCGATTCTCATCGGCAACGGCACGCGCAACACCGCAGGCCAGGCGACCGGGGTGCGCATCCTCTCGATCGCCAACCCGGAAGTGCCGGCCCTGATCACGTGGTGGCCGGGCGGTGGCATTCCGGTGGCGAGCGCGCTCTACGTCCACGACAGCGTGCCGATCGGCGACCGCCTCTACTGCGCTTCGATCAACTCGGGCTACGAGCGGGTGCTCGACTTCTCGGACTCGTCCAGCGTGACCGAGATCAACTCCTGGACCTACCCCGGCGCCTTCACCCACAACTCGTGGCCGGACGCGAGCGGCAATTACCTCTACGCGACCGACGAGACCGAGGGCGAGCCGCTCAAGATCTTCGATATCAGCGACGTGATGAACCCGGTGCTGATCAACGCCATCACCTCGAACCCGCAGGCGATCGTCCACAACGTGCACGTCATGGGGAACGAGCTCTACCTGTCGAACTACACCGAAGGCATCCGGCTGCTCGATCTCTCGGATCCCGCGCATCCCGCCGAGTTCGGCTATGGCGACTCCTACCCCGGCCCCTCGGGCGACTTCTTCGGGGTATGGGAGGTGTGCCCGTTCTTCCCTTCGGGCACGGTCATCGCCGGCGACATGCAGACCGGGCTCTACGTCTACCGCCCGGTGCGCGACTACGGGATCATCCGCGCCGCCGTGGACAGCGCCGGAGTGGCGCCCATGAGCGGCGTCGGCGTCCACCTCACGACCCAGGGCGACTCGCTCACCACGACGGCGGACGGCGTCGTCCAGTTCGCGCCCGGCCCCGGCAGCCACACCGTGACGGCGAGCAAGTTCGGCTTCTACGACGCGTCGGCGACGCGCACCGTCTCGATCGGGAGTCGCGACACGGTGGCGCTCTCGCTGGTGCTGAGGCCGGCGCGCGACTACAGCGGCACGGTGAGGGACGCCGTGAGCAGCGGAGCGCTCGAGGCCGCCGAGATCGACCTGCTCTACACTCCGCTCTCCGCCTTCACCAGCGCCGCGGGCGCCTTCTCGCTCAACCCCGTCCCCGAGGACGTCTACGCCGTCCAGGCCCACGCGCCGGGACACATCCCGGTGAGCTACACGCTCGAGCTCGACCCCGACTTCACGACCCACAACCTCCAGCTCGTCCCGGCCGTGTCCTACGACGCCTTCGAGAGCGCGAGCGGGTGGACGGTGGCCGGCACCGGCACCGGCGACAACGCCACCACCGGCATCTGGGTGCGCGTCGAGCCGCTCGGCACCGGCGTTCCGCAGCCAGCTCCCAACCGTGCCGTGTCGCGGGGCGGCGAGCTGCTCGGTCCCGCGCGTCGCGGCCGGGTGGACGCGCTCCGGGCGCTCGGTCTCTCGAGCGGGCCGCTCGACGCGCAGCATGAAGGCGCCGAGACCGACGGCGCCACCCCGGGCGACGTCCAGCCCGAGCACGACCGCACCCCGCCGCCCGGGCAGATGTGCTGGGTCACGGGCCAGGGCACCAATCCCGGCAGCATCGGCGAGCAGGACGTGGACAACGGAAAGACCTCGCTCACCTCGCCCGCCCTCGATTGCACCGGCATGGCGCAGGCCACCATCGGCTACTGGCGCTGGCTCTACACCACGGGGCAGAACGACGACTGGCTCGCGGTGCTGATCAGCAGCAACGGGGGCTCGACCTGGGTCTCGGTGGACACCACGTTCGGCGTGCACAACCGCTGGGAGGAGCGCGCGATTCGCGTGGCCGACTACGTCACACCCACCAATCAAGTGAAGGTGCGCTTCATCGCGGCCGACCTGACGCCGGCGTCGATCACGGAGGCCGCGGTGGACGACTTCGAGATCTACGACGCGGCGAACGCCTTTGTCGGCGTGCCCGCGCCTGCCACGGCCCCACGGACGCTGAGGCTTGGCACCCCGTGGCCCAATCCCGCGCGCGGCGCCGTGAGCACGATCCTCGAGCTGCCGCGGGCGGGCGAGGCCACGGTCGAGGTGCTGGACGTCGGCGGTCGCGTGGTGCGGACGCTGTGGCGCGGGCCGCTGGCCGCGGGGCCGACGACTTTGCGCTGGGACGGCGCCGACCAGCGCGGGCGCTCGACGCCGGCCGGGCTTTACTTCGTGCGGGCGATGGCGGCGGGCGAGCGCGCGGTCGCGCGCTGCGTGCGGGTCCGGTAGGGAGATCGTTCCCCCGCCCCGTACTCCGGCTACTTCACGAGCAGCACCGTGCGGCTCGCACGCAGGCTTCCCGCGCTCAGCGTCACCGTGTAGCAGCCCGGAGGCACGGGCCGCCGGGCGTCGTCGCGCCCGTCCCAGGTGGCCGACTGAGATCCCGCCGCCTGCCACGCGCCGTTCGCCAGCGTTCGGATCGCGCGGCCCGCGATGTCACGGACCGCCAGCGTCACGCGCCCGGGCTCGGCCAGCGCGTAGCGCAGCGTGGTCTGCCCGCCGAACGGATTGGGCGCGGCGGAGAGGAGCGGCCGCGCGATCGGCGTCGCCCCTCCAGCCTCCACGGCGACCACCCCGCCCGAGCTGATCTCGACCAGCCGCGCGAATTCGGCCGATCCCCAGCTCGATACCGAGTCCGCCACGATCGTTCCATCGCTGATCTCGCCCTGCGCGAAGGCGCGGAGCACGTCCTCGCCGGTGTCGTCGATCACCGCCTTGCCGAGCACGTGGCTGTAGGTGCCGGCGTCGGTGGCCGCGCTGAAGGCATTGATGTTCTGGGCCCAGACGCTGATCGTCATCGTGGCCGGGTCGAGCAGCATCATGCGCGGCTCCTGCGCATTGGAGTTGGTGTCGATGGTCATGAGGATCTGGTCGTTCGGCGCGTATCCCAGGCCGACGGCGGCTTCGAAGCTCGGCGAGACCTCGAACTGCGTGGAGACCATCGCGCCGCTCACCTGCGTGCCGGCGGTCGTAAGCGGAATCCGGAAGGCGCAGACCTGCGAGCCGTCGGCGCACACCGACGGCATGAAGGTCATGTGGTTGCCCATCAGGCCCACCAGGCTGTTCGTGGCCGGGTGATAGATGATCGTCGTGACGAAGCGGCCGCCTCCGAGCGCATAGCGCCCGGTGCCGGGCACGTCCAGCAAATCGTGCACGGTCCCCGCCGCGTCCAGGTAGAAGAACCCGTCAGTCCCATCACCGAAGTGGGCCCACATGTAAATGATTCCATCGCCACGGCTGGTGAAGGTCCACGGGCCCCAGCCGGTGGCAGCCACCGTGCTGACGTTTCCATTGGCGTCCAGCCCACAGAGCCCGCCGATTCCGTAGCACGTGAACAGGAGCTTGCCCCGGAAGGGATCCCACGCCAGGTCGCCGGTGAACGCGGGACTGTCGGAGAGGTCGAGCAGGAGGCTGGTCGCGCCGGAGAGCGGCGAGATCCTGAGGATCGCCGGGCCGTACAGCGGCGTGCTGTTGGTCATGAGGCAGAGGTCACCGGGCGTGAAAACCGCGCCGCGGGCAAGGCCGGGGACGGCGATGAGCAGGGCGAGAAGCCATGTGGCGGCGGGGAGCGAAGCGGAGCGCGGGCGGCGCCCAGCGGAGCATCGGTCGGGCAGGAGCATGGAAGGAGTCCTCGCGCCTCGGCGGCGCGTGCCGGACCCGGGGCGATCGAGGCGCGGGGTGGGAGTCCCCACCGGACCGGCGGCGCGCACGGCGCGGGTCCGGACGCCAGGGCCCGCCGCGAGTCCATGCCTGTACCCCGGTAAACGCCACGCGCGGGCGAATCGCACACCGCGTTCCCGCCCGGCTCTGGCGTAGGCGGCGCGGCCCGCTAGCCCCAGCGCGTCTTCGCGAGCCCGCGCACCACGTAGAGCGCGAGCAGCACGAGCAGCACCGCCCACACCCACCACACGAAGCGCGGGATCTTCGTCTTCGCGTCACTCATCGCGCTTCACTCCGGTCTCGCGGTCCAGCTCGAGCAGGCGGTGCTTGGCGGCCTCGGGCTCTCGGAACTCCCCGCGCCGCGCCGCCCACAGCAGCAGGCTCACGACCGCGAGCATCAGGCAGCCGAGCACGGCGAGATAGAGCGCCATGGTCAGATCCTCACGCCCGTCGCGCGATCGAGCTCGAGCACGCGGCGGCTGGTGCCCTCGGGGTCGCTCCATTGTCCGGTGCGGAGCGTCCACGCCAGCACCATGGCGGCGCCGGCGATGAAGCTCCCGACCACGAGCAGGATGAAGGTCCAGGTGTCGCGCGCGCCGATGCTGCAGAACGGGCAGGCGAGCGCCGCGGGTGGGGCGAGCGCAAACGCCGCGGCGACGGCGGCGCCGACCAGCCCCCGCCTCATGGCTGTCCTCCCGCGATCGCCGTGCTGCCGCCCTTCCACAGCGAGTGGACGTAGAGCGCCAGGTTCCAGCGCGTCTCCTCGGGCGTGTCGCGCCACGGCGGCATGGTGGTGCCGTAGCCGTCGGTGATGGTCTTGAATGCCCACTTCACCGACGGGCTGTAGCGCTGGAAGTTGGGCGGACGCGGGAACAGCGCCGCCGCCGCCTCACCGTCGCCGCGCCCCGCCGGCCCGTGGCACAGCGCGCAGGTCTCCTCGAATGCCTTGCGCCCCGCGGCGAGCCGCTCGGGGCTGGCGGCGGGCCCGGCGGGCACGTCCTCGACCGCGCGCACGTTCTCCTCGCCCTGGTAGCAGCGCACCACGCGATGGGCGAGCGCCCACAGGTCGTAGTGCGACAGCTCGCGCCACGAGGGCATGGAACTGCCCTTCACGCCGCCGGCCAGGATGCGATACGCCTCCTCGGGCCGCATGCGGATCGCGGTCAGGTTCTCGGGCGGGGGATTGAGGAAGCGCCGCGCGCGTCCGCGGCCGTCGCCTGCGGTGCCGTGGCAGCCAATGCAGTGGCGATCGAAAAGTTGCGAGCCGCGGCGGTCGAACTCGGGCGTCGAGGCCGGAGCTCCCTCCACGAAGTCCACCCGCGGGTAGACCAGTGCATCAATCGCCTCCGCCTTGAGGTGTCCGATCTGCTGCAGGTAGGCGACCAGCGCCTCGCCATCGGCGGTGGGGGCGGGGGCGGTGTCGCCAGCCCCGGCCTGGAACAGCCACGGGTAGGCCGGCATCACCGATTTCGGAACCACGTTCCTGGGGTTGAAGAGGTGCGCCAGATGCCAGTCGTCGGGGCGGCGTCCCGCCTCGCGCGCGAGGTCGGGGCCGATGCGACGCGTGCCGAACAGCTGCGGCACGTCCCACGCCGACTCGCGCGCCTCCGAGACCGGACCGTAGCGCGACTCCTCGTTCCCGACCGGCCGCACGAACTGGCTGTGGCAGTGCCAGCAGCCCTCGCGGATGTAGACCTCGCGCCCGCGTTTCACCTGCGGGTCGGCGTAGGGGTTCTCGCCGCCCGCCGGGATCACGCGCTTCAAGCTGGTCCAGGGCGCGAGCCCCATACCCACGAACGAGAGCGCGAAGAAGACCAGGCTCGCGATCAGGAACCCGGACGAGGAGCGAAAGCCCTTCGCCATCGCGCGCGCCTCAGCCCTGGCGGGCGGGCGCCACCTCCAGGTCGTGCGCGCGCGTCACGTGCGCTTCCGTACCGGCCGGCGCGCGGCCCATCAGATTGAGTACGAAGCACACCTGGCCCGCGAGGATGACGGCGCCCGAGATCGCGCGCGTGAGCCAGAACGGCTGCGCCGCCAGCACGCTCTCGATCAGCGGCAGGCCCTCGAGCCACATGAAGCCCTGCATCAGGCCGGCCGCGGTATCGGGCAGGAAGTAGAGCAGGTAGAAGCCCACGAAGGTGAGCCAGAAGTGCCACTCGCCCAGCCGCCGCGAGCGCAAGCGGCGGCCGGTGACCTGCGGCCAGATGTGGTAGATGGCGGCGATGTTGAAGAACGTGAACGCCCCGAGCAGCGCCATGTGGGCGTGGGCCACGACCCAGTCGGTGAAGTGCACCACCGGCTGGACGTCGAGGATCGCCTGGAACGGACCCTGGGTGCAGGTCAGCATGTAGCCGAACACGCCGAAGATCAGGAACCGGAGCGGGATGTGCGTGGTGACCCAGTGCCAGCGGCCGGAGAGCGTCCCGAACACGTTCACCACCACGGTGACGACCACCGCGAACAGCGCGACGCTGAAGGCCGAGGCCAGCACCTGGGTCCACATCGGGATCGGGCTGAAGAAGTAGTGGTGCGCCCCGGTCAGCGGGTACAGCAGCGCGAGCGACCAGAATCCGATCATCGAGAGCCCGTGGTTGTAGATGGGCTTCTGGAGAATCACCGAGAGGAAGTAGTAGATGATCGCGGTGCCGATCGGCGTCACCCACATGCCGACCGCGTTGTGGATCCAGAGCCCGGCGAGCGCCGCGTTGGCCGCGCCCGGCACCACGTAGGCCACCAGCGTGTTCGCCATGATGAAGTTGAGCGCGGTGAACGAGATCCCGAGCAGCAGGTACCACAGGCTCACGAACAGGTGCTTCTCTTCCGAGCGGAAGATGGTGCCGAACACGTTGACCGCGAGCCCGACGAAGGCGAGCGTGAACACTGCGTCCGCCACCGGCCCCCACTCGGCGTACTCGACCGCCTGGACCTGCCCGGTGAGGAGCCCGACCTGCCCGATCAGCACCGCGGCGTTCCACACCCAGAACGTGATCCACGCCAGGCGCTCGGAGACGAGCGCGCGCCCGGTCAGGCGCGGGACCATGTAGTAGATGATCCCGACGAACGCGGTCGAGAGCCAGCCGTAGATGAGGCCGTTGGTGTGGAACAAGCGCAGCCGCCCGTAGCCGAGTGCGGGCGCGCCCGCGAGGAAGTCGGCCCACACCAGCTTGGTCGAGAGCACGATCCCGACCAGCATCGGCAGCAGCAGCCAGATGAGGCTCGCCACGATGTGCCAGCGCACGAGCTTCGCGCCGACCACCAGCCGTTTCGCTTCGGTCATCGTCCTCCTCGAGCGCGCGGCTCAAGCCGCGGCGGCCCCGGCTCCCTCTCTCGTCCCGCGCTACGCCGGGACCTTCACCACCATCACGCAGCACGGCGCGTGCGTCACGACGTGAGACGCGACGCTCCCGAGCAGCAGCTTCTTCAAGCCCGTTCGCCCGTGCGAGCCCACCACGATCAGGTCGGCGCCCGCGTCCTTCGCCTCCGCGATCAGCACCTCGCGCGGATCGCCCGGGAGCACGCGCGCCTCGGTCGCGAAGCCCGATCCACGCAGCTCCTGCTCGACGCGCGCGGCCAGCGCCCGGTGGTACTCGACCTCCTGCTGCGTCACCTCCGCCGGGACCGGCGTCGCCGGAACGTAGGCCTCGGTGTAAGCCCCGACCGGCGGCCGCACCGCCGACACCACCCGCACCCGCGTGCCCTTCGGCCACGGCATCTGCTTCAGGAACTCGATCGCCGCCTCGGAGTGCGGCGAGTCGTCCATTCCCAGCACGATCTTCATGGCCACCTCCTCGCCTGCCTGGGGCCGGGTGAGCAGAAAGGCAATTGGCGGGCCAGCCCGCACGACGATCGGTCCGTCCGTATGCCTCTGAAAAATCGCGCTTCGGGTCGCGGTCGCGGAGCGCTTGCCGGCCCGCGGCCCGACAGGATGTCAGCGCGACTGTCGCCGTGTCAGGCGCGGCGGGCGTTCGCGGGCGGGATCTGCGGCGACCGTCACCAGTCGCGTCTCCGGAAGACATGCGCCGCCACCGCCAGCGGCACCGCGGTCTCGATCACCAGCACCGCGATGGCGAGCGCGATGCCGGGCGTGGTGCCGAACAGCTTCACCAGCACTGCCGAGGTGGGGCCGAACAGCGCGCCCGATCCCACCGCGAGCGTGGTGAGCACGCGCGCCAGGTCCACCGGGTTCAACAGCAGCGCGGGGAACAGCACGCGCTCGAGCGGCGCCCCGCGCAGCAGGGCGGTGGCGCCCAGCACCGCCAGGTCGTATGCGATCACCATGAGCAGCCACAGCAGCAGTGCCGCGCTCATCGCCCTGAGCCGGTCGGGCCACAGGGATCCGATGCAGAGCGCGGTGGCGATGGTGAGCCAGCCCAGCGCCAGCGCGAGCGCCACCAGCGCGATGAACCCCGGCACCTGGTCGGCGCCGGCGTTGAGCGCGATCACCACGCCGCCGCCGCCGAAGCCCAGCGTCTGCGCCACCGTGAGCGCCGCGCCCAGCCCCAGGAACTTGCCGAGCAGCACCTCGCCGCGCGTGACCGGCTGGGCGAGCAGCAGCGGCAGGGTCTCGCCGCTGCCGGCGACGCTGGCCACGCCCAGCAGCAGCCCGGTGAGCGGCACGATCAGCAGCACCAGGTTCATGAGCGACAGCGTCACCCGCGCGAAGCCCTGGAACCCGACCTCCCGGCCCTGCGCGAGGCCGAAGTAGGAAAGCCCGAGCACCAGCAGCGCGAACAGTGTGGTGAAGCCGAACAGCCAGCGGGTCTCGAGCGCGCGGCGGTATTCCTCGCGCGCGACCACCCGCATGCGGCGCAGCTTCCGCGCGAGCGGAGCGCGCGGCGGCGGCACGCTCGCCGCTTTCGTGCCCGTGACGCTCGCGCTCACCGGTGGCCCTCCAGCAGGTGCGAGCCGGTGACGGCGAACCGCCCCATCAACTGGCCGTCCACCAGCCACGCGAAGTCCTCGCCCGGCCGGTCGGCCAGGAACTCGCCGCGCCACGTCGCGCCCGGCGCGATCGCGGCGGCGGGCAGCCGGTCCTCGTAGCCCGCGAGCGAGAGCCGCACCGTGTCGCGGCCGCGGTTCAGGGCGGTGAGCAGCACGCGGCAGTCGCGGGGCGCGGAGCTCACCTCGGGCGCGACCGCGCCGCGCTGGACGACCAGCGCGAGCGACACCACCGGCACCGACGCCGGCACGGCGATGCGCGGCGGGACGCGACGCGGCACGCGCACCAGCAACGAGAGCGCGACGGCCGCGACCAGCGTCGCGGAGATCAGCAGCAGGTAGCGGCGCGTCACGAGCGACTCCCGGCGACCGAGTCCACGAACGCGGCGAGCCGGTCGACGCGCCCGCGGGTGGCGGCGGCCACGCGCTCGGCGGCGGCGCGCTCCAGGAACGCCGCGAAGCCGCCGCCCATCGGCGAGGGGAACTCGCCGCGCACCACCCACAGCGAGTCGGCGGCGTGGAGCGTCGCCCGATCGTAGTCGGCGAGCCACATGGCGCCGCTGCGGCCCGGGGCGTCGCGCAGCAGGCATTCGATCGAGTCGTAGACCCGGTAACCCCTCGCGTCCGCGCGCTCGCAGGCGAAGCGGCGGTCCTCGACGCTCATGCCGCAGGCGACGCACGGGGTCCCGAGCCGGATCGTGGGCGGCCGCGGGGCGGCGCAGCCCGCGAGCATCGCCGAGCCCGCGAGGCAGGCGGCGAGTGCCGCCGCCGCCCAGAGCGCGCGACGCGCACCCCCGGATCTACGCCTCACGGCGCCCTCCCTTCACCACCGCCAGGAAAATCTCCTCGAGCGTCGGGCGCTGCACCTCGAACGAGCGCACCGCGACCCCGGCGTCGCGCAGCGCCTCGAGCGCCGCGAAGCCGGGGCCGTCGGCCCCTTCCACGATCACTGTGTGCTCGCCGCGCGCCTCGAAGGCGACACCGCGGCTCTGGAGGGTGGCCTCGGCGCGCCGGAATCCCGAACTCAACTCGATGACGAGCCGCGCGGCGTTGATCTGGCGCGCGCGCAGCTCGGCGAGCTTCTCGAGCGCCGCGCGGCGCCCGGCGACCAGGATCAGCACGCGGTCGGCGACGCGCTCGACCTCGGCCAGCAGATGCGAGCACAGCAGGATGGTCCTTCCTTCGCGCCGCAGCTGCTCGAGCAGCGAGCGGAACTCCCAGGTCGCCTCCGGATCGAGGCTCGCGGTGGGCTCGTCCAGCACCAGCAGCGCGGGGTCGCCGAGCAGCGCCTGCGCCAGCGAGAGCCGCTGGGTGTAGCCGCCGGACAGCTCGCTCGCGCGCCGCGCGGCGTGTGCCAGGAGCCCCACGCGCTCGAGTGTTAGGGTCACGGCCTCGCGCGGCAGGTCGCGCAGCTCGGCGAAGAACCCCAGCACCTCGCGCACGCTCCGGCCGGGCGGGAACTCGACGCGCTGCGGCACGTAGCCGAGCTGCGCGCGTGCGGCCGGATCGCTGGGCGGCAGCGAATGCGGGCCGATCGCGGCGGTTCCGTGGTCGGGTCTCGTCAGGCCCAGCAGGATCTTGAGCGTGGTGGTCTTGCCCGCGCCGTTGGGGCCGATCAGGGCGAAGGTCTCGCCGGGCTCGACCTCGAAGCTCAGGCCCTCGACCGCGGTGATGGTGCCGTAGCGCTTGGTGAGGTCCTCGACCCGGATCATGTCCGCCTCGTACCGTGCGCCAGGCCGGCCGCCCCGAGCGCTCCGAGTGCCGCGAAGCCCACGAGCGCGCCCATCGCCCG
>CAZYQK010000069.1:0-16787 GCA_964650245.1 uncultured bacterium | reverse complement strand
CTGGAGCGGGATCTCGTACACCGGGAGCGGCTTGCCTTTGAGCGAGGCGAACGCGGTCCGGCTGTTGGCGTAGGTGTTCATGCGGATGCCGAACCAGGCCACCGAGTACGAGCCCAGGATACCGACCACCGACCACATGAGGATGAGCAGCACCTTGCCCGGGCCCTGGTGCTGGAGCACGCCGAAGTAGTAGATGATGCACACGCCGATGAGGGCCTCGAGCACCATCAGCAGCTTGCCCTGCTGCAGCACGTAGGTCTTGCACGTCTCCCAGATGATGTGGGAGACGTCAAGCATGCTCTTGTGGGCGGGCAGGGCCTTGACCTGGTTGTACATGACGAAGCCGAACAACATGCCCAGCACGCACACCCCGATGCCGGCCATCAGCAGGGTCACACCCGAGACCGGTACGCCGAACAGCAGGTAGCTGGTGTCGATCACCGGAATCGCGAGATCCAGCTCGCTGGCCAGGGCCAGGGCGGGGGAGATCAGGGCTGCGAGGGCTGCGAGCCCGAGCGCCCATCGCGGCGAGGGGAGTCTCCGCGCGGTGTTGCCCGCGGAACGCGAAATCTTCATCGAGTGCTCCTTAAGGTCTGAGGGCGTTCGGCCAGTCAGGGCCGCAGTTCCAGCCGGCGGGCGCCGCTCGAGTTCGACGAGTCGCGGCCCGGTCGGCGCGGAGACGGTCCTTCCACCCGGCTTCCCCGGGTGGCAAAGGACGCGGGAGAATAGCCGAGGCCGCGGGCGCGGGCAAGAAATAGCCGACAGGAAAAAAGGGACACAGGGCCGAAGCGGCCGGACGGAAGAACTCGCATCGGAGGGAGCCATGACGGGAACGAGACTCGGGGCACGTCTCACGACACTGCTGCTCGCGACGCTGCCGCTCGCTGCGCTGCTCGGAGCGTGCACTGGCCGCGGCGAACCCGGCGAGGGCGCCCCGTCCGCGGCGCTCGCGCCGCCGGCGGCCGAAGCCGCCGTGCGTGCGCTGCTCGACGAGCAGCGGGTCGCGTGGAACCGCGGTGACCTCGACGGATTCATGGAGGGCTACTGGAGGAGCGACTCGCTCACCTTTTACAGCGGCGGCGACGTGAACCACGGCTGGCAGGCGACGTACGACCGCTACGTGCGGCGCTACCGATCGGAGGGCCGGGAGATGGGCACGCTCGAGTTCGACCTGCATCGGGTCGACGTGCTCGGTTCCGACCACGCGCTGGTCCGCGGCGCGTGGCGACTCACGCGCAAGGCGGACGCGCCGCACGGGCTCTTCACCCTGGTGCTGCGCCGCCTCCCCGGAGGCTGGAAGATCGTGCACGACCACACCGGCGCCGCGGAGTAGCGGCGCGGCCCGTCACTTGAGCAGCGTGACCACCCGGCGCACCACCCGGCCGTCGGCCTCGAGCCGCGCGAAGTAAGTGCCGGGCGGCACCCGCCGGCCATGATCGTCGCGACCGTCCCAGGTGCGCACGTGGCCGCCAGCGGGCTCCAACCCGCTCGCCAGCCCGCGCACGCGCCGGCCGCTCACGCTGAAGATCGCGAGCCGCATGTCCCCCGCGTGCGGCAGGACGTAGCGGAATTGCACCGAGCCGCTCGCGGGATTGGGCCGCGGCGGATCGAACGCGAGCCCCGCCCCGGTTGCGTCCACGACCGCGGCGGGCGGGAAGCAGGGGATGGACGTCGCGCAGGTATCCTCGGACCCCGGGATGCGCGCGTCGGAGGTGATGAAGCGGACCTCGTTGGTTCCGGCCGGCAGGCAGGTGCCCGACTTGTAGTCGAGCGTCACGATCTGGGAATCGCCCGGCGCCAGGGTCACGGTTCCGGAAAGTCCCGGGGTCGCGCCCACCAGGAAGCCGCGGTCGTCCTGCAGGCTCCAGCTCAGGTCGGCACTCGCGTTGCCTTCATTCTTGAGCGAGTACTGCATGCCGACGGCTGGGGCCGTATCCGGTGCGGCGGCGCTGGCCAGCGCCACGGCGCTCGGCGCGCAGGCCGACGAGAACGCGAGCCGCGAGCACTCCATGAACACGTCGGGATCGCCGAGGCGGGAGTCGGACCAGCACGGATAGACGTTTGCACCCTCGCTCGTGATGCCCTGGTAGTCGCCCTGGTTGGCAGAGCCGCACGAATTGAACGACCAGTAGGACGACGCGTCGCTCAGGGTGCGGTTCACCCCCCACACCGCGCCGCCGTCGCCCGACGAAGTCACGACCTCGTACGACAGCGCGCCGCACGCGGCGTCGGAACGGAAGTCGTGCCAGAAGGCGTGGGCGCGGCCCAGCCCATCCACCGTGACCTCGGGGAAGATGCCGTCGAAGCCGGCGTCGCTGTCCGTGATCATGACGGGCGTGCTCCACGCGGCGCCGTCGTCCGATTCCGCGGCGAACTGGTCGCGGTGATCGCGGGCCCGCTCGCCCGCGGACGGCACATCGAATGCGGTCTGGATGCGGTAGTTCCCGGCGGTGGCCACGGCGCTGCTGAGACGCAGGTAAAAGGTGCCGTTCGCGGGCAGGGTCCACGCGATGGCCGGGAACGTGCCCTGGTTGAACGCGAGCAGGCGATAGCTGTTGAAGGTGCTGGTGTCCGACCCGCACACGACGCGCATGTTGAGGCTGGTGTTGTTGCTGGCAGAGTCGCAGGCGAAGAAGACAGTCTGGCCCTTCAGTCCGCTGAAGCGGAAGAAGTCGACGTCGCCGCTGCTCGACAGGCTGCCGCGCAGCACGCTTCCGGCGCTGAACGGCGTCGCGCTGGCGAAGAAGCCGTCGTTCTCGATCTCCGAGATCGGCGAGGCGGTGGAGAAGGCGGTGTCGTAGAAGTTCACCGCCTCGTCCCACGTCACGTAGAGCCGTCCGCGGCGCGGGCCGTCGCTGGCGTCCACGGCGATCGAGGGCAGGGTCGGCGCGAAGGGACGGCGGTAGCCGGGCGCCCCGCTGTAACTGTTCTCGTAGAAGTCGGCCACCGTCTCCTCGGGGCCGAAGCTCGCGCCGGAGTCGTTGGAGCGCCGGATGCGGATGTGGCTGAGCGGGAAACCGTATTCGTACCAGACGACATATAGCTCGCCATCGGGCCCGACCACCGGCCGCGAGCCCTGCACGTTGCCGAAGCCGGCGGGGGAGCTTAAGACCTGCATCGGGGCCAGCGCCACGCCCAGCGAGTCGAAGGCGCGGAACTCGATCTGGTCGCCGCCCGCGCCCGGGAAGTTGGTCCAGCTCACGTAGACGTTGCCGGTGACCGAGTCCACCCCGAACCATTCCTTGTCGAGGAAGTCCGCCCCGCCGACGGCGATCTGGAGGTTGTTCTCGAACGTGAACACGCCGCCGCCCGGGAACTTGCCGTAACACAGCGCGAGCCCCGAGCCGTTCGCTCCGCCCTCGTAGAGGCCGAGGATGTAGAAGCGCCCGCTCTTCCGGTTCACGGCGTGCACCGGATCGCCCCGGTAGCGGCCGCCGGTCGGGAGCGCCGGCACGTCGCCGCCGTCGCTCCAGCTCGTCCCGCCGTCGGTCGAGGTGGCGTAGCCATGAACCGCTCCGCCGGTGCAGAAGCCCTTGGTGTCGTTCCAGCCCGCAAGCATGTTGCTGCCGAGCGACGCGATGGTGGTCTCGGCCTGACCCAGCGGGCGGCTGCCGCACGAGCCGCACATGGCGTCGCCGACCTTGTTGTTGACCTGCGCGTCGGGGGCCAGATTCGTGACCAGGGTGCGCAAGCTCTTGAATCGCTCGACGCGGATGGCATCGCCGGGCGCAACCGCGAACTCGTCTTCCGGCTCGGGCCGGTCGAGGCCGAAGCGCCGCGCTACCGCAAGTGCGCTGCCCCGCCCGCCGGCCACCTCCTCGCGCAGCATGCGCTCGCCGGCCGCGGAGAGTCGCGCGCCGCTTCGGGCCCAGACCGGACGCTGCGCGTCGGCGCCCCGGGCGGGCGACGCGCCAACCCAGGCGAGGACCAGGATCAGAAGCGCGAGGCTCGAGACGGCGGGCGTACGGGGCGCGGCGACGAGCACGGTAGTCTCCCGGGGAAGGGGGTGGTCGAGGGGGAATATGACCTGACCAGTGTACCGGCCAGCCCACCGCAGAGGCCAGCGTTGGATTCGCCGCACCGTGCGAAATGCACGCGTGGTCCGCTCCGCGTCGCAATGCCGCCGAAGAATCCCGCATCCCGGCCCGGCCTGCGGTGTATATAAGGAGCGAACGCAACACTTCCCGAAGCCCCCGTCGCGCCCGGCCCGCGGAGAACCCGGTTGCCCCCGAGAGTGGTCTCGCTCATCGCTTCGAGCACCGAGATGGTCTGTGGCCTGGGCTGCGGCGACTGGCTGGTGGGGCGCTCCCACGAGTGCGACTACCCGGAGCAGGTGAAGCGCCTTCCCGCCGTGACCGCGCCCAGGTTCGCGCTCGACGGCGCCTCGTACGCGGTGGATCAGAGGGTGCGCGCGCTGGTCGAGCAGGGCCTCGCGGTCTACCGGGTGGACGCGGCGGCGCTCGCCGCTCTCGCGCCCGACATCGTCATCACCCAGACCCAATGCGAAGTGTGCGCCGTCAGCCGCGCCGAGCTGGAGCGGGCGGTCGGCGAGACGCTACCCTCGCGCCCCCGCATCGTGGCGCTCGCGCCCGATTCACTCGCCGATATCTGGCGCGACCTGCGCGCGGTCGCGGACGCGCTCGGCGTGCCCGAGCGTGGCGTGCAGCAGGTGACGCGGCTGCAGGCGCGCATGCGCTCGATCGCGGAGCGCGCGGCCGGACTCGAGCCGAAACGCCGGATCGCCTGCATCGAGTGGATGGATCCACTGATGGCGGCGGGCAACTGGACCCCGGAGCTGATCGCGATGGCGGGCGCCACCGATCTCTTCGGCACGCCCGGCGCGCACGCGCCCACACTCGAATGGGGCGAGGTGCTGGCCGCCGACCCCGACGCGATCTGGGTGACGCCGTGCGGCTTCGATCTCTCGCGCACGCGGCAGGAGATGGCGGCGCTCGCGGCACGGCCGGGCTGGCGCGGGCTGCGCGCAGTCCGCGAGGGGAACGTGTTCCTCGCAGACGGCAACGCCTTCTTCAACCGCCCGGGCCCGCGCGTCGCGGAGACGCTCGAGATCCTGGCCGAGGCGCTCCACCCGGAGGCTTTCCGCTACGGCCATCGGGGGACGGGGTGGGAGCGGTACGAGACGAGCGGCGGCTGATGCGGGTACCCGCTTCGGGGTCATCCCGCCCGGTCATTCCTCCCGGATACGGACCACGGCGACCGGCGTGGGCACTCCGCGACCGGCGACAGCTCCGCTTGGACAGGGCGGTCGGTTTCAGGGGGCTGCTCCGGGCGCCGAGGGGCACTGTGTGCGCTTCGGAGGGGCCGAGGGCGTGAATGTCCTTGAGGGGCGGCGGGGAGGGGGCTACCGTTCAGGCGTGGGAAGGAAGTTCCCATGAGGTAGCCTTTCCGCGTGTTGAGCAACTGAGGCCACGAGATCGGGCCATGGGCCGCTTCAACTGCTGCTGCGCAGGTGCTTCGCTCCTGGCGATGGGTGTCATCGTGATCTCGCCTTCCACGAGCGGCTCGATCACGCTGCTTGGCGCGGGGCCTGGGACCGGAAGCATCCCAGCCGAGCGCGTGGCGCGTTTGCCAGTCACCGGCACCGGAGGCTGCCAGCCGCCCTCCGGCCAGGGCTGTGTCAGCGGCACGGTCCTCCATGAATTCGAACTCGACAACCTGTGCAGCCTGCTCGAGCCGGAAATTCTTGAAGCTACGATCCATCAGGTCGGCCGGATTCCCGAGGATCTCTTCGCCGCCGCGGATTTCCCAAACCGCCGAGGAGCTGGGTGCGCGCTCGATTACGAGTGGCGCGCGGGGCCGCCCATCGAGATCATCGATGCGCCAGACCACTGGCCCCGGGGACAGATGCTCGAGCAGATGCGGCCAGGGGATGTCATCGGGCTCTCGGTGCGGGCACGCGACCAGGACTACCTGGTCCACACCTGCTACGACTGTGGCGGCCAGAGCGTGGTCACCAAGTGGGGCCCCTTCGAAGACATCGTCACCTACTCGTGGAGCATCACCCCGGGAGACTCGGGCACGCTGATCCAAAGCGGCGACTCGCAGGAAAACATGGTGATGTTCAAGATCCCGATCTGCGGATGGGGTCCGGAGGCCACCCCCGTCAGCAGAAGCTCGACCGTGCAGGTCTTCATTGGCAACGAGGCCACCAAGGGACTGGATCTGCCCATCGAGGGCACGAATTTCGTGATCCAGATGACCAAGAATTGCAGCAGTCGGCCCGGGTGGATCAACGTCAGCATCGCGGACAACGCGGGCTCCCCACCGGACGAGGTGATCATTCCCGAGGGTGGGGCCGGTGAGTGTCAGCCGACAGCCCCGGTGTGGTACGTGGGGAGCCCGATCGCCGCGGGAGGCATTGACGTGCTCGAAGCACCAGGGCTCTGCCCCGACTATCTGGCTCTGCTGTCCCTAGAAGCATCGGATTCCGACCTGTTTGAACTCGGGTGCACCGGTCCCGAGGACTGCCCCGGGGGGGGTATCCAGCCGTCCTCGAGCGACGCGCTTACCTATGAGTGGTCGGTGATCGAAGGCGCGGGCGGATTCCCGCTCGGAAACATGGGAGCCAGCGTCATCTTTCGTCGTTCGAGATCGAGCGGCGCCAAGGTCCGATGCAGGGTCACCGACAGCGGGACGCGCTATGGCGACTCTGCACTGGTAGTCGAGATCGACCTCGCGAAAGCCAAGCCGGTTCGAGCCTACGTCGCGATCGGTGATATCACGGATGCGGGGTGGGGCAGCGAGGCAACCATTCGAGCCGCCGCCGACATCGCCGAGACGCGATACGCGGCTGCCGGCTACGTGGTGAATCGAAACAACGCGGCGACCGCGAGCGACGTTTACGACGCATTCAAGAATCCCTGTTACCAGGCGTTGTGGATCGTGTCGCACGGCGGAACAACTTCGCTGTTGCCCCCCCCCGAGCCTCCCCAGACTAGATTGGGTATGGCACGCGGAACGAACGTGTTTAGCGGCGAATGCGGCAGCATCTCGATGGGCACGTTTGGGTGCCGTGAGCAGCCTTTCATGCGCGAGATCGTGCTGCATGGATGCGAGCTGAGCAATCCCGACTGGTACAACCTGTTCGTTTGTCCGAAGGTCATCATGCACAAGCACAAGATGTGGCCGGCACGGGGCATGAGTCTGAGCACGAACCGGACGCCCCTGGTCCAGGAGCGAAAGAATCACTACCCGCCACCTGCCCACAACCTGTCCCTGGACTGACCATGTCCATTGCGCCCCGGACTGAAAACCCCAACCGCTCTCGAGCGTCATGGGCTTTCGCATGGGTCCTCGCTGCGGTGATTGCGGAGTTCGTGCTCATGGGCGCCGCGCAGGAGGCACAAGGCTGGACCGCCCTTTACAACGGCCCGGCCGACCGCGACGAATCGCCTGCGGGCATGCTCCGCGACGGCGCGGGCAACCTCTACGTCGCCGGGACCTCGACCCAGGCGAACGGCTCGACCGACATCCTGCTTCTCAAGTACTCGGCGTCGGGAACCCTGCTTTGGGAGAGGCTGTTCGATGGATCCGCAGGCGGCGACGACGTAGCAACGGGGCTGGCGCTCGATGGCGTGGGGAACTGCGTGGTGGTCGGCACAAGTAAGCCCGTTCTCGACACGGACATCATCGTGCTCAAGTACGATCCGGCGGGCACTTTGCTCTGGCAGCGGACGTTTGTCGGAATTCCGAGCAGCGATGACTCTCCTTCGGCCGTTGCCATCGATCCTTCGGATCGCATCGTCGTGTGCGGCTCCACCTGGAGCCTGTCGAACGCCTACGACGTTCTCCTGCTCCAGTACGCCCCGGATGGAACGCTGAACTGGCAGACGCAGCTCGATGGCCACTTTCATGGCACCGACGACCCCACCGCGATGGCCATGAAGTCTTCAGGGAACTTTGTGGTCGTGTCCGTCAGCGTCGGGCCCGATTTCTCGAGCGACATCGGGGTTTGGTTCTGTACGTCGGCCGGGAGTCTCACGGTGAGCCACCTCTACAGCGCCATCCCCGATGAAGACGCTTGGCCGCTGGCGGTGGCGCTCGATCCCTCGGGTAACGCCTTGGTCACGGGCTTCACCGACATTGGATATGGGAGCACGGACTGCGTCACGCTCAAATTTACTTCGGCGGGCACGCTCGCCTGGGTGAGGACCTTCGACGGCCCTCTGTATGGTTTCGACGTCGGCGCCGCCGTCGCGACCGATGCGAGTGGCAATGTCTACGTAGCCGGCGCCACACAAGATGCTCAGGGTGAATCTGATTTCCTCACGCTCAAGTACACGCCGACCGGATTCCTCACCTGGTCCCAGATTCATGCCGGGCCCGGAAACGGTGTGGACGAGGCCGGCGGGCTCGTGCCCGACGGCTCGGGTGGCGTCATCGTGGCCGGCACCAGCGACACGCCGGGGCGAGGCCTCGACATCGCGACACTCGCCTACGACGCTGCAGGAACTCTGGTGGGGCTCACGCTGCACTACGGCTCGGCCCTCGATGCCGACCTGCCCGGTGGGCTGGTCGCAACCGGGCTGCCCTACGTCGCAGTGGCGGGAGTGAGCGCGGAAACCGGCGCCGGGGACGACATCGTAGTCACGAATTTCGACGCAACGGCGGGCATCACCGGCGTCGACCCGGCGGAGTATCCCACCGAGATCCTGCTCGAGCCGCTGCTGCCCAACCCGTTGCACGAAAGCGGCACCGTGCGCTTTCACCTCCCGCGGGCCGCCTCGGTGTCGCTCGACGTGCTGGACCCGGCCGGGCGTGTGGTCAGGCGGCTGTTGTCGGCCGAGCATCATCCTCCCGGGATCCACGCGCATGTGTTCACGTGGGATCGATCGGGCAGCGGACTCTTCTTCTTGCGTCTGGTCGTGAGCGATGAGTACGGTGCAACCACCCACGTGCGCAAGGTTGTCTGTCTGCGTTAGTCGGGCGCGGCCCCTCGTTCGAAACCGAGCCTGGCGCTCGAAAGTTTGCGTCCTCTGGAAGGCAGGGGGCTGATCGGAGCTCGTTTTCGGGATTGGTCCCGCAGAGCCCGAACCACATGATCGAATGTCTGAGCCAAATGCTGCAACTGGCTGATGCTTAGAAAGGTGGGCGACAGGCCGGTTTGATCAGGTGGAAGCACGCCGTGAACCGGCCGAGCAGCCCTGGCCGACGGCTCACACGCGGCGCGCCGGCCCGCGTCCCTTTCGTTCCAGCTCCTCGCTGCGATTTCCACTTCGGCCGGCCGCTGTGGGAATCTTCGCGCCCGAATCCTTCGCGCGCGGCACTCACCCCGGATCATCCCGACCATGCCGACCTCCGAGCACTGGCAGATCCCACGCATCGTGGACGTGCTGGTCCGCGAGCAGCCGAAGACCGTGCTCGACGTGGGCGCGGGCTTCGGCAAGTTCGGACTGCTCGCGCGCGAGTACGCGGACGCCGCGCGGGTGGACGCCGTCGACGCCAACCCGCCGCGCTTCGCGGTCTACGACCAGGTCTACCTCGGCGACCTGCGCGCGCTCGACACGCTGCTCCCCGCCGACGCGCCGCGCTACGACCTCGCGCTCTTCATCGACGTGATCGAGCACCTCGAGAAGCCCGATGCATGGAAGGCGCTCGACGCGCTCGTGCTTCGCGCGCGCCGGGTGCTGGTCACGACCCCGTGGGGGTTTCGCCCGCAGGAGATACCGGGCATGCCGTTCGAGACCCACCGTTCGGGCTGGCTGCCCTGGGAGTTCGGGAAGCGCTATCGCGTGCATCGCCGCAGTGTCTTCCCCGGGCACTTCACGCGTTACTTGAGGCTGCCGCGGCTGTGGCAGATCCTGGTGCTGCTGGGCGCGCGGGAGGGGTGATGTGCTGTTTGGCGCGGCCTCGCGCCCGCGTTAACCTGCGCGCGACCTCCCGCCGATGATGAGGGTGTCCGGCGCGCACGGCGCGCACCGAAATCGACAGGACTCCTACAGTCATGACCGAAACGCAAAGCCGCGCGGGCCACGCCACCGAGCACGAGGCGCGCGCGGTCGCGGAAGCCTCGCGCGAGACCACCTGGGAAGCGCCGTCGTTCCTGCGCGAGCTGTTCCTGGGAAGCCTCAGGCTCGAGCTCATCCATCCCTATCCCGAGCCCGACCCGGAGGAGCAGAAGCGCGCCGCCGAGTTCATGGCGAAGCTCGAACGCTTTCTCGACGAGGTGGACCCCGAGAAGGTCGAGCACGATTCGAAGATCCCGGACGCCTACGTCCAGCGACTGCGCGAGATCGGCGCGTTCGGCATCAAGATCCCGCGTGAGTACGGCGGCCTGGGGCTCTCGCAGTACAGCTATGGCCGCGCGGTGGCCCTGGTGGGCACGAAGTGCGGCGCGCTGGTGGCGCTGCTCTCCGCTCACCAGTCGATCGGCGTTCCGCAGCCGCTCAAGTTGTTCGGCACCGAGGAGCAGAAGCGGCGCCTGCTGCCGCGGCTCGCGAAGGGCGCGATCTCGGCGTTCGCCCTGACCGAGGTGGACGTGGGCTCCGATCCCGCGCGCATGACGACCACCGCGACCCCCACCGCGGACGGCAGCGCCTACCTGATCAACGGCGAGAAGCTGTGGTGCACGAACGGCACCATCGCCGAGCTGTTGGTGGTGATGGCCCGCACGCCCGGCAAGCCGGGCAAGCCGGGCCCGATCAGCGCCTTCATCCTGGAGGCGAATAGCCCCGGCGTCGAGGTCACGCACCGGCTCGAATTCATGGGCGTGCGCGGCATCGAGAACGCGGTCATCCGCTTCGCCAACGTGCGGGTGCCGAAGGAGAATCTGCTGTGGGGCGAGGGCCGGGGCTTGAAGCTCGCGCTGGTCACGCTCAACACCGGCCGCCTGACGCTGCCATCGACCTGCGCCGCGGCCGGGAAGTGGTGCCTGCAGGTGGCGCGCGACTTCGCCGCGAAGCGCGTCCAGTGGGGTAAGCCGGTCGGCCACCACGAGGCCGTGGCGCAGATGCTCGCCGACATCGCCGCGCGCACCTACGCGATGGAGGCGATCGCCGATCTCGGGGCGCTGCTGGGCGACGCCGGCCGGCAGGACATCCGGCTCGAGGCCGCGAGCGCCAAGCTGTGGAACAGCGACGCGGCGTGGGAGCTGTGCGATGCGGCGGTTCAGATCCGCGGCGGCCGCGGTTACGAGACCGCGCGCTCGCTGGCCGCGCGCGGCGAGGCGCCGGTGCCGCTCGAGCAGCTGCTGCGCGACCTCCGCATCAATCGCATCTTCGAGGGCACCAACCAGGTGATGCGGCTGTTCATCGCGCGCGAGGCGCTCGACGTCCACCTGCGGGCCGCGGGCGACGTCGTGATGCCGGGGGTGCCGCCCGGCAGGCGGCTCGCGGGGCTGATGCGCGCGGCGCTCTTCTACGCGGCGTGGTACCCGGGCCGGTGGCTGGGATGGGGCCACTGGCCGCGCTACGGCGAGTTCGGGCCGCTCGCCCGGCACCTGCGCTGGATCGAGCGCACCTCGCGCCGGCTCGCGCGACAGCAGTTCCACCTCATGGTGCTGAACGGCCCCGCGCTCGAGCAGAAGCAGGCGCAGCTCTTCCGCTGCGTGGACATCGGCGCCGAGCTCTACGCGATGGCCGCGGTCTGCTCGCGCGCCGCGCACGACGCGCGCAACGGCGCGGCCGGCGAGTCGCCGCTCGAGCTGGCGGACCTGTTCTGCAAGAACGCGCGGCGCAAGATCGAAGGCCTGTTCACCGCGATCCGCGTCAACGACGACGCGGCGAACTACGCGGTGGCGCGCGGCGTGCTCGACCGGCGCTACACGTGGCTCGAGGCGGGCATCGTGCCGGCCGAGCTCGAGGTCGCGCCCGCGCCCGAGTCGCGGGGCGCGGCGGCCGGCAGGTAGCCTCCCCCGCGCGGAGGAACGCGCCCGTGATCTTCGGCGACCTCACCGCGACGGTGGGCGGCACACCCCTGGTCGAGCTCGGCCGGCTGGCCCGGGGGCTGCCCGGCCGGGTGCTCGGCAAGCTGGAGATGCGCAACCCGTGCGGGAGCGTGAAGGACCGGGTCGGCGTGGCGCTGATCGAGGACGCCGAGCGCCGCGGCGTGCTGCGGCCCGGCATGACGCTGGTCGAGGCCACTGGCGGCAACACCGGGATCGGGCTCGCGTTCGCCGCGGCGATCCGGGGTTACCGGCTGCTCCTGACGATGCCGGAGACCATGTCGTCGGAGCGGGTCGCGCTGCTCCGGCATCTCGGCGCGGAGGTCGTGCTCACCCCCGGCATTCTCATGGGCGAGGCCGTCGCGCTGGCCATGCGGCTGGTGGAGGAAACGCCCGGCTCGATCATGCTCGACCAGTTCCGAAACCCGGCCAACCCCGAGGTCCATCGGCGCACCACGGCCGTGGAGATCTGGGAGGACACGCGCGGCGCCGTCGACGTGTTCGTCTCCGCGGTCGGCACCGGCGGAACCATCACCGGAGTGGGCGAGGTGCTCAAGGGACGCAAGCCCTCGGTGCGCGTGGTCGCGGTCGAGCCTGCCGGCGCGGCGGTGCTCTCCGGCGGGCCCGCCGGAAAACACAAGATACCCGGCATCGGGGTCGGGTTCATCCCCGAGGTGCTGAACCGCGCCATCCTCGACGAAGTCGTGGCCGTGACCGACGAGGAAGCGTTCGACTGCACGCGGCGGCTGGCGCGAACGGAAGGTATCCTGGCCGGCGTGTCATCGGGCGCCGCACTGCACGCAGCGCTGGCCGTGGCCTCCCGCGCGGACGCCGCCGGCCGCACGATCGTGGTGCTGCTGGCCGACACCGGCGAGCGCTACGTGACCACGGCGCTGTTCGCGAGCGGGAGCGAGCGAAAACTCCCGGTGGTTTGAGTTGGAGGCGGCCTGTTAGTCTTCAGCCGATTCGGCGTCGGCGCCCCGGCCGCCTTCACCGGAGTTTCCCGGCTTCAACCCGAGAGGAACCCGCAATGCCAGGTACGTTCACCATCGTCGAGGCCCGATCCCTGGTGCTCTCCCGCGGCTGGGGCGTCATCACGGAGCAGGAGCTTCTCGAGCACGTGACCGCGCTGCGCGCCGACCCGCGCTTCAAGCCCCACTTTCACCAGCTCGGCGACCTTCGCGACGCGACGGGCTACGCCGGAACCACCGCCACCATCAGGCGGATGGCCCAGTTGAGTCCCTTCGGCAGCGGTTCGCGGCGGGCCGTGGTGGCCGGCACCGACGTCATCTACGGCATGATGCGCATGTTTCAGATCCTGAGGGACGACCTGCCCGACGAGATCGAGGTCTTCCGGGATCTGGTCGCCGCCTTCGAGTGGCTCGGCCTCATGGCGGAGCGAGACGAACTCAACTCCATCCTTCGCCGGCCTCCCGAGCTTCAGGACTGGGCCACCGCGTCGCGGACCGCCACTCGCGCCTGAGATCGGTCACCGCTCTGCGGGCCGCGACCGCCCGGGGCCGCCCGCGATCGCCGGGAGCGCGCCCCAAACCCGCCGAGTAGTTGCGGTCCCTTCCGGATGTTATTACAGTAGGCACATGCCGATCGTGAAGCTGAAGGTCGCGCGAATCGGGAATTCGCGCGGGGTGCGACTGCCGGCCGCGTCGCTGCGGCGTTACCGCATCGGTGAAACCGTGCTGATGGAGGAGCGCAGCGAGGGCATCCTCCTGCGGCCGACCGGGCCGGCGGTGGTGAAGCTCTCATGGGAAGAGACGGCGCGTGAGATGGCCGCGAGTCGTGAGGACTGGAGCGCCTGGGACACGACAGCCGCCGACGGGCTGGACGACCTTCCCTGGCAGGCGGACCGGAAGGGCCGAGTCGCGGAGCCCTCGCCCCGCTACCGGGCCAGACCGGGCCCGCGCAAGCGGCGATGAAACGCTACGAGATTCGTTGGACGGCTCTCGATCCGACCCGGGGTGCCGAGATGGCGAAGACCCGTCCAGCGGTGATCGTCAGCCTGGACGCCTTGAACAAGCGCTTGCAGACGGTGACGGTGTGCCCATTGACCAGCGAGTTGCACCCCACCTGGCGGTCCCGACTACAGATTCGGTGCGCCGGCCGTCCGGCGGAGGTCGCAGTGGACCAGATCCGTACCGTGAGCAAGAGGCGGCTTGGTGACAAGATCGGCTCGCTGAACAAGGACGAAGCCGCCACCCTGCGCCGTGTCCTCACGGAGATGTACGGCGAATAGCCGGGGCGAGAATCCATCCTGGACACAACCCAAATCGGTAAACGCACCGGGCAGCAATCGTCCCACCCGAGTTCGGCTGGAAGGCGCTCTTGCCGCTGGACGGCGCGGCGCTGGAGGACCAGTACCGCACGAGTTTGGAGAAGCTGGGGCTCAAGTCGGGCATGCTCGGCGTGAACTTCAAGGGCGCGCGCTGCGAGATCCAAAATCCGGCGCTCTTGAAGCAGCACATCGTCAACCTGTTCGACAAGGTGGACTGGCTGTCGTTGCCGGTGGACGTGAAGGGAACGATCTACCAGGAGCTGCTTGCGCGGTCGGCTCAGGAATCGTCGCTCGGCGCCGGCCAATACTTCACGTCGCGCCCGGTGATCCAGGCCATGTGCGAGGTGACGCAACTTGCCCCGCAAGACACCGTCTGCGACCCGGCGACAGGCACTGGCGGCCTTCTCTGCAACGCCTGCCGGTACGTGCTCGACCACTTCGCAGCCGACCTCGATCGCGATCAGAAGCGGGCGCTGTAGGAGGAACTGGTCGAGGGCATGAAGCTCTCGCCCAGGGTCGGCCGCATGCGTGCGATGAACGTGTATCTGCATGGCATCGGCGGCGACGATCTGGACGCCGCCTTCGAGTGGCTCGGCCTCGCGGCGGAGAGGGACGAGTTGATCGCCATCCTCCACCGGCCGCCCGAGCTTCAGGACTGGACGAGCGCGTCGCCGACCGGCGCCCGCACCTGAGTCTCCTGATCCGGTCCGGCTGCCGCGACCGCCCGGCATCGCCCGCGACCGCCGGGAGCGCGCCCCAAACCCGCCGTTGCCCCTCGGCGCCCGGCTGGTGCACAATGTCCGGCCGACGCCCGCCAGGGAGGCGGGCGCGCGGGCGTGCGCGGATCTGACGCGCGTCTCGCGGTCGGCCGTCCGGGCGACTCCTCACGCTCAGGGACGCGACGACTAGAACCTCAGGCCCAGGGACGACCCCTCACCAGCGAGTGGCAACCTCCATCTCCGACAAGCGTAAGCGGCAGATTCTGGCGCTGCTGCTGGGCGCGTTCGCCGTGCTCGCGCTCGCGAGCCTCGTGAGCTTCGAGCGCCCATTGCCGGGATCAGCTCCCTGGTCTGCCGCCAACACCTGCGGTCCGGTGGGCGCGTCCCTGGCCTTCGTGCTGGTCTGGGCGTTCGGACGCCTGGCCGCCTACGGAGTGCCGGTGCTCGCGGCGGCCTGGTCGTGGAACCGGCTGCGCGACGCGCCGGCCGCGCCGCTCGTGCTCACCTCCCTGCTCGGGTCGCTGCTCCTGTTCGAGATCTGCACCCTGCTGGGCCTCGGTGCGTTCGACCGCTGGGCGTGGAGCGGGGGCTGGGGGTTCGCCTCCTCGATGGCGCTGCGCTCTGCGATGGGCGGTGTGGGTTCGTGGATCGTGGGGAGCGCGCTGCTGGGCGTGACCGCGCTCGCCGCGAGCGAGTTCGGCTTCCACTGGATCGCGCACCTGGTGCGGGGCGCGGTGGTGGCTCCGGCCAGCGGGATCGCCGGGCTGGCGCGGGCCTGGCAGGAGCGACGCGCGCTCGCCGTGCGCGCGAGATCGAGAGAGAAGAAGCCGAGGGTGGTGCGGGCCGCGAGCGTGCCGGCCGGGAACGGCGCCCGGCCCGCGATCTCCGCGTCGTCCTCGGTCGCGCCCGAGGCAGAGGAAGAAACCGGGACGATCCAGCTTCACCTGCCGGGGCTGCCCCGGCCCGCGAAGCCGCGCGCCGCGAAGCCGCGCCCCGCCGCGAAGCCGGAGAGCGCGGGCTCGACCGCGACCGCGATCGCGAGCGCCGATCCGTTCCCGGCGCTCAGCCTGCTCGCGATGCCGGCGCAGCCCGAGGACCTCATGACCGCCGCCGAACTCACCGCCGAAGCGGACCTGCTGGTCGCCAAGCTCGCCGACTTCGACATCCACGGCCGCGTGACCGAGATCCATCCCGGGCCGGTCGTGACCACCTTCGAGTTCGAGCCGTCGGCCGGCGTCAAGGTCAACCAGATCGTGTCGCGCGAGGACGACCTGGCGATGGCGCTCCGCGCCCTGCGTATCCGAATCATCGCACCCATCCCGGGCAAGGCCACGGTCGGGGTGGAGATTCCGAACCGGCATCGCCGCATGGTGTATTTGCGTGAGGTGCTGTCGTCGCAGGCCTACGAGACCATGGACGCCGCGCTCAAGATTCCGCTCGGGGTCGACGTGGTGGGCCAGCCGTTCGTGGCCGACCTGACGAAGATGCCGCACCTGCTGGTGGCGGGGGCGACCGGCTCGGGCAAGAGCGTGTGCCTGAACGCCATCATCACCGGGCTGCTGTTCCAGCACGGCCCGGAGACGCTGCAGATGGTCATGGTGGACCCCAAGATGCTCGAGCTCTCCGCCTACAACGGGATCCCGCACCTGGTCATGCCGGTGGTGACCGAGGCCAAGCGCGCGAGCCGCGCGCTGCGCTGGGCGGTGTCCGAGATGGAGAAGCGCTACAAGCTCATGGCCACCTGCGGCGCGCGAAACATTGCGGCCTACAACGAGAAGGTCGCCGCGGGTCTGGCGCCCACGGCGCCCGGCGCGGACGTGCCGCCCGACCGGCTCTCGTTCGTGGTGGTGGTGGTGGACGAGCTCGCCGACCTGAT
>CAZYQK010000068.1:0-16799 GCA_964650245.1 uncultured bacterium | reverse complement strand
TGCGAGGCCCTCCCCGAGGCGTCGCTCGAGCAGCGCCTGCGGCTCGCGCTCTCGTACTTCCGCCCGCGGCCCGGGTCGATCGCGAGTTCAGCGCCCGGCCCGGCAAGCACGCCATGAGGGGAAGATCGTGAAGTCGGTCGAGCGCCGGCCGCTCCTGGACGCCAGGCCGCCCCCTGCCCCACGCACGCCCCCCGGGATCGTCCATGGAAATCGCTGCGCGCGATCGGCTGTCAGGTCAGCCCCCCATCCGCTCCTGCCTGCTGGGCGTGGCAGGGCCGCTCCCTACATCCAACTCGGCCAGATAGCCGCCCCAATGGCCAGCGATGGGTTTCATTCCTTCACGGCAGGCTTCTCAATGCTCCCTCCCGCAGAGACAAACGAGCCAACCCCGAATGACGGCCTCCTATCGGTACAGGTCCTTGAGTTGGCCCCAACTACTGTTCCTAACCGGGGTCAGGTCGCAGCCGCCGACGAATTCAAGCCCATCGACAAAGCCTCCTGGCTGTGGTCTCTCGAAGCTGCCAAGAACTGTTCCCGACAACGACATGTTCCGAACTATGATGGCGCTCAAGAGCGTGCTTCCGACCCACAGGGCGCCCGATTCTCCGTCATACGCGAGCCCTCCAGTCGCGCCTTGCGCGCGAAACAGCTCACCTGTGATTGTTCCTGTGTTCGGGTCCATTACCAGTACGAGCCCCTTCTCCAGACTTGCGCAGCCGGCCTGACAGAAGGAGACGTAGAGGCGGTCATGATGGCAGTCGTATGCGATTCCGAGGCCGCCGCGCGGGGTCAAGTTTGGGTCTGGATCCAGAGCGGGGATGGAGTACGTAGCTTCGACGGCGCCGGTCGTCGGGTGGATTCTGCGTACGGTCGCCGGGTCGTGTTCAATTCTCCATAGCCTCTGCCGGACCGGGTCCCAGGCCAAGTCTTCCGATGGGATTCCTACCCGCGGAACCGCAAAACTTGCAAGGACGGTGCCCCCATCCGCGCTCCTGCGCGTGATGTTACCTCCCATGTCGCTGAAATAGAGAAACGAGCCATCGAAAGCTATTCCTGTAACTGGCGTGTTCGGGACTTGGCCGAGAACGTTTCCGGCTACATCGGTATGGAAGACGCTCCCGCCGCCGTCGTTCCCAAGCCACAGAGTTCCTGAAAGTGCGGCGCGGCTCGCAAACAGAGACAGCAGGAATATCGAGGCGAACGCGTAGAACAGGCGCTTGAACATGACGGCCCCCGATGCTGCGGCCGAGCAGGGCAGGTGCTACGGCCGGCGGGACAGCGGAGCCTGCCCCTCAAGCACGCGAACATTCTACACGCCCCACGGCGCGAGCGCGCGCGTTGCCACAAAACGGGGGGAAAGGCACAGGGAATTCAGGATTGTGGCGCCGCGAACCGAGCACTCCACCGGCTACGCAGGCCGCGGTGTCCCTTATCCGCGGGCCCGGCTCAGGATGCCAAGCTCCTGTCCGACCCGGGTGAACGCCTCGACCGCGCGGGCGATGTGGGCGGGCTCGTGCGCCGCCGAAAGCTGGACGCGGATGCGGGCCTGGCCCTTCGCCACCACCGGGAACGAGAAGCCGATCACGTAGATCCCCTGCTCGAGCAGGCGACGCGCCATCTCGTGCGCGAGCTTCTCGTCGTAGAGCATGATCGGCACGATCGGGTGAATGCCGTGCTTGATCTCGAAGCCGGCGGCGGTCATGGCCTCCCGGAAGAGCCTGGTGTTGGCTTCGAGCTTGTCGCGCAGCGCGGTGGTGCTCGACAGCAGGTCGAACACCGCGATGCTGGCGCCCACCACGGCCGGGGGCAGCGAGTTCGAGAACAGATAGGGCCGCGAGCGCTGGCGCAGTAGTTCGATGATCTCGCGGCGCCCGGTGGTGTAGCCGCCGATCGCCCCGCCCAGCGCCTTCCCGAGCGTGCTGGTGATGACGTCCACGCGCCCGGTGACGCCGGCATGCTCGGCCGAGCCGCGGCCCGTCTTGCCCACGAAGCCGGTGGCATGAGAGTCGTCCACCATGACCAGGGCGCCGTGGCGCTCTGCGAGATCGCAGATGCTCTTCAGATCGGCGACCGTGCCGTCCATGCTGAACACGCCGTCGGTCGCGATCAGCTTCCGCCGGCAGCCCTTCGCGCCCGCCTCCTCGAGGCACCGCTCGAGCTCCGCCATGTCGTTGTTCGCGTACCGCCAGCGCTGGGCCTTGCAGAGCCGCACCCCGTCGATGATGGAGGCGTGGTTCAGCGCGTCCGAGATGACGGCGTCCTCCTCGGAAAGCAGCGGCTCGAACACGCCGCCGTTGGCATCGAAGCACGCAGCGTAGAGGATGGCGTCGTCGGTGCCCAGGAACTCGGAGATCCTCCGCTCCAGGGTCCTGTGCAGGTCCTGCGTTCCGCAGATGAAGCGCACCGACGAGAGCCCGTAGCCGTGGCTGTCGAGTGCCGCGTGCGCAGCTGCGATCACCTCCGGATGGCTGGAGAGACCGAGGTAGTTGTTGGCGCAGAACACCAGCACCTCGCGCCCGTCGGCGAGCCGCACCTCCGGGCCCTGGGGCGATGCCAGCACGCGCTCGTCCTTCCAGAGCCCGGCCTCGCGGATCTGGGCGAGTTCGGCCTCGAGCCCGGGCTTCAGCGAGTCGAACATGGACCGCTTCCTCCTACGCGCTCTGCCCCCACGGCACCAGCACCACCTTGCCCGCGTTCCCCGAGCGCAGCAGGCCGAACGCGTCTTCGAAACGCTCCATCGGCATCACGTGGGTGATGGCCGGACGCACGTCGAGGCGCCCGCTGCGGAGCAGGTTGTCCATCTGGTACCAGGTTTGGTACATGCGCCGCCCGATGATGCCGTGGAGCGTGATGCCCTTGAAGATGAAGAGCCGGTTCCAATCGAGGTCGAAGGGCTCCTTCGGCAGACCGAGCAGCGAGAGCCGCCCGCCGTTCCGGAGCGCGGCGAGCCCGTCGCGCATGGCCTCGGGGCTGCCCGACATCTCGAGCACCCCGTCGAGGCCGCGGCCGCCGGTGAGCTCCGCCACCCGCTTCACGAAATCCTCCTTCGACACGTCGATCACGGCGTCGGCGTTCATGCGACGCGCGAGATCCAGCCGGTAGGGCGCCAGGTCGCTCGCGATCACCTGGCAGGCGCCCGCAGCGCGCGCCACCCCGATCGCGAACAGCCCGATCGGGCCGCAGCCGGTTACGGCGATACGGCAGGCCGAGAGGTCCCCGGCGAACGCGGTGTGCACCGCGTTTCCGAGCGGCTCCATGATGCCCTGCACCTCGAGCGAGACGTTGGCGGGCGCGCGCCAGGCGTTGGAGGCCGGGACGCTCACGTACTCGGCGAAGCCGCCGTTCACGTCTACGCCGAGAATCATCGTGTGCTCGCACACGTGCCCGTTCCCGGTGCGACACGCGATGCAATGGCCGCACACGATGTGGCTCTCGCAGGCGACGCGCTGGCCGAGCTCGAACTCGGTCACCCCGGCGCCGCGCTCGACGATCTCCCCGACGAACTCGTGGCCGAGCGTGACCGGCGGCTTGAGCCGCCCCTGCGACCAGCGGTCCCAGGTGTAGATGTGGACGTCGGTGCCGCACACCCCGGCACGCAGCACGCGGAGCAGCAGCTCACCCGGGCCGCAGGCGGGCACCGGAACCTCGCGGATCTCGGCCCCCGGGCCGGGCGATGACTTCACCACGGCGCGCATGGTGCGGGCGCGCGCGGCGATCGACGTTCGAGGCGTTCCGGCGGTCGCGGGCGAGGTCGGGTTCATGGTCTCAGGTCCTGGCGCAAGGCCTCTCCGGTGTGGGACCCCCGCGCGCGCGCCACCGCCTCGGGAGTGCCCTGGGCGACCACGGCGCCGCCGCGATCGCCGCCCTCCGGTCCCAGATCGATCAGCCAGTCGGCGCTCTTGATGACGTCGAGCTGGTGCTCGATGACCACCACCGTGTTCCCGCGATCCACCAGCGCCTGCAGCACCTCGAGCAGCACGCGCACGTCCTCGAAATGCAGCCCGGTGGTGGGCTCGTCGAGAATGTACAGCGTCCGCCCGGTCGCCACACGCGACAGCTCGGTCGCGAGCTTGACGCGCTGCGCCTCGCCGCCCGAGAGCGTGGTGGCCGACTGGCCCAGGTGAATGTAGCCCAGACCCACCCCCTTCAGCGTCTCCAGCTTGCGCCTGAGCGTCGGGACCGCGCCCAGGAAATCGAGCGCCTCCTCCACCGTCATGTCGAGCACGTCCGCGATCGAGCGGCCACGGTACATGACCTCGAGGGTCTCGCGGTTGTAGCGCCGACCGTGGCACAGGTCGCAGCGCACGAACACGTCCGGCAGGAAGTGCATCTCGATCTTCTTGAGCCCGTCGCCGTCGCAGCCCTCGCAGCGCCCTCCCCTCACGTTGAACGAGAAGCGCCCCGGACCGTAGCCGCGCGCCCTGGCCTCGGGCAGCTTCGCGAACAGGCCGCGGATGAGGCCGAACGCTTCCGTATAAGTGGCGGGATTCGAGCGCGGGGTGCGCCCGATCGGGCTCTGGTCGATTGCCACCACCTTGTCGATCGCCTCCACGCCGCTCAAGCGCCGGTGCGGCCCGGGCAGCGGGCCACCGCCGCCGAAGTGTCGCTCGAGTGCCAGGAGCAGGATGTCGTTCACCAGCGTGCTCTTGCCCGAGCCCGACACGCCCGTCACGCACACGAACGTCCCGAGCGGGAAGCGCACGTCGATGTTCTTGAGATTGTGGGTCAGCCCGCCCAGGACCTCGAGCGCGGCGCCGTTTCCGGCGCGACGCTCGCGCGGCACCGGGATCTTACGCTCCCCGGTCAGGTAGCGCGCGGTGAGCGAAGCCTTCACGCGTCGCACTTCGGCCGGCGGGCCGCACGCCACCAGCTCGCCGCCGTGGCGCCCGGCGCCCGGCCCCAGGTCCACCAGCCAGTCCGCAGCCTCCATGGTGTCGCGATCGTGCTCCACCACGACCACCGTGTTCCCCAGGTCCCTTAAGCGGAGCAGGGTCGCGAGCAGCCTCCGGTTGTCGCGATGGTGGAGACCGATCGAGGGCTCGTCCAGGATGTAGAGCACGCCGGTGAGCTGCGAGCCGATCTGGGTCGCGAGCCGGATGCGCTGCGCCTCGCCGCCGGCGAGCGTGCCCGCGGGGCGATCGAGCGTGAGATAGCCGAGCCCCACGTCCTCGAGGAAGCCGAGCCGGCTCGAGAGCTCCTTCAGGATGGGGCGCGCGATGGTGGCCCGCGCGCCCTCGAATGCGAGTGCCTCCACCGCGCGGCGCCCGGCCTCGACCCCGAGCGCCGTCCAGTCCGAGATGTTGCGGCCCTCGATTCGCACCGCGAGGCTCTCCGGCCGGAGGCGCCGGCCACCGCAGGCCGGACAGGGCGTGGGGTGCATCAGGCTCCCGATCCAGCGCCGCACCGACTCGCTGCCGGTCTCCCGGTAGCGCCGCTCGAGGCTCGGAATCACGCCCTCGAACCGGCTCCGGTGCACGAACGAGGAGCCCTTGCGGGTGCGGAACTCGAAGCGCAGCTCCTCCTCGCCCGAGCCGTGGAGCAGCAGCTCTCGCACTCGTTGCGGGAGTCGGCTCCAGGGTTGCTTCAGCGAGAACTCGAAGCGTTTCGCGAGCGCCTTGAGCGTGCCTCCCACCCAGGTGCCACCGGCGTTGCCCCAGGCCGCGATCGCCCCCTGCTCGATGCTCTTCGCCGAGTCGGGCACCACGCGCGCCGGATCGATCTCGAGCCGGGTGCCGAGCCCGTCGCACTTCCGGCAAGCACCGTAGGGCGAGTTGAACGAGAAGCTGCGCGGCTCCGGGGTCCCGACGCTGGCGCCGCACTTCGCGCAGGCCGCCCCCTGGCTGAAGGTGAGGTCCTCCTCCCCCTCGCGCGCCGCCGCCGCCAGCCCGTTGCCGAGCTTGAGCGCCGCCTCGAGCGATTCGGCCAGGCGCGAGCGCGTGACGCGGTCCACCGTGACGCGGTCCACCACCACGTCGATGTCGTGGCGCTTGGTCTTCTGGAGCCGGGGTGGTTCGTCGAGCTCGACCCAGGCGCCGTCGATGCGCGCGCGCAGGTAGCCCTGGCGGCGGACGGTCTCGAGCTCCTTCCGGTACTCGCCCTTGCGGCCCCGCACCAGGGGCGCGAGCAGGACCACGCGCGCGCCGGCGTGCCGCGCGAGCAGCAGGTCCGTCATCTCGTCCACGCTCTGGCGCTCCATCCGCGTGCCGCACTCCGGGCAGTGCTGGATCCCGAGCCGCGCAAACAGCAGCCGCAGGTAGTCGTAGATCTCGGTGATGGTGGCGACGGTCGAGCGCGGGTTGGAGCCGGCGCTGCGCTGCTCGATCGCGATCGCGGGCGAGAGGCCCTCGATCGCGTCCACGTCGGGTTTCTCCATCTGGCCCAGGAACTGCCGGGCGTAGGCCGAGAGCGACTCGACGTAGCGCCGCTGACCCTCGGCATAGAGCGTGTCGAAGGCGAGCGAGGACTTGCCAGAGCCCGAGACGCCGGTCACCACGATCAGCTTCTGGCGCGGCAGCGTGAGCGTGAGGTTCTTGAGGTTGTGCTCGCGCGCGCCGCGCACGACGATGTCCGAGAGGCCGCGCGAGAGGGCCGGGCCGGAAGCCGCAGGATCGGTCGTGGTGACCATGGCGCGCCGAATCTACCAGAGCCCGACGCGCTGCGCCTCGCTTGTCACTCCCAGCGCAGCGCCTCGACGGGATTCAGCCGCGAGGCGCGAAACGCCGGGTAGAGCCCGGAGGTCAGCCCGACTCCGACCGCCACGCCGAACGCCACCGGAACCACCCACAGCGGGGTGAACGCGGGGAGCCCGGAGGCGGCGCGCACCGCCTGCGCGGCCGAGGCTCCGAGCCCGAGCCCGATGACGCCGCCCGCGCCCGAGAGCACAGAGGCCTCGATCAGGAACTGGAGCAGGATGGTGGCACGCGGCGCCCCGACCGCCTTGCGCAGCCCGATCTCGCGGGTGCGCTCGGTCACCGCCACCAGCATGATGTTCATGATCCCGATCCCGCCCACGAACAGCGCGACCGACGAGATGACCAGCATGACGAGATACACGGCGCCGGTGAGCTTGCCGTAAAGGTCCGTGAACGCCTCCTCAGTGAATACCGCGAAATCGTCGCGGCCGCGCGCCGCCACGTGGCGCCGCTGGCGCAGCACCTCGCGGATCTGGTCGACGGCGGCCGGGGTGCGGTCGGGCGAGACCGCGACGCAGTTCATGTAGTACTCGCCCTTCTTCGGGATGAAGAACGGCGCGTCGGGCCCGGGCGGGAAGAACTTCTCCAGCGAGGTGTATGGCACGCTCAGCAGCTCATCGAAGTTTCCGAACAGGTTGCTGCCCTTGGGCTCGAGCTCGCCCACCACGCGGAATGGGATGCGGTTGATGTGGACGGTCTTGCCGATCGGGTCTCCGCCGCTGAACAGCGCCTCACGGATCGACTTGCCGAGTACCACGACCTGCGCGCTGCGTCGCACCTCCTCCGGGGTGAAGAAGCGCCCCAGCCACGGATCGTAGCGGTTCACCTCCTGGACCGCCGGTTCCACGCCCAGCACCTGGACGTTGCGGGTCGCGCGCCGTCCGAACCGCACCGTGACGGCGTCCACGAAGTTGAGCAGCGTAACCTCCTTGACGTCCGGGCACAGACGCATGACCGCCTCGCGGTCGTCCCGCGTGAACGCGTGCCGCTGCCGCACGCTGTCGGGCATGTGGGGGTCGAAGAGCTGGTCGAGGCTCAGCTTGCGCACGTATATGACGTGCGACCCGAACGAGGTGATCGAACCCACGACGACCCGATTGAGGCCCTCGATCAGGCTCGACATGGTCACGACCGCGGCCACCCCGATCACGACGCCCAGCGTCGTGAGCAGAGAGCGCAGGCGGTTGGCGCGCAGCGAGCCCAGCGCCATCCCGAGGATGCTGGGGAGCAGGTCGCGGGCGGAGGCCACTATTCGTAGCGCAGTGCGTCGATCGGATCCAGCCCCGCGGCGCGCGCCGCGGGGTAGGCGCCGAAGAACAGTCCCACCAGCACCGCCATCCCGAGCCCCAACAGGACGGCGATCGGGCTGACGTAGACCGGGAGCGGAGACAGCAACCCGATCAGCACCGCGCCCAACCCGCCGAGCAGGAGGCCCGCGATGCCCCCGCTGGTCGAGAGAGTCGCCGCCTCGATCAGAAACTGACCGAGGATGTCCCGGCGCCGCGCACCGAGCGCCTTGCGGACGCCGATCTCCCGGGTTCGCTCGGTCACCGACACCAGCATGATGTTCATGATCACGATCCCGCCCACCAGCAGGGAGATGACCGAAACGCCAAGAATGACCAGGAAGATCACCCCGGAGATAGTGCGCCACAGCCCCAGGTACATATCGGGGGTCACGATCGCGAAGTCGTCGGTTTCCCCGGGCCGCAGGTGGCGGCGCGCGCGCAGCACCGCGCGCGTCTGTTCCTGCGCCTGCGAGAAGTGCTGCTGGTCGCGGCTGCGGACGCGCAGGGTGACGCTTCCCTCCCGGCCGAACATGCGCTCGAAGACCGGGAGCGGCACCATCACCCAGGCGTCCTGGCTCTGCCCCGATGCGCTCCCCTTCCGCGCGCCGACGCCCACCACCACCAGCGTGCGCGCGGCGAGCCGCACGTCACGCCCGATCGGATCCGCCGTCGCGAACAGCCGCTCCGCTACGGCGTGTCCGACGACGCACACCGGGGCGTGCCGCGCCATGTCGGAGGGTTCCAGCGCCCGCCCGCGCCCGATCTCGAGGTCAACCACCCGCGGGTAGTCGGGTTCGACGCCGCGCACCGGTACGGCGGCGAGGGACCTTCCCGCGCGCCGCACTCCCGCGGCCGCCGAACGCTCGGCGGCGACCGCCTCGACGTCGCGGGCCGCTCGCCCGATCGCTTCTGCGTCCGCCGCCGTCAGATCACGGCGTCGCATCAGGTCGCGGATCTTCGTGAAGTCGAGCTCCATGCCCACCTTGTCCACGGTGAAGACGTCGGAGCCCGCGGCGGTCAGCTGCTCCGCGACGAACCGGTCGAGCCCCTGGACCAGCGACATCACGACGATCACCGAGGACACCCCGATGATGACGCCGAGCAGGGTCAGGAACGACCGCAGCTTGTTCGCGCGCAGCGACTCGAGAGCGATGCCCACGCTGTCACGGGTGTTCATGCCGCCGCCTGGGGGGCTACTCGTACCGCAGCGAATCCACCGGGTCGAGGCGAGAGGCGCGCAACGCAGGATAGAGCCCGAAGAACACCCCGACGATGGCGGAGAACACGATCGCGGTCACGACCGACCACGGCGAGACGAAGGTCGGCATCTGGCTCGCCGCGTGAATCAACCACGAGATGCCCGCCCCCAGCAAGATGCCGAGGACGCCTCCGGCCACGGTGAGCAGCACCGCCTCGATCAGGAATTGCGTGAGGATCGCCCGGCGCGGCGCGCCCAGGGCCTTGCGGACGCCGATCTCCCGGGTCCGCTCCGTGACCGCGACCAGCATGATGTTCATCACTCCGATCCCGCCGACCAGCAGCGAGATCGAGGAGATGAGCGCCATGAGCGCGAACACGCCCCCGGTCACCGCGTTGTAGAGCGAGAGGAACGCGTCGTCCGTGAACACCACGAAGTCGTTTTGCTTGTTGCTCGGCAGGTGCCGCCGGATGCGCAGCGTCTCGATGATCTGCTGCTGGGCCTGCTCGCTCTGCTCGGGCGAGACTGCGATCGCGTCGAGGAACAGCTCGCCGCGCTTGGGGAACCAGGGCGGGGCGTCGTCCGATACCGGGAAGTATTTGTCCATGGTGCTGTAGGGAATCGCCGCGACCTGGTCGAAGTTGTTCCCCAGCATCTTGCCCTTGGCCTCGAACACGCCGATCACCAGGAACGGGATCCCGTTGACGTGGATACTCCGGCCGATGCCGCTGGCGTCACCGAACAGCGTCTCGCGCGTGTCCTTCCCGATCACGACGACGTTGGCGTGGCGCGCGACCTCCTCCCCGGTGAAGAAGCGGCCCCGCGCGAGATCGTAGCCGTGGGTGGTCAGGTAGTCCTCGTTCGTGCCGTAGCAGAACGCGCTACGCGTCGCCTTGCCGCGGTTCGACAACACCATGTCGGCGAACGGCCACTTGAACGGCGCGATGGCCTTGACTGCCGGTGCATTCGCAAGGATGGCCCTCGCGTCGTCCATGGTGAAGGCGCGGCGCTGCTTCAGGCTGTCGGGAACGCCGCTGAACTGGATTCCGGGTCGGATGCGGCGAATGTAGATGGTGTTGTTTCCGAACGACTGGATGCTCCTCTGGAACGAGCGCTGGAAGCCGTTGATGAGGGCGACCATCCCGATCAGCGTGCCGACGCCCATCACGATACCGAGCAGCGCGAGCACGGTGCGCAGCCGGTTCGCGGCCAGCGCGCTGCCCGCCATCCGCAGGGATTCGCGCAGCAGAAACAGGTTCATGGCCTACTCGTACCGCAGGGCCTCGATCGGATCGAGTCGCGACGCGCGCCACGCCGGGTACGAGCCGAAGAACACGCCGATTACGGCCGACATGGCGATGCCGAGAGCCACCGCGGGCAGGCTGAGCGCCGCCGGGAGCGGGCTCAGGGCGCCGGCGAGGAGCGCCAGGCCGGCCCCGAGCACGGCGCCGAGCAGGCCTCCGCTCAGCGAGAGCGTGGTGGCCTCGACCAGGAACTGGCTCAGGATGTCGCGGCGGCGGGCCCCCATGGCCTTGCGGATGCCGATCTCGCGGGTACGCTCTGTAACGGAGACCAGCATGATGTTCATGATCACGATCCCGCCGACGAGCAGCGAGATCGCCGCGACCCCCACCGTCACCACGAAGATGCCGGCGGTCAGCGTGTGATAGAGCTCGAGCACGTTGTCCGAGGTCGTGATGCCGAAATTGTCGGGCATCCCGGGACGCAAGTGCCGCCTTCCCCGGAGAACGTTGCGCACCTCCTGCTGCGCGAGCGGCATGGACGCCTGGTCCACGCTTTTCACGGAGATCATGACACTGCGCCGATCGCTCTTGTACTTGAGGAAAGTCTGCACCGGGATGACCGCGAACCGGTCCTGGCTCGAGCCGAACATCTTGCCCTTGGCCGCCATGACCCCCACCACCTCGTAGGTCTCGGCGCCGATGCGGACGCGGCGGCCGATGGGATCGAGCCCCGGGAACAACTCCTCGGCCACCTCGCTGCCCAGCACGGAGGTGAGCTGCCGGCGCTGGTCGTCCTGCTCCCCGAGCTGGCGCCCGGACGCGATCGCGAGGTCCTCCACGCGCTCGAAGCCCGGACCCCGGCCCCGGATCTCCACGCCTTTCACCTGTTTGTTTCGGAAGCGCACGGTCTGCCGGCGGTCGGCCTGCGCCACGATCAGGCTCGCGTGCGGCACCGCGGCGCGCAGGGCCTCGGCGTCGGCCAGCGTGATCTCCGGCCGGTCGCGCAGTTTCTCCCATTCGTCCTCGCTGGTGAAGAACCCGTAGGGATCCACCCAGAACACGTTGGCGCCCGCGTTGAGGAGTTTCTCGGACACGAAGCGGTTGAGCCCCTCGACGAACGAGAGCACCGCGATCACCGACATGACCCCGATGATGGTCCCGAGCAGCGTCAGGAAGGACCTGAGCTTGTTCGCCCGGAGCGCGCCCAGGGCGATGCCGGCACTCTCGCGGAGGTTCATCGCGCCGCGGGCGACCGCGTTGCGGAAGCCGGCTGCTGAACGTCGCTCTCGATCTTGCCGTCGCGCATGCGCACGACGCGCCGCGCGTGGGCCGCGATGTCGGCCTCGTGCGTCACGAGGATCACCGTGTTGCCCGCCTTCCAGATGTTCTCGAACGCGGCCATGATCTCCTCACCGGTGTGCGTGTCCAGATTTCCGGTCGGCTCGTCGGCCAGGATGATGCTCGGTTTGTTCACCAGCGCGCGCGCGATCGCGACCCGCTGGCGCTGGCCGCCCGACAGCTCGTTAGGCTTGTGCTTCATGCGGTCGGTGAGCCCCACCAACTCGATGGCCTCTCGCGCGCGCTTCCGCCGCTCTTCGTGGCGCATCCCGGCGTAGACCAGGGGCAGCTCGACGTTGTGAAGCGCGTCGGCGCGCGGCAGCAGGTTGAAGGTCTGGAAGATGAAGCCGATCTCCTGGTTCCTGATCCGCGCCAGCTCGTCGTCGGTGAGCTTCCCGATCTCCTGGTCCTTGAGCCGGTACGACCCGCTGGTGGGGGTGTCCAGGCAGCCCACGATGTTCATGAGGGTGGACTTGCCGGATCCGGAGGGTCCCATCACGGCCACGTACTCGTTCTCTTCGATGACGAGGTCTACGCCGTTCAGCGCGTGGACCTGCTCGGTGCCCACGTGGTAGATGCGGTGCAGGTCGCGGATGGTGATCAGCATCAGCTCTTTTTCCCGCGGCCCGCGGTCTCCTGCCTCACCCGGGTCTCGGGCTTGAGCTCCCGCAGGGCCTTGTAGGGTCCGGCCACCACCGGCTCGCCTTCCTTCACGTCGCCGAGCACCTCGATCACGGTCTCGCTGGCGATGCCGGAGCGCACCGGAACGAACTTCGCGATCCCGTCGCGCACCACGAACATCCCGGTGATCTCCTTCTCCTTGCGGCCGATGGTGTCCGCATCGGCCGCCAGGTCACCCGCGCGCCGGGACTTGCGGCGCGCCGCCTTGCCCCGCGCGCTCGCGCGTTCCAGCTCCCGCTCGGTGCGCACGACCACCGCCTGAATCGGGACCCCGAGCGTCTTCGGGTGGGTCGCGGTCTCGATCTCGACGTCGGCGGTCATCCCGGGACGAATCTCGGGAACGTTCTGGTCGAATACCACCTTGACCTCGAAGTTGGTCTGTCCCTCGCTGGTCCCGGTGAACGACCGTTTGGCCGTATTCCCGATCTCGGTCACGGTGCCGGGAAAGGACGTGTCCGGCAGCGCGTCCACGGTGATCTTCGCCTTCTGGCCGAGCCGGATGTCCACCACGTCGGTCTCGTCCACGTCGGCCTTGACCAGCATCCGCGACAGGTCGGACACGATGAGGATCTGGGTCCCCGGGTTGTTCATGGTGCCGATCATGACGATCTCGCCCTGCTCCACGTTCAGCGCGCTCACCACACCGTCGAACGGCGCGACGAAGCGGCACTTGGAGAGGTTGTCGGCGGCGGCCTCGAGTGCGGCCTGGCTGCGGGCGACCTCCTCACGCGCGGTGGCGACCGCGGCCCGGGCGGATTCGACGTTGGTGTTGGCCTGGTCCCATTCCGACTGCGCCAGCAGGCGCTGCTCGAACAGCGCCCGCTGGCGCTGGTAGCTGGATTCCGCCACCTTGAGCGCCGACTCCACCTCACGCAGGCGCGCCGCGGCCGAAGCATTCGCGGCGCGCGCCTGCGAGTGGCTCGAGCGATACTGGGTGTCGTCGAGCTGCAGCAGGAGCTCGCCCGGCTGAACGCGGTCCCCCTCCTTGACCGCGAGATGCACCACCTTGCCCGGGATGTCGGCGCTGATCTTCACCTGCGTTCGAGGCTCGATCTTTCCGGGCGCTCGTACCCGCGAGGTGATGTCCTCGCGGCGAACCTTCGCCAGCTGGACCGGCACCACCTTGCCGCCCGACTGCCGGGCCACGTTCGCCACGATCACGACCGCGAGCAGGACGGCCGCCAGCCCGATCCAGACCCATTTCTTCTTCATCCGATCGCCACTCCTCTTTGGCAGGTATCAGTCGCCGTGCCCGCGGACCTTCTCGATCACGGCTTCGGCGACCCTCATGGCGGCGAGCGCGGACACCCCGGTGCTCTGGGCGGTCTGCAGCTGCACCTGGGCGTCGATCAGTTCGAGAATGGCCGCCGAGCCGACGTTGTACTTCTGCTGGGTCAGCTTGAGGTTCTCGGTGGCGCTCTCGATCGCGCGCTGCGCCACCTTGTAGCTCTCGATCACCTCGCGGTAGGTGAGCAGCGTCTGCCGTACCTCGCCGGCGAGATTGCGCCGCAGCGCGTCGCGGCTGTCGCGCGCGCGCAGCAGGCGGGCCCGTGCCGATGCGATCTGAGATTCGTTGGCAAGGCCATTGAACAGATTCCAGGTGAGACCCACCTGCGCGCTCAGCTGGAGGTCGCTCTTGCTGTTGCCGGTCGCGACGAACGGCGGAGCGAGCTTGTTCCGTTTGCCGGACGCGTCGATCGTGTCGAGGGTCGTGGTCTTGAAGGCCGATTTGGGCTGGTACTCGGTGGAGCCGGTCACCGTGAGGTATGGCAGCCGCAGGAAGTTCGCGGAGCGCAGGCTCGCCTGGGCGGCCCGCAACTGGGCCTCCGCCGCCTGGATGTCGGGGCGGGCGCGCTCGGCTTCGGCGAGAACTGCGGCCTCGTCGTACTCCTTCGGATCGGGGGTGAGCACGGTGTCGACCTCGCTGAGCTGCGTTTCGTCGATGCCGACCACGTTGGCGAGGCCGATGCGCTGGACGCTGATCTGGTGGCGCTTCGCGATCGAATCGAGCTCGCTCTGGGCGGTCTGGACCTGGGCCTTGAGCACATCGCTGCGCGACACCGAGCCCACTTCGAACAGGGCGTGCACCCGCCGCTCGTTGTCGCGCGAGAGCTTGAGGGCCTCCCCCGCCACCCGCGACAACTGCACCGCCTTGACGACCTCGTAGAACTGTCGCCGCGTCGCCAGCACCACGTCCTGATGGGTGGAACGTCGTGCCAGCTGGGCCGCCTTGAGCCCGCTCCTCGCTGCGGACCAGCCCGAGAGCGAGGAGAGGTTGAGCACCGACCACGAACCGCTCAGCGTGGGCGTGGTGTCGTATTGCTCGAAGTCGCGCGTGTCGGACAGGAACACGCTCCCCGCGACCACGTCGCTGCCGGTGCGTTCGTTGACGCGAACCACCCCGCGGCTGAGGCTTCCCGAGACGCGTGGCAAGATCTGCGAGTAGCTGAAATAGAGACTGCCGCGCGCGTCGAGCACCGACGCCTCGGCCTGGGTCACCTGCGAACTGTGCACCAGCGCCAGCTCCACCGCCCGATCCACCGTGAGCGTCTGCGCGGCGCCCGTGCCGGCCGCGGAACCGGCGAGCGCGAGTGAGAGCGCAGCGGCTCGCACCATCCTCGTCATACATCCCTCCAACGTGATCGCCGACGGGCTCCACCCCCGGGCGCGAACGGTCCTACGCATGCGTCGAATCGAAGGTTGCCGCCTCTCAGCTGCCCGGGACGAACAGGCCGGCGAGCGCCGCCATGAAGACCGAGACCGCCAGGTACAGGCCGGCCAGTACCCACGCCACCGACTTGCGCGCGGCGCCGGAAATTGCCGCCGCGCCGAGCACCCCCACCACGAGATGCCAGATCGAGAACGGTCCGATCGAATCCAGGAAGACACCGAGCGCGGTCAGAAGCTTGGTCGGCGGATCCGGATCGGGCAGAACGATGCCGAAGCCGATGTGAACCCCGCGGAAGCTCTGCTTGATCCAGGCCAGCACCGCGGTCAGCAGGTAGGCCGGGATGGTGACGAGCCCGGACCACGACGCGACCTCCAGCCCGTGACGGTACTTGAAGCTCGTTCCGAGCACGAAACCCACGCCGAACCAGATGATCAGGGCCATCACGAAGTTCAGGATCGTCAGCACCACCACCTGCTGCCCCACCATCACGGCCATCCCCGCCGGGCTGTCGAAGAACGCCTCCATCTGTTCGAGGCGCTCCGCCGGGAGCTGTCCATTGGCGGCCTGTTCCTCCCAGGTTGCCGTCAGCATCGGGATCAGCGCGCGCTCGTGCAGCACGGCGGCGCCCGCCCCCATCACGAGCAGGGTGACGACCAGCGGAAACCACCACTGGCTCCGCTGCTGGAGCCCCGACCAGGCATGGGCAGGACGCGCGAAGACCGCGATCGCCCGCTGCAGCAGGGAGAGGGAAGCCTCCGCGGGGCCCTGCGGTGTCGCCACATGCTCCCCTGTGGAAGACATCGGCTTCTCCGAGAAAGAAGGCAAAACGGTGGGAGAGACAAACCGCGCGAGAGTATGAATACCTGCGCCGAGGGTCAAATCGGCGGGGACCGGCGCGGGGAAACACTCCCCGGGCGCGGCAGCGCGCCGGCGGGCGGCGCGCGATCGAGGCGGCGCGGAACGGAACGCCCGACCCGGTGGCGCTAGTGCAGCTTGAAGTGCACCGGCACGGCGACCCACACCGCGACCGGCTTGTTGTTGGAGAGGGCGGGCTTGAACACCCACTGCTTGACGGCCGCCACCGCGGCGTCGTCGAGCATCGGGATGGACTTGACCACGCGAGTGTCCTTGACCCTGCCGTCCTTGCCGACCAGCGCCTGCACCATCACCACGCCGTCGACGCCCGCCTCGCGCGCGAGGTCGGGGTAGGTCACGGGCACCCTCGTGATGGCTTCGGGCAGCTCCTCGACGAAGACATAATCGCCGAACTTGGGCAGATCGTCGGACGGGGGCTGCACCACGATCTCGCCCTTGCCCAGTTCGACACCCGGCGTGACCTGGGCGATTTCCTCTTGCGAGGCGATGGTCTGCTCGGGCGGGGCCTCGGCGTCCGGCACCGGCACCGCCACACCCACCGTCGGCGGCGTGACCGGCACCGCGATCTCAACCTGGGGCGGCGGCGTGTTCTGGGTGAGCGGCGGCGGAGCGGCGAGCTCGCGGTACGGCACTACGATGACGCTGGTCTCGTGCGCGCGGTGGCTCAGCAGCGCGGAGGTGCCGAGCGAGAGCGTGAACAGGACCACCCAGGCCGCGGCGGCGGCCGCCACCGCGCGGAACATGTACTTGCGCGCGACTTCCTTGAGCTCGGGCGCCCCGTAGGGCATGAACTCGTACAGCGAGGAGGTG